>JANQRV010000179.1 GCA_028284395.1 Saprospiraceae bacterium
ATTTGTTAGCTCACCCGCCGGGTCGGCCAATAGCTGATCCAATAGACCATCCGGTAAAGCAGTGAAGGCATCATCGGTTGGTGCAAAGACGGTAAATGGCCCGTCTCCACTCAGCGTTTCTACGAGTCCGGCGGCGACCACTGCCGCTTCCAAAGTATTGTGGTTTTCACTGTTGACAATGACATCGACCACCGTATTGGTGGGTGGCACCAGAACTGCGTCGATGACATGCACGACACCGTTGTCCGCATCAATATCGGCCATGGTCACTTTTGCATCATTGATGAATACTCCATCACTATTAATGGTGACTGTAATATCTTTACCCAGTACAGTAGTAGCGGTCATTCCGTCGGAGAGATCGGTAGAGAGCACTTCTCCGTTGAGGACGTGATACAACAGTATATTTGTTAGCTCACCC
Organism: Saprospiraceae bacterium; assembly: GCA_028284395.1. Classification (GTDB taxonomy): domain Bacteria; phylum Bacteroidota; class Bacteroidia; order Chitinophagales; family Saprospiraceae; genus JANQRV01. Next base: position 422 of record JANQRV010000179.1, read on the forward strand.
GCCGGGTCGGCCAATAGCTGATCCAATAGACCATCCGGTAAAGCAGCGAAGGCATCATCGGTTGGTGCAAAGACGGTAAATGGCCCGTCTCCACTCAAGGTTTCCACCAGGTTTGCGGCAATTACCGCTGCCTCCAAGGTGTCATGGTCTTCACTGTTGACTATGATATCGACCACTGAATTCTGAGCAATGGCGAAAAGCGATGCCAGAAGCAAGGATAGAGTAAACACAATTTTTTTCATAAGAAGCAATTTGAATGAATAATTTGGCTGAGGTAACATTCAAATGTTTCTTTTGTTGGAATTTAGGAGGATACTTGCTCGATGATCATCATGCAAATGCCAGTTCTGTCCTATAACATTAATTACCCGTTTTTGTAAGGATGATGTTGAAAGGAGCGTTAATAGAAAGGAGCAAAAAGGAAAGAAGTTGGGTAGGCCTCGGTAAAATGTACCGGTATTGTAGGTAAGTTGTCTAAATCCAATGTGGTTTGGCGAAAACAGTTATGGCACTCTACAATAACGCGGCCTACCCAGATGCGTTTGGTGTGTTTCATGAGTGATCATGTAAAGTCAAACGCAATTGGAAAGGGAAGGTTTCATGAATTTTCTGTATGTCTTCCTCGTTTGTGATTTGGAATTGTAGGAACGCGGCCTTTCCAACTGTCCGGAACCATTTTTATATCTGGTCCCATCTTTTGAATAGCCCTTAAGACATCGCTACGGCTGATTTGGCCAATCAGCTTTCCGTCCTTAACAACTGGAAGTCGTTTGTAGCCGGAATTAACAAATTCGTATGCTGCATAAAGAATGGTTTGATCGGCACTAATGGTATGGACCGTAGTAGACATGAAGTTGCCGACCGTGCCAAATTCTGCTGGAGCTTCATCATAGGGGCCCTTTACCAGAATTTTCAAGCAATCTACTTCGGAAAGCATTCCTACCAATTCTCGCTTTTCATTTAAGACGGGAGCACCGGAGATTTGTCGCTTCAAGATGGTGTTGATGGCAACCCGGATATCGGTATCAGGGGTAAAAGTGACCAATTTTGTTGCCATGTAATCTGTGACGAGTGGATAATCAGCCATTTTTAAATAATATTACGAAATAATGACTGTGAATGCAAATAAAAAGGGGGTTTTTTGGCGTTTGCAGAATAATATTTTAGTTTATTGATTTTGCTTAGTGTAATATTGAATCAATGGGCACTTGACCGGGGAGGATAATGACCCAATCGTTGGTTTTTGTGTTTAATATTACGCATCGATCATCTAATTTAAGATTACCAATCGTTTGATATGAGTAAAATAAGTTTTCTTATGTACTTCGGCGGCCTCCTAATCTTGTCCTCTTGTGTCCAGGCACAGCATAAGCCAGTTGAGTTGACCGAAGTACCTTCCGTTATTACAAATCCAGATAATTATCGTGAATTAACTGAGTTTGAAGCGTATGTTATTATAAATAAGGGGACTGAACGTGCGTTTACCGGAGCCTATCACAAAAACAAGGAAGCGGGAATTTACCTCTGTAAACAATGCAACCAACCATTATTTAGTTCGGAAACAAAATTCGATTCCGGTACCGGATGGCCAAGTTTTGACGATATCATTGAAGACAATGTGACCGAATTACCAGATGCAGATGGTAGACGTACTGAAATTGTCTGCTCTAATTGTGATGGTCATTTGGGGCATGTTTTCAAAGGCGAGGGTTTTACTTCTAAGCAGACGAGGCATTGCGTCAACTCGGCTAGTTTGAATTTTGTAGCCAGGAAAAAAGGTTGATGTGATTCCGGGTTGTTCGCTTTTGCAAGAACTTTTTGCTAACGACTACGTCTCTGCCCAAAAATATCAGGAAGAACAATTGGAGTTGGCGATTAAAATGGGGAGAGTATCTGCAATACCGACTTTATATTCCAACTTAGGGGTTGTTTACCTTCTTCAGGGCCAGATTGATTTGGCGAGGCTTAATTTTAGAAAAGCAGCATCCGGATTCGGGCAAAATAGCCGGGCTTCTTTACGCCTCTTAAATTATCAATGGTTGACAGAAACTTGGGAGCATGACTTATTTCCAGATGGGAATGGTGCCCGATTAAAGCATTCTTTCGAATACTGGTCAAGGGCAGAGCGCAGTAAATCTATGCGGGTAGAGCGAATGCGATGCCGCCAGAATTTGCACCTAAAAACTCTGGAGGATTTACTGATTGAAGAAGTACTGCCCATCATTTATTCGCATCGAGCATCTGTACGTAGGGCATTTAGTGGGCATGCTGCTTACCTTGAGCAAGTGCTTCAGATGGGGTTGCAACACCTTTCCTGGGCTTTAAGCCAGTCCGACCAGCTGGAGGGGGCTAATGCCAGTTTCAAGGGGTATCTGTACCAGTTGATGGCGGACCTTTCTTTAAGGGCAGGTAAGGAATCGGCGGTTCAACATTACCTGGATGAAGCAATTTCTCATTATCAGGAAGACGAATGCCTACCGGGTATCGGAACTTGCCTGCTATTAGCAGGTGATCAATTGGCGGCTCCCTTTAGTACCCCCAGCGCTTTTAACGTCGAACTGACGGATCATTTGATGGAATTGGGGAGCCTCCGAAATGTCTTGTCCGAACAGGAGTGGCGAAACAGCAAAATTGATGTATCGGAAGCTCAGGCTTATTATTTGGAAGCAAAAGAGTTTTATGAAGAAGCTGGTGCTTCAATTGGATTGGGGCAAGTGGCTCACCGAACTGCGTATCTAAATTCAATAGAGGGGAATTTCGAAACGGCTTTACGCCATTCAATGGAAGCGGAGGAGCTTTTCAAAAGAGCGGGAGACCTCCGAAGCTACTATTTGGCTCAAGTGCATACTCACTTAATGAGGATTGGCGCATACGGTGACCAAGTCGATTTGCCATCATCAAGAAAGATCGGAGAATGGGGGAGATCATCGGGAAATAAAAGTTTCACTTTGGGATTAGGGTTGCTTTATTGCGCGATGGGGTGGATTTGGTTACAGCGTGAAAATCAGCCTTTGAAGGGCGATGGATGTTTTCGTCTGGCGACGGCTTTATTTGAGGGAATGGGAATGCATGACCGAGCCGCCCATTGCAAATTAATTTTAAAAGCATCTAATACTTAGTATGAAGGTCTTTAAAGTATTGAAATGTCCTTTGTCGGAGATTCTAGTTTTTCGCCAGTTGTACCTGCAGGAACACAACTGTCAAATCCGATACAATGCCTGTCATGAAAGAAACTGGACCGACTCCTATCTTTTGATGGTGGATGATTCGCCGGTAGGTTATGCATCGATGAAAGGGTTGGATGATCTAAAGGATCGAGATACTGTATTCGAAAGTTTTTTGCTGCCGGGATTTCGTCGTTATTCCTTACCCTTGTTTGGCAAATTCTTGGCGCTTTCGGGTGCAACCTTTTTTGAATGTCAGACCAATGATCATTTTACCACTTCCTTGTTTTACGAATTTGCTGAAAAAATCCACTCTGATGTGATCTTGTTTGCTGCCGACCGGGTCGAACATCGTACCGTTCCGAATGCTATTTTCCGGAAACGACTACCAACCGATGTGACTTATCATGAGAAAAAACAGGACAACGGTGAATACATAATAGCGGTTAACGGGGAAATCGTAGCCACTGGTGGTTTCCTACTCCACTATAATAGGCCATTTGCTGACCTTTATATGGATGTACGTGAAGATGCTAGACGAAGGGGCTATGGTAGTTTCATGATCCAGGAATTGATCAAGGTATGTTATGAGGCAGGACGTGTTCCTGCCGCCCGTTGCAATAGGAATAACCGGGCTTCACGAGCCACTCTGGTTAAAGGAGGTTTGAAGGTCTGCGGTTTTATGTTGACCGGAGTGGTCCGGAAGTAGCATTTTGGTGTAATTCTTGCTACTTTTACGATTAGATTAGTTAGATAAATAAAATATTCAAAATGTCGCCTTATACAAGATCAATCACCTTAAGTGCTGTATTATTTTTCGTGCTCCCCAATATTGGAATCAATCAGAGTACCTACCAATTAGCCGACTCGGAAAAAGCCGCTGTCGAGGTTACCGGGACTTCAACTTTACACGGATGGAAAGCAGTGGCTGGTAAATTTGGTTTTGAATCAGGCTCCCTGGAGTTAAACGCTGAGGCCACTACCATCGAAGATTTTTACTTTTACGTGGAGGTAGCAAGTCTTGATGGAGGACGAGGGTCTGCCATGAATAACAAGATTAAGGGGGCTTTCAATGCCGATGTCAATCCCAAGATTGAATATCGCCAATCGGAACCAGCCACGGTTTCCGAGGTCAAATCGGATCAAACCTTTACTATTATATCAAAAGGAAGTCTTACTATGGCTGGAGAGAGCCGGGACATTGAACTTACCCTCACCGGTGAAAAAACCGATGCAGGACTCAAAATTTCAACGCTAAAAGAGATGAAGATGAGTGATTTCAATATTGAACCGCCATCCGCGATGTTTGGCCAGATCGTATGTGGTGATGACATTAAGGTAATGATAAGTCTTTCTTACGATGTTGTTACGGAATAGACCAACACCGTATAATCTTTCAAAAAGCGATTAGATTTTTTAACTTTCCGTCTTACTGAAAAACAAACAAAACTCGATGCTTAGAAACTCTTTCCTTACCCTTGTTATAGTCTTGTCATTTACTTTGATGGTAAGTGCACAAGAAGAAACCGTTACTTTTGGAGCCATTACCGATACCATTCCCGGTACCACTGTTGCCTTCAAAATGACTGCGATTCCCGCCGGAACTTTTGTAATGGGGACTACCGATGCCGAAGAAAATCATGAAGCCGATGAAGGACCTCAACATGAGATCACCATCGAACCCTTTTGGATGGGCGTTTATGAAGTAACTTTCGATGAGTATAACATTTTCAGAGAAAAGGAATTAGATGTAGCTCCAGCAGGAATGGAAGATAGCTGGAATGCCGATGCAGTTGCACGGCCAAGTCCTCCCTATGAAGATCCCACCTTCGGGATGGGAAAACAAGGTTTTCCGGCCGGAAGTATGACACAATTTGCGGCCCTTCAATATTGCAAATGGCTGTCTGAAAAAACGGGTGACTTTTACCGCTTGCCGACTGAGGCGGAATGGGAATATGCTTGCCGTGCCGGTACCACCACTGCGTATTCTTTCGGTGATGATGTAGAGATGTTGGATGAATATGCATGGCATTACGATAACAGTGATGAAAAGTACCATGAAGTAGGAACGAAGAAACCGAATCCCTGGGGGCTGTACGATATGCACGGTAATGTAGCAGAATGGACTTTGGACCAATATAAGAAAGACTTTTACGCGAGCTTGCCCACTGATTCAACCTTGGTTAATCCCTGGTCTCAGCCGACTAAACTGCATCCCCGTACCGTACGGGGAGGTTCGTGGGATGACTCTGCAGAAGAGCATCGCAGTGGTGCCCGGATGATGTCTAGCATGAAGTGGAAAGAAAGAGATCCGCAAATCCCTAAGAGTTATTGGTGGAATACGGACTCTCCCTTTGTTGGTTTTCGGATCATCAAGCCCTATAATCAACCTAGTCAGGAGGAGCGGGATGCTTTTTGGGGGATGGTATTGGGGGGGTAGTGGTTTGCTACCCATCTTGAAAAAATGTAATTTCGTAGCTCGTTTTAACCATTCCTACATCCTATGTGCGAAGTAAAAATAGCCTGCCCTAAATGCGATTGGGAGCCGCAACCGGACTCCCGCTGGGCCTGTACGTGCCACCACACCTGGAATACTTTTGATACCGGAGGTCGTTGCCCCGCCTGCAGCCACCAATGGCAAGAGACCTGCTGTTTATCTTGCCATGAATGGTCCCCACATTTGGATTGGTATCGCAACCTCGATGAGTGGCTGCAGGAAGAATTAGATAAGATCTTTGTGCCGGCTACAACGTCTTGAGGTATTCGATAACGGCTTTTCGTTCATCGGCCGTCAGGTGATCCCCATAGTAATGGCCGGCATTGCTGTATCCGGGAAGGGTGGTATCGTAATTCCATTTACCTTTACCGTTCTTCTCCGTGGTATAATTCCAGCCCACTTTTTCTCGGTCGTAATCTTCCGTTTTCCCGCTGCGCTTCCAATAAGTGGGGCGTTGATAACTATTGAGGAGATCTTCTAATGTAGGTACGGAACCATTGTGTAAGTACGGAGCTGTTGCCCAAATACCATCCAAAGGGGGCGCGATATAGCCTGCCTCCGGTTCAAAATAAGAGGTGGGTTCACTGGTGGCGAACCAACTCTCGTTGTACCATTCGACAATTGGAGCCCGCATGGCATAACTGGCGTACAATGGATCCGTTTTGATGGCATCCAGCGAAACTACCTTATTGGGGTAGTCGCTATGGAGTCCATAAGAACCGTGACATTCGCTGCAATTTTTTTCGTAAAGAATGGCTCCCTTTGTCAGATACTGCCGGTCGATGTCATAGGGATAAGCTGGGGGTTCAATCGTTTTAATCCAGGCAATGACATCTTTGAAATTGGTGATGGCATTTCTGGCTGCGGTCGTGTCGGCAATCCCAAGAACCGAAGCCTGAAAGAGAAGTTTGGTAAAGTCTCCTCGCCCTACTGCTGTGTAGTAAAGTGCATTCTTCTTTTTTAAATGCCAAAGTGGTGGGACATCGGTCGCTATGGCGTAATCGGGGATCGTATAGTTTGGTTTTTCAGAATAGGTCAAATCTTCGGGATTGCGGTGCATAACGCAGGCCTCAGCCAATACCGCTGCCGGATTTGCACCGGGCTGATTCGTCTTAATGTAAGGAGCGGATGCTCGAAAATAATCTCGGAAATCTTTATAAGCAGCCCATTCTTCTGATTTTTTACCAAAGCGAACCTTCATCCCCAGATCCATAGCTTTGGCAAGAGTCTTGAAACTGATCCGAAAATCACTGAAGCTATTCCCTAATCCCAGTACGGTTTTTCCGTCGATCTCCGCGGCATGGCAAGTGAAACAATTTCCATTGACAACTTCCACACCTCCCTCTCCTTTAAAGGCCGTAAAGGTATAAGGCAATTTTTCGTTGATGCCGGGCCGATCCAACACTCCATCGGCCATTTTCCCTTTGAGTGCTCTCTTTTCAAATACTTCATATGGAATACCTGACCCGATGTAGTCGCCATTGCTGATGTAGTCGAATCCAGCTTCTGGGTCGCCGTCATTTTGTTGAGGAGAAGCAGGAATGGATTTGGCTTTCCAACCGGTATTGGTCACCGTTGGTGGTAGATCTTTTACGGAAGAACAAGCGTATAAAAGAACCCCTGTAAATAGGACAAGCCAAATTTTTCTCATTTCAATTGCTTTTGGAAAATACAACACCAAAGGTGCTCGGATGTTTATACGCTCAATCTTCAAAGCTCACAATTCATTCCGCTCAAGTATACGATACAACTGATCAATAGAAAGCGCAACAAGCTCCTTTATCATTTACTTTGAAGTCTTGTATCGATAGATTTGCACCGATCAAAACAACCTTTTTTAAACCATTTAATACCTCATTCAAATGAAACAAATGTCATTCAATTATTCCGGATTTATGGGTCGAAATTTATCGCGATCCATTTTTGCGATGGCCCTCTGTAGCATGATTTTTCCAGGGTCCTTTTTAGGTCAGGAGCTGATATACTTCCATCGTAATCTGATGTAAAACGGTGAAATTGTTCGGTCGTAATCTTTGGATCAGCTTGGTATGTTCCCGGTCAAATGCCTTGATTTGGTCCGGTGAGAGCGTGGCGCCGATTGCTCTACTCGAACGGATCCTCCCCAACCAGCTTTCGGTAGTGAAAGGAATATCTTCATCGTAGGTAAAAAGCTGGCTTATTTTGAAATGATTGCTCAGCCTTCTTTCGGCTTGTACCTGGACTCGTCGAATACCACCACCGGTCCATGCGGGATTGTACTTTAATATGAGTTCTTCACTGGCTTTGACGAGATCGCACTCTTCCGGCAACCAGTAAAAATTCACAATGACAAGACGACCATTGGATTTCAAATGATGGAGGAGTTGCGGCAAGAGCTTATCCAAATCGAAATAATGCCAGCATTGAATAGCTGTGATGACATCGAATTCGGCTTCAGAAAAATTGATTGCTTCTGCGGCACAACACTCCAGCCGAATGTTAACGCCCATTTGATCGACCAGCTTCCGAGCCATTTTGATCTGGTTTTCCGAAGCATCAATACCGGTATAATTCCCACCGAATCGATGCATCATTCTTGGAAATACGGCAGTTCCCGTTCCCAGGTCAAGGATGTTTTGACCACTTTGGCCAATCTCAGAATCCAGTAGCTTTCTACAAAGACTTTCAGGGTAAATGTCACGGTATTTGGCGTAGTCTTCACTGGTCTTTCCCCAGTCGAAATTGCGTCCGCCGTCAAATTCATATTTTGCCATTCGGAGTAATTTGTTGCTTATAGCCTTTTAGTCCTGTTTAATAAATCAACTAAAGGTCGATTATTTTGCCGCGATTCAAAATTCCCTTGGGGTCCAGAAGTTTTTTGATTTGTTTCATTAGCTGGATTTCTTCCGGCGATCTACTCAAGTGTAACCATGCCTTTTTCTCCAGACCGATACCGTGTTCGGCTGTAATGGAACCACCTAGTTTAGACAGTGGACTGAATACAATTTCATCAACCTGATGTTTGGTGGCATGATCTTCCTGGCCACAACTGGCAAACAAATGCAAATTCCCGTCTCCCATATGCCCAAAAACGTAAAAGCGAGATTTCGGCCATTTTTGTTGCAGTTTTCGCCTTACCATCGCGGCATAGTCTTCCATGGAGGGTATTGGCAGGCTTATGTCGTATAGAAAAACGGGATCATGAGTGGTGAAAATGAAATCCACGCTTTCGCGAATTCCCCAAAACCACTGGAAATCTGAATTAGTATGACTTATAGCAGCATCTTCGATCAGGTTTGATTCCAATGCGTTTTCCAATAGGTCTTGAAACCGAATTGAGTCTTTTTTGCGATCAACACCCTGGGCTTCAATGAGTACATAGTAGGGGAAGCCATGGGGTAGTGGGGGGCGATAATGAGACGGGGGGCTGGTCATCAATTCAAAATAGTCTTGCCATATCAATTCGAAAGAACTTAGTGTACCCGCTAATTTTTGTCCGGCAATTCTCAGGAATTGCATCACCTTGGAATAGCTATTGAAGGCTACATATGCCGTATTGGTAGAGAGTGGCGCCTCTTCCAGTTTGAGAACTGCTTTTGTAATGATACCGAGTGTCCCTTCCGATCCGATGAAAAGCTGTTTCAGATCGTAGCCTGCGTTATTCTTGATCATTTTGTCCATGGAAGAGAGAATCGTTCCATCCGCGAGAACAACTTCCAGGCCCAGAACCATACTGCGGGTGGATCCATATCGGATTACTTGTACTCCGCCAGCATTCGTAGAAATGTTGCCGCCAATCATGCAACTTCCCTTAGCTCCGATATCCAAAGGAAAAAGCAGATTCTTTTCGGCTACGGCATTCCTAAGGTTCTCCAGAATTACACCTGCTCCTACACTTACTGTTTTTGCAGCTTCGTCGATCTCATAAATGGCATTCATCCGCTCCAGACTAAGGGCCATTTCATCAGGCTGGGTGATGGCCCCTTCTGCGACACCAGACAGACCTCCATGGGGCACCACTGGTTGAGCATATTCATGGCATATTTTCATGATTTGGGAAACTTCTCCGGTCGTTCTTGGAAGAAGCAGTGCTTTTACATTCAGGTTGCCTGGGCTTTTCCATATCCCTGCACTTCTTTCGGAAGCTGCCTTGCGGCTCACTACCACTTCATGGCCCAGGACGTTTAGGAGCTTTTGAATGATGTTTACCATATTAACAGCGTTCTATCGAATTCTCTGTTTTTTTGAAGCTAACCCTTTAAAGATTTTTTTCGGTAGGCCTCAGCTGCCCGTTGTGATTCGGGGTCCCTGAGCACACTTAAGAGCATGTCTCCTTCCGCAGCAGCTAAGTAGGCTTCCCCCATCTGCTTGGTTACCGCATGGACTTGTTCTTTTGTCATTTGCAGGGGTACCACTGGTTTGGCTGCAAGGTCTTTCGCCAGTGAAAGACAGGTAGATTCTAATGCTTGCAAAGATACGATACGATTCAAGATTCTCAGGGATTCGGCTTCAACAGCATCGAATCGTCGACAAGTCATTACCAATTCTTTGGTTTTGGCCGGACCAATTTCCGCCACTAACCTGGGAATGCCTCCCCAGGTTAAGGGAATGCCCAGGTCAATTTCCGGAATGGAAAAAATAGTACCTTCCGCTGCTATTCTAAAATCGCAGGCCAACATTAATAAGAATGCCCCTCCGATGGCATATCCATGTACCTGGGCAATCGTAATGGCCCGCATACCGGCAATAGCACTGGTCATTCTGTGTCCGATTTGGGTCTGCTCTCGCCTGCTTACCCAATTTCCGGTTTCTTCAAAAGGACCAGCAGCTGCCTTCAGGTCTGCTCCCGCCGAAAATGCTCTCCCGTTTCCTTTGAGCACGACGATCCTAATATTTGGTTGCTGATCGAACCACCTGGCCGCTTCGACTAGTTCTTGCAGCATCTCAGGGCTAAGAGCATTGAGGCGATCAGGACGATTGAGTATCAAGTATCCGATTGTTTCCTTAATGTCGATGTGGAGTGTCTTGAAGTGGTCTGGTGGTATCATTGTTTGTTGATTATCTCTTTTTGCTATCTTAGTTTCCTAAATCTAAAACAAAACGAACACATGTCTTCATCGAGAAGAAACTTTATTAAGAAGTCTACTTTCCTGGGAGGCGGACTTTTGATGGGAAAACCACTTCCTGCATCATCTTCAATTCAAACCCATCCCTCCGTGCAGCAGTTAAAGATAATGGCCACTAACTGGGGCTTTCGGGGTAGCATGGCCGAATTTTGTCGGCAAGCCAAAACAATCGGATACGACGGTATTGAAGTATGGGCACCTCGAAACAAGGAAGCCATTGAAGAATTGAAAATGGCAGTTGAGCAAAATGAACTTGAATTGTCGCTACTAGCCGGCGCCGGTGCGGATAATTTTAAGGAACACCTGGAGCAATTTACCAGCTATTTGGAATTGGCCATTTCCCTCCGCCCCGTTTTTGTTAATTGTCACGCGGGAAAGGATTTCTTTTCCTTCGAAGAAAATAAAAAGATCATCGAGCATACCATCGCGGTTTCCAAAACGGCGAATATTCCAATTTATCATGAGACGCATAGGTCGAGAATGCTGTTCAACGCACCGGGCACTCTGCGTTACCTTGAAGAGATCCCCGAATTGCAAATAACATTGGATATATCCCATTGGTGCTGTGTTCATGAGTCGCTGCTACAGAACCAAAAGGAAACCATCGACAAGGTACTTCAGGCTACGGGGCACATTCATGCCCGCGTCGGGCACGCCGAAGGACCTCAGATCACAGCCATCGATGCTCCGGAATGGAAGGATGCCCTGGATGCACATCTCACTTGGTGGGATGCCGTAGTTGAAAGGCGGGCAAAAGGGGGGGAAGTCGTTACCATTACGCCCGAATTTGGTCCACCAAATTACATGCCGACCGTTCCTTATACCGGTCAGCCCATTGCCGACAACTGGAAAGTGAATGCCAGGATGCTGGAACTTTGCCGCCAACGGTACATGAAAAAAGACTAACCATGCCAACATTCGAAATCATCGATCCTCATATTCACTTATGGAATCCATGGACCACTCCCAGGACAGTAAGTCCCATCGTTAAGCTCTTTGGTGGTTGGCCCTGGCTGGCCGAACAACTTTTGAAAACTCTATCTCCCAAATCGGTTATTGAATTTGTGGGAGACGGCGAACACTATATGCGCCCCTATTTACCAGCGACCTATTTTTCTGAAACGGGAAAATACAAAGTCAAAGGATTTGTTCATGTCCAGGCTGACTGGCAGGCCAAGAAACCATTGGACTACGCAGACGAGACAAAATGGTTGGCTGGGTTGGAGAACGGGCCTTTGGCTATCATCGGTGAAGCTCGATTGGATGACTTATTGAATCTGGAAAAGGTATTGGATGCTCATTTAGCGGCGAGTTCGCGGTTTAAGGGAGTGCGAGATATGTTGGCAGCCCATCCTTCCAAAAAAGTGATGCGTTTTTCAGATTCTCTGGATCGCATGAAAACGGATGATTTTCGAAAAGGCTATGCGGTAGTCGGATCTCGGAATCTATCTTACGATGCCTTTCTCTATTCCAATCAATTGCAAGATTTTTGCGATCTGGTGGAGGCCATTCCGGATACGCCGGTTGTACTGGATCACTTTGCCTCGCCAGTCGGCTTGATGGGCCCCTTTTGTGGGGTGGGTCAGACGGAAAACGAACGAACCAAGATTAAGGAGGAGTGGTATGAGGGGATGACCCGCCTGGCGAATTCGCCGCACGTAATGATCAAGCTGAGCGGCTTGTTGATGCCTATTGTCGGCTGGAATTTCAAGGTTCCGAATTGGCCCCCCTCCATTGCTAAAATGGTCGATATGATTGGTCCACATATTCGATTCGCCATCGATACTTTTGGCATTGATCGATGTATGTTTGCCTCTAATTTCCCACCCGATCGAGTTTTGGTTCCATTTGAGTATTATTACGATGTCTACTTCAAAGTGGTAGAGGATTTGACGGAGTCCGAGAAGAAAAAACTCTTTCACGACAATGCCATTCGGTTTTACCGGTTGAATGAGACTGGGACTTGACAAATACTACAATTTTAAGAAGATGAATACCATATTTCCCAAAATCATAAGCTACCTGCTCTGCTTTTTTGTATTGGCCTGCCAGTCTTCGAAATCGGACCAAGGAAAGGAAGGAGATGTTCGGGCGGTAGCTCAGGCATTTGCAAACGAACTAATAGACGCGTTGAACGATGATCCAACGGAGGCGAGATTGAGTTCATTTTTTCAGAATCCATCTCATTTGCCAACATTTTTATGGGAAGATAGTCCCGCCGCTCAATCCTTAGAGTTTTCCTTTAATAAGGAAAATGCAGAGGTCGGCGGTGTTGAAGGAGGGTACGTCTTACCCATTCCCTTTTTGGTGAAGGGGCGGGAACGGGAAGATATTGATGAAGCAGGCACCTGGTTGCTGTTTATTCAGGAGGTTTCGGATGGAACATTTGCAGTTACTCGACTTAAAAACCGAGACCTGGGAAGAATTGCGGCCCGACTCATTGGATTGATGAAGGAATCCGAAACATCCCCCGATGAGGCTCCGATTACCTTGTTAGACAGCGCCAAGTATTTTGCTCGAACCCTTGAGGAAAAGTATGACGCATTCATCTATTTTTTAAAACATGACGGAAATTTTATCTATTACGTCGCTAATGGAGATGTCAATGCCGCCCTCGAAAAGGAAGAGAGAAATCACGGCCACTTTAAGATGGGACTTGTAAATCAACATGGACAGGAGATTATTCCACTTGCCTTTGATGAAATATATAATCCCGAGCCCAACCTCGGTTTTGGGATACAAGTGGAGAAAGACGGTCAATTCGGATACTACGATTTGGCGGGTAATCAACTCTTACCGGTACAGTATGATGGACTATTCCCCTATCCACAAGATCCCGAAGTGATTTTCCAAGTTCGGCAAGGAGAACAATATGGCTGGATTGATAGCGAATGGCAAGTTCATTTAGACCCGGTATCGCATATCGATAAAAAACTGTTTACAAGTCCATTGAATAGTAGTCTTTACAGCAATCTTAGCTTTGTCGTAGAGGAGAAGAAGCGCAATATCATTTTGCTAAAAGATATGACGGGAAGTTGGAGTGAACAACACGGCACGGTCATCTATCCACCTTACATTCGACATTTAGGGATCTGGACTCATTCAGACGGAGACTTTCTGGACAATGTGAACTCCAATGAACACGGTACACTTTCAGTAGGAGGTGGCATTGAACTGGTTAAGAACCTTGGCGGAAAGCTGAAAGTCTTGTTTAGCCGTTTTCAATCGGAAGGCATTGATGTGAGAACGGATGGTTTCTACGACGAGAAGGTAATTACCGTTGATGAAAATCTGGAACCCGTCGAACAAATGAATGTGACGGAATTTACTTACAGCGAACCCTACTACTGTTCCCATGGAGGCATGCGCTTTGTTCGACCTGATTTGATGGAATTTTGGGGAGACCAGTATCTGACCGGACATCCTAAATATTTCAGTATGACTACTTATCGATACTATGAGGTTACGGAGGATGGGCGATACCGCATTCTGACCAATGACCGTCAGTTTCCCTTCACAAAATACATAGATTTAGAGGAGCGTTATTTTCAAGATTGCTATCGATTGCTGGAGGGGTTCTACGATGAGGATACTGGTGGACAAATTGTCCTTAGTCGCCATTTATCCATTAATGATCTGGACGTTATGCGCAACGAGATTTTTGCCGAATACGGATATCAATTCAAAAGCAAGAGATGGCAGGACTATTTTTCTGGTAAACAATGGTATCGAGCCAAATTCGATAATGTTGATGATATGATGAGTGAGAGAGATAAAAAAAATGTAGAATTCATTAGAAGTTATCAAGAGCGGATGAGGGAAAATCCAAGCTTATTCATTAGTAGAGACACCGTCCCCTATGCAGCAGCCGGTTAGCATTCTTTCCTATTTCGGCGCAGGGATCGTCTTATTAACCGGCATTTTCATTGTTGTCAATACCTGGCCGATTTATCAATTGAATACCGAAACGGGTTTTTTGCTCACCAAGACAACAGCACTTCGTTCTCTTTGGTACCTGCCTGCTTTCTACCTGCATGTTTTTACGGGACCGCTCATCCTTTTTACCGGATTGATTCAATTTAGCCGGAAAATTCGGCTCGATTACCCTACAATACATCGGCTAATCGGCAAGACATACATCGGGATGATTATTTTTCTGGGAGCTCCTGGAGGATTTGTCATTGGATTATTTGCCAATGGAGGCCAGAATGCCCAGATTTGTTTTAGCTTATTGGCCACTATCTGGTGGTTTTACACCTACCGGGCGTTTATACATATCAGAAATGGAGACGTTGCGGCGCACCAATGGCTCATGACGCTGAGTTATGCTCTAACGCTTTCGGCAGTCTTGCTACGACTCTACAGCTTTATTGGGTCAGTCGGTTTCAATTGGCGAGGCCCGGAAGCGTATGGTATCCTGATCTGGCTGAGTTGGGTACCTCAGTTAGGAGTCCTTTGGGCATTCCGATATCGCTTTAGTTAGGTGCAAAACCTTCAATTCAAATTTTATCAACAGGTGTCATCATGAAAAATGGAAGAGGAAAAATAAGGGATAAACAATGGATTTTTTGCACTGTTGTGTTTTTGACATTAATGCTTTCTGTCGGATGTAAACATGAATCGAGAGAAATGCCATTGAGTCCCACTGAAAAGCGAGCAATATTGATTAGAAAATTATCTCGATTTTCAGCCTTACCTGAGGAAGTAAAGCATCCCGCTAACAATCCGCCTTCTCCGGCGAAAATTGAATTGGGCCGACTCTTGTTCTTTGACCCCATCCTTTCCGGAGATCGGGATGTGGCATGTGCGACCTGTCATCATCCTACCAATGGATATGCCGAAAGCCTCGACATTTCGATAGGAGTGAACGGCCATGGATTTGGCGTGCGGCGTAGCTTTAAACAACCCAATGACATTCCATTTACCAAACGCAATTCTCAAACCATACTCAATACGGCGTTTAACGGGATTTCAATTCATAATCGATACGATCCCGAACAAGCTCCCATGTTTTGGGATTTACGGACGAAAAGTCTTGAAAAGCAGGCATTGGAACCTCTAAAGTCACTGGAGGAGATGCGCGGCCAACATTTCGCGGAAGATGCTATCCTCCCCGAGATTATCGAGCGTTTGCGAAGTATACCGGAATATGTCCAACGATTTCAACAGGTGTTTGGCGGCTCCGAGTCCATTTCCAGCGAGAACCTTGGAAAGGCTATTGCGGCTTTCGAACGCACCTTACTGACCAACAATTCCCGTTTTGACCAATATATGAAAGGGGATGAAACGGCGATTTCACTTTCGGAAAAGGAAGGCTTTGAACAATTTAAGCGGTCGGGGTGTGGAAATTGCCATAATGGCCCGATGTTCTCCGATTATAAAGAACACGTCCTCGGAGTTCACAATAACTCCAAGCTCCCCTATATTGACAAGGGAGTAGATAGCCTCTATGCCTTTCGTACACCCAGCTTGCGCAATCTCAGATTTACATTTCCCTATATGCACAATGGAAGTCTTACTTCCCTGGATCGCGTACTTGAATTCTATGAGGATATAGCTGCCGGTGTACGCATCAATCCTGATCTTACAAGGGATCAGCTCGATCCTTTGGTGAAAGAAATCAGGCTAAGTGTGAAAGAAATGAGACCAATCATCTCCTTTCTTAATACACTCAATGATGAAAGCTTTGACAAAACCGAGCCGGAAGAAGTACCCAGCGGGTTACCGGTCGGAGGCAACATTCACTAGCTGTTCCAAACGACGTCTGCCACACCAAGTTGCTTTCCCAAATATCTGGCCAACACAAATAAATAGTCCGACAATCGGTTCATAAAAGTCAAGAGAGAGACATCTACCGATTCTACTTCATTTAAGGCCACCATATTCCGTTCGGCACGGCGACAAACACAGCGCGCAATATGACAATAAGAGACTACAGGATGCCCACCCGGTAAGATGAAATTCTTAAGTGGAGGTAATTGACTGTCCATTTCATCGATAGCTTGTTCCAGTTTTTCGACAGCATGCTCGTCAAAGTCCGGTAACTTCAGATCTTTATCCGGATCACTTGCGAGGTGGGCCCCAATGACAAACAAGGTGTTTTGAATGGATTTCAATGTAGATTTTGTTTCTTGGTTTTGGGTATTGTCAGCAAGAAGGCCAATAAATGAGTTTAACTCGTCTACGGAACCATAGGATTCGATTCGGATGTGGTGCTTCGGAAGCCTTTTTCCACCGAAGAGGCCCGTTTCACCTTGATCTCCTTTTTTAGTATAGATCTTCATTGTTCTTTAATTTTGCGCAAATTTAGTCTTTTTAAGGAGGAAAGAACAAGGCAAAGACTAAGGTTCAGAATTAGGGCGAGCAGGCCGGCTTGAACGTTAAAGATCGTTTTAGCACCGATGGAAAAGGTGATTGTTGAAAACAACAATCCTGCGATCAGCCCTATAAACATCGCTTTGGCCGTCACTTTAGGAAAATGAACTCCCAATAAAAACAAAGGAGCAACTTGAATCAAAATCTGCATTTTTAGTTCAATAAGTCCCCAAAGCGTAATCCGGGGCTGAAGTGCAACTACAACTACGAGCAACATAACGATCCAGGAGACTATTTTTCCGGCTTTGGTCAGTTGTTCTTCGGGATGGTCCCGCATAGTGGTTTTACCCAGAATATCTTTGGCAATGATCGAAGAGATGGAAAGCAGGACGGAGTCTGCAGTAGACATGATGGCAGCCAACATGCCAACGATGACCAAAACCATCAGTACGAACGAGAGCATGGACTTTTCAGCCCAAATCTGCAGCATTTGCGGTAAAACGGCATCAGCGGCAATGCCATCGGTATCAGCAAAATGAGGAATGCTGACAATACCCAGCAGAAATAAGATCAAAATGGTAAACAATGGCATGAAAACCATAATGCTCAATGATCTTTTCAAAACTTGCACACTCTTGGCGGCATAAATTCTTTGAATGGCTTGTGGGTAAACGGCAGCTCCAAGTCCTACCATCAATACCGTGCTGATCCAGTAAAGCTGAAAACTGGGCGGCGGAACGGCAATCTTATCGGGTGCGTGGTCCATTAACCAATTAGAGATTTCACCGATCGCCGCCGGTGTTGGAATCACGATCAAGAACAAACCTACTAAACCGATTAGTAACATCAATCCTTGAAATACGTCGGTCCAGGCCACGGCTCTGAGTCCCCCCAGTGTCTCGTAAACAATAACAATTGTTGCTAGGAATACTACTCCTACCCAATAGGGTATCTGACCACCGGTGATGCCATTTGCTATGTGCCCCATGGCCATCAATTGAGAAAGGAGAAAATTGATGCAGGCAACCAACAAAGTGACGTTAGCCAACAAAGACAAGGCCGGCATTTTAAATCGAAAATCAAACCAATCGCCGGGGGTAATAAAAGCATGCAATCGGGAAATTTGATAGAGTGCCGGGGCAAAAGTGAGATAGAATACGATGATGGCCGTCATGTAACCCAGAATGAGAATCATGCTCATTCCTCTTCTCACTACTTCTCCCGAAACCCCCAGCAGGGTATTGCCGCTGTACTGGGTGGCATATAGTGTGAGAACGAGGATAAAAGACCCCAAACCACTGCCGGCGAGATAAAAATCCTTTAGAGAATTAGAAGCTCTTTTCTTACTTGCATAAAGCCCAAGGAAAATTAGCAGTATCAGGTATAAACCAATACTTAGGAGAATGATATTTTCGTTTTGCATTTTAATATACCTTAACTGGGATACTTACATTCACTCTTGCCAATACTTATTGATAATCCAAAACGAAAAGCAGGCGCAGAGTAGAATAGCACCGATCGACGAACATACCCACAGAGGTAGACCGAGCAGTAATTGCATGCCCGCATCTTCTGTCCAGTACCAGGGCACCGATAGTGAGAATATCAATAGGTAAACCAGCCAGATCCACCGTGGAAAAGTTCTTTTTACTGGTTCCATGATAAAAATTTATACAAACTTCCTTACAATAGTCTTGTTCAAAAATAACAATCTGCGATATGAAAATATCTTTTTGCACTGCTCTTTGTCACGTACTCGCCTTAATAGCTCCGGCTATTAGGATGCGGGCGTTCCTTCCTGCCCGACTGATCGGTCAGGCGGGGATCAGCACAAAAAACTAAATTTCATATCATCATTTCTTATTTCTGAACAAGACCAATATAAATGTTTATTTTAGACTTCTACCTTTGATTTCCTATGAAGCACTTGTTATTCATAACATTACTTCTTTCAAGTCTTTGCTCCTTTGGCCAGCAGGAAATGGGGCTTCCCCCAATTCGGAATTATCTGCCGCAGGAATATGGTTCCCATCGCCAAAATTGGGCCATTACGCAGGCACCTGACGGGACCATGTATTTTGGAAACGGGAAAGGAGTCCTAATTTATGACGGAGAGTACTGGCGACTACTGATCTTACCCAATCGCGGACACGTTCGCTCGCTCGATACGGGACCGGATAGCCTCATTTATATCGGTGGGAATAATGAATTTGGCGTGGTTCGTCGCAATGCTATTGGCGTACCCGAATACGAGTCTTGGCTATCCAAGATTGAACCTGGTGATCGCGGATTTGGGAGAGTTCGTGCGACAATTGCTAGAGAAGGTGAAGTCTACTTTCAAGCCTACCACAGACTTTTTAGATGGCGCGGAGAACAACTTAAAGTCTGGCGATTTAAGCCGGTTGTACATCGCGTCTTCGAAGTTGGAGATCAAATTTTTGCTTGCAATCTGGACCTTGGTCTGATGCAACTCAATGAGCAAGATGAATTTGAATTAGCGCCAGGAGGCCATCAACTGAAGGGAGAACGAATTTATGCAATGCTCCCATTTAAGGGAAAGATATTGCTTTCCACCAGGTCGCGAAAATTACTACTGTACGATCGTGGCCATATAGAACCTTTTAGGACGGAGGCCGATGCTTTGATCGAAAGAGATTACTTGGATGCCGCAACCTTTTTGCCGAACAACCAATTGGCATTTGCCGGTACTCGGTCGGGGGGTATTTTGATCATCGACGGGAATGGAAAATTGATAACGACCTTCGATGCGCAAAGTGGATTGAGCACGAGCAGTGTGCTCCATGTGTTTGCAGACCGGGATGGAGCACTTTGGGCGGGTTTACAAGAAGGCTTGGCAAGGATTGAAATTCATTCACCATTTGCCATTTACGATGAAGGACACGGTCTAGCTGGTTCGGTTCAAAGTATTACGCGCCACAATGGCGAACTATACGCCGGCACGAGTAGTGGCGTTGCCAAACTAATGAATGGACCCGGACCACTCCGATTTGAAAACCAATCTTCTGTGACGAGTTATGTATGGGATTTGCAAAGTTGGAAAGACCGGTTGCTGGTTGGGAAAACACATGGTCTTTACGAATATCACAATCAAAAGAAAGCGAAGATATTCGACTATGATAACATCGTTTCGGGCCTTACCATTTCCAAATATGATTCTTCCAGCCTGTTTTTTGTGATGGACGATGGCATGGCCCAGATTCGCCATCAGGGTGGACGATGGGAAGAACAAGGCCGCTTCAATGGCATTCCCGGAGCAATCAAAGATCTGGTTGAGACTGCACCAGGAGTTTTTTGGCTAAAATCCCGTTCCAGCGGGTTGTTCCGGATCACCTTTCCCGTTAGTGAACCTTTTCAATTGGATTTTTCACAAGGATCCATAAATCACTTCGGACCAGAGCAAGGGTTGCCGGTAGGCGAACCCAATATTTACCAGATTGGAGGAGCTCTCTACGTTCGATCGGAAGATGATGAATTGTATCAATTCGACCTGCAAGACAGTGTGTTTAAGCAGGCAACTGATTTCAAAACCCTTTTTTCAATTGAGGCCGGACAGGTACTACCCAAGAATCATGAGACGAAAAATGCACCGCTGTGGTTGGATTGGTATATAGGGGATGAAAAAATGTTGCTGAAAGCAGAAAAAGACTTGACCGGTCGGTTTCAAGTAAAAAAATATCCACTCAGTCGAAAGATAGATTTGTATAAAGACATTTACAGCAATGAGGTATTTTATGGAGATAATGAGTCGGTTTGGTACAGTGGAATGGATGGAATTATTCAGTATCGATTGAACCGTGAAAAAAATCAAAAATCTCCATTTTCAGCTTACATTGCCAATATTTATTCTTCAGACTCCCTCATTCGGCATCACCAATTAAAGTCTGTCGAAAAACTGATGATTCCTTTCCGTAGCAATGACCTCGTATTTGAATTCTCTTCGCCGCTCTATCAGGAAGAAGACTTAAGACTGTATCAATATCGTTTGGTCGGGTTTGATGATGACTGGTCGAACTGGTCGGAGGGAGTGCGTAAAGAGTATACCAATCTGCGCGAGGGGAATTACGTGTTTGAGTTAAAAGCCAAAGATGGATTTGGAGCGGTTAGCAACCCCGCTTCTTTTGCTTTTGTCATACAACCTCCTTGGTACCGGACCTTATGGGCCTACTTTTTATATGTTCTTGGTGGTGTGACCCTGGTCCTCGGCTTGATCTTTTGGCGTTCCCGTGCCCTTAGAATTGAAAATGCGCGATTGGAAAAATTGGTTGCAAAAAGAACGAAGCTGATTCGGGAGCAAGCCGATGAATTGAAGGAATTGAATCAGGTGAAAAGTCGATTTTTTGCCAATATTTCTCACGAACTCAGAACACCACTTACCTTAATTCTTGGGCCCATTGAAGATCTTCTGAATAATCAACAGAGTGGAGTAATAGGAAAGCGACTGCAAATGATACACAACAATGCAAAGCGCTTGCTGAAGCTCATCAATCAACTGTTGGACCTTTCCAAAATTGAGGATGGCAAGCTCGAATTGAAAGCAGCTCAGTACGATTTGATACCATTTTGTCGAGGTTTGGTCATGTCTTTTGAATCCTTTGCAGAACAAAGAGGTATAGACCTGAAATTCCAGGCTCCTTCCGAGGAAGTTTTTCTGTATTTCGATCGTGACAAGTTGGAACGCATCCTGATTAATCTTTTGTCAAACGCCCTGAAATTCACCCCGGAAGGAGGATTGGTGGTAACAAAGATTTCGAAAAAGGAAGAACGGGCTGTAATTGAAGTGAAAGATACCGGAATCGGGATTCATCCTGATCAACTTCCCCACATCTTCGACCGATTTTATCAGGCTGACAATTCCGATACCCGGGCATTCGAAGGTACCGGTATTGGTTTGGCACTGACGAAAGACCTGGTTGAGCTCCATTCCGGTACGATCCAAGTTGACAGTCGAAAGGGCAAAGGAAGTACCTTTACCGTCCACTTTCCATTTGGTAAGGAACATCTCAAAGACGAACAAATCGTGGTGGCGCAACAAAACTTAACGGCGCAACCGGATTTGTCGCTGGAGCCCGAGTTGAAAATCTCGCCAACCTCGGTCGATACCGAAGATGTTCAGGGAAAATTGGTTCTCGTTGTTGACGACAACCGGGAAATGAGAGAATATATTGGAATGCACCTCTCTTCAGAATTCAAGATATTGGAAGCAAAAGATGGTGAGGACGGTTGGCAACTCGCCCTCGAAAAACTACCCGATCTAATCATATCAGACGTCATGATGCCCAGAGTGAGTGGCTATGATCTTTGTAAAAAATTGAAGGCGGACCTCCGCACCACACACATTCCGGTTATCCTCCTCACGGCAAAAGCAGGGATTGATGAAAAGTTGAAAGGCCTTAGCCTGCATGCGGATGATTATCTCGTCAAACCTTTCAATGCTAATGAACTGGGTTTGAGAGTTTCTAATCTAATTGCTTCCCGACTTCAATTACAAAAGCGATTTGCCGACAAAGTGGTTTTTCAACCGAAGGAGGTAGCAGTAACACCTCAGGAAGAGGTCTTCTTGAACAACATTATAGAAACCATTGAGAAATATATTGATGACAGCCAGTTTGGCGTCGATCAATTTGGCCGGGAGCTGGGCCTCAGTCGCTCTCAACTCAACCGGAAAATGCAGGCACTTGTCAATCGATCTCCCAATCAATTCATTCGTTCTTATCGCCTTGAAAAAGCGAAACAACTCATCGAAAAAAATGCCGGAACAATTGCGGAAATCTCCTATGACGTAGGTTTTTCCAGTCCATCCTATTTCTCTAAATGTTTTCAAGAAGAATTTGGGTTTACTCCCAAGGAATTCAAAGGAGGAAGCAAGAGCTAATAGCGTAACCGCCTCCAATGGCTACCCCTTACCCGTTTTTATATGTTGTAATAAGTCCTTAATTTTATGGTCTAACTAAACCTCACAGCATGAGAAAGCATTTCCTCTTAATACTGGCGGTAGCTGCGGTTGCCGTTTCCTGTAAATCTACTTCCGGCCTTTCCGATGAAAGTGCGGCAATGAGACGAGATCTCGCCCAAGCCAGAGGACAGGTAGACAACCTCAATCAACAATTAGCGGAAAAGGACCAGCGGATCAATCAACTCCTCAACGAGAAAAACCAAGTCGGAAGGGATCTCACAGCTGCACAATCAAAATTGCAAGAGGTGACCGAACAGCTTCAAGAGACATCAGACGATTATGGTGTCTGGTTCCGTGTCCAGATTGGAGCTTATGAAGGTCGCCGGATTGATAAATCTTTGGAAACGACCGACCAAATGAGTTTGGAGGAACGAGATGAATTACAAAAAATAGCACTGGGTCGTTTCAGGAATTATGATGATGCCAAGCGCCTTCAAGAGCATTTAAAGAGCGTGGGGTTGAGTGACGCCTGGATCGTTTCTTATAGAGATGGTGAACGCGTTCCCATTGAGGAGGTACGCAATTAAGCTGTTATTTCATTTCTGATAGTTTTTGCTTCAAATCTTACATTTTGGAGCAGAGCACTTTACTTTTATCTTAAAAGTCACGGCTTTTGGGTCATTCCTGATAATATCTGAGGAAGGCAGGTGCTTTCTTTGTATCGGTAATCACAAAAATGAATTGTATTAAAATTACCGATCATGGAACCCAAAATCATACGAGGCCTGAAGATCTATTTCATACTTTTGTTCTTGCCCTTCACTATGCTCTTTCCAAGCAATATCACGGGGAGCAATTTGGTCTCTTTTACGGCCCCCCAAGCATTAAATGAAAGAGAAATCAGGAATGGTATTGAATACCCGGTTTCTTGTAGAAGAGCAGGTTTGGAAGGTAGTGTTTTGACCAAAATCCTGGTCGATCAAAACGGGCGGGTGAAAAAAATTGTTGTATTGTGTTCTCCGCACATACAGATGACCCTGGAGTGTTTGAGCAAATTAGAGGCACTGGTTTTTGTTCCAGCGCAAAAGGAGGGCATTGCCATTATGGCATGGACCGAATTTGAAGTTTGTTTCCAATTGGATCGGGTTTGAGCACGATAATATTGAATGAATTGGCCAGGATTCGCTAACTTTAAGTGCACAAATTAAAAGTTCCAAAAAATGAAAAACCACCCGAATGTCCATTTCCTGATGTACTGCCTGATTCTATTGGTACTAGGGGCCTGTCAGTCTTCAGATCAGACTGCTGAAGAGAAAGCAACAAACGCTGTGGAAGAAGCTTCTGCTGTTTTTGTTGCCAATCCACAACCAGTACCCGAGCAGACTGTAGAACCTTTGGCCATTGGTGCGGATGCTCCGGATTTCAGACTTCCCGGTTCAGATGGCAAATACTATTCTCTGGATGATTTTAAAGATGCCCAGGCCTTGGTGGTCATCTTTACTTGCAATCATTGTCCGACTGCTCAGGCATATGAGGATCGTATCATTCAACTGGCAGCTGATTATAAGCCAAAAGGAGTTGCCCTCGTTGCCATTTCACCTAATAGTCCACTGGGCTTATTGTATGAAGAATTGGGCTACACGGATCTGAATGATGACTACGCTGACATGGATACTAGGGCCAAACATAAGGGTTTCAATTTTCCCTACCTGTATGACGGAGACGATCAGGCCGTTTCCCTACAATATGGTCCGGCGGCTACACCACACGCTTACGTTTTTGATACCGACCGTAAGCTGCAATACATTGGCCGGCTCGATAAAGTGGAAAAACCTGGAACCGCCAATGCAGAGGATCTGCGGGCGGCCATCGATGCCGTTCTTGCGGGGAAACCGGTTGCGGAACCCGTCACAAAAACTTTCGGATGTAGTACGAAATGGGGGTGGAAATTAGCCTACAAAGACAAGATCAATAAGGAGTGGAAAGAAAAAGAGGTTACTTTGGAAAAGATAGATGAAGCGGGTATCCAAGGACTTCTGAAAAATGAAGATTCTCAAAAATTGAGATTGGTCAATGTTTGGGCAACCTGGTGCGGACCTTGCATCATCGAATATCCCGAGTTCATTGTGTTGCAACGCATGTATGGACAGCGAGATTTCGAATTTGTTTCCCTTTCTGCCGATAAACCGGAACACATGGACAAGGCTTTAAAATTCTTAAAGGAGAAAGAGTCGGCGGTGAAAAATTACTTGTTTTCCAAGGAAGATAAATATGCCTTGATCGAAGCCATGGGGGGGAATTGGAATGGAGCCTTGCCCTATACGGTACTGGTCGAACCAGGTGGAAAGATTGTCTGGGAGCATCAAGGCGAGGTCGACTTTCTAGCACTGAAACGGGCCATCGTAGAGCACGATATGATTGGGCGCTATTTCTAGTTTGTTTTTTAATACATCCACATGAAGATTTTTGACAAGACCGATCCGATAGCCTATCAGGCTGCGGATACACGATACGAGGATATGCTCTTTTTGCGATGCGGTAAGAGCGGTATTTTACTACCTGCCATTTCGATCGGATTATGGCATAACTTCGGGCACATCGACCCCATTGAAAATGGCAGGAATATATTAAAAAAAGCCTTTGACCTGGGGATCACCCATTTTGATTTGGCAAATAACTACGGACCCCCATTCGGATCTGCAGAAGAGAACTTCAGTCGGATTTTACAACGCGATTTTTTGCCTTATCGCGATGAGTTATTCATTTCATCAAAGGCAGGTTATGACATGTGGCCAGGGCCTTACGGTAATTTTGGATCGCGGAAATATCTGGTGGCCAGTCTGGATCAAAGTTTGAAACGTATGGGGCTGGATTATGTAGACTTATTCTATCATCATCGCCCAGACCCTGAGACACCATTGGAAGAGACCATGGGCGCCCTGGATTTCATTGTCCGTTCGGGGCGAGCACTTTACGTGGGGATCTCTAATTATCCCGCTGATCTGGCTCAGGAGGCCGTTGATATTTTGAACGATTTGGGGACGCCTTGTCTCATCCATCAAGCTCGATACTCTATGTTCGATCGTTGGGTGGAAGAGAGCTTACTGGACACTCTAGAGAAAAACGGGGTTGGACTTATTGCTTTTTCTCCATTGGAACAAGGAATGTTGACGAATCGCTACATTGACGGTATCCCAGCGCAATCGCGAGCAGGTAAGAAAATGACTTATTTACAGCGTGAGCAAGTAGAAGAGAACTTGCCTAGAATCAGAGCGCTACATAAAATAGCTGAAGAACGCGGGCAAAAACTTTCTCAAATGGCCATTGCCTGGTTGTTGAAAGATCCAAGAGTCACTTCCATTTTAATTGGTGCCAGTTCGCCAGAGCAATTGGAAGAGAATGTGAGAACGCTGAAGCGGACCGACTTTTCGGCGGATGAACTGAAAGCAATCGAAGAGGCGTTAGCCCAATAGCAGCTTCTTAATTTTAAACGAAGTCTTCTTCGCGGTAGTCCCATTTTTGTTTGAGGCGTGCCAGTTCTTTTAACTCCAACTCGTCCTCTTCGCTCAAATCTTCCGGACTTGGTAGTCCCATACCCTGTTTACGATAGAGACGTGCCATTTCCTTTTGAATTTCGGACTCTTCCCATTCCTCTGCTGTCATGCCGGTGAATGGTGCTCCAAAAATGGCCATGTACATGATTCCCAGAATCAAAGCGAGAATTAAGCTTGGAAAGTTGATCCAAAAGAAGACCATGCCGCTAAAATTCAAGCTGATCACAAATAGGATAAGGGCTATAGAACCAAAAATAGAAGCTACGACAAACCATGCTTTTTTGGCTTCTACTTTTTTAACTGCTTTTTTTCTTAGCTTTTCGTGCATGTCGACGGTATTGTTTAAAGCAACATTAATTTGAGGAATTAATGTTGCTTTTTCAAATAATTTCGATTGATGTTGTGATTTGTTCGTCGATTGAAGGAAAGAGAATGGTTACAATATTATGCACTTGTATGGCAGGGGAGGGGGCTCTTTTCAGAACAACTTCCATTTGATCTATACATTGGAGTGTTATTCAAGCGCCTTTAATCTCTCTACCAATATCTGGTTTTGCGGTTGAATCTTCAATGCCTGCTGATAGTACGATTTTGCGCGGTCCAGCTGACCGATAATTTTATAGACATCTCCGAGAAAGAAAAACGATTGCCAGCGATCCGGATAGGCACTTTCCAAGAGATGAAACAAAGTCAAGGCGCCCGTAACATTCCTTTTGGCCATGTATTGCCATCCCAATGAACCGATGGCAGGACCGACGTCTTCTCCGGCGTGAAAGGGGTCTTCCAGATACGTCTTAAAGAGCTTTTTGGCTTGTTCAGTATCTTGTTGATCCAGATAATGACTAAGCATACGGGGTAGAGTTTGCAGCTCGATTTTACTGATCTCAATAGTGGAGGGTTGCTGACTGGTCCATTGACCATTGACATTGTTGACATATAAGTCACCTGTTTGCGTATCAACGCCAATGCCATTAGGAGCAGAGAAGAGGACTTCCAGGGCATTACCTTCGGTAAGCCCGGTTTGCCCCGTTCCCGCTAAAAGTTTGACACTGCCTGTTTTATTCAACTGAAAAACTTGATTAGACTTGATTTTGGTAACAAATAAGCGGTCATTGTAAAAGGTAATGTGGGCATTCCCGTCGGTGCCTGGGACATCGGCAAATACTGAAGGTTCACCTTCTGGAGATAGTTTGATAATCTGATTATCGTTGAAATTGACAACGTATAAGCATCCTTCTTTGTCAATGGTAATGCCATTTGGACCATTGAAATGCGGCCCCTCAGCAAAGATGCTGATGTGTTTTTCCGGGCTTATTTTCAATATATTGTTTTGATTGAAATTGCAGACGTATAAGTTCTTGTGTACATCAAAAATGAGTCCGACCGGTCCGTCAAGGCCTTGTTCCAGAAAGTTCGAGATATTTCCGAACCGATCTATCTTTACAATAGAGTGGGCAAAAAAATTGGCTTGATATAGGTTACCTTTAGCATCGATGGCATTACCTGAAGCACCGTATAGTCCATCCGTCAAAAGTTTAACTTCTCCTTTCGGCGAAACTTTCCAAACAGCATCGTGAAAATTGGCGACGTAGATATAGCCGAGCCGGTCTACTGTAAGGCCACCGAGTTGGCTGCGAGCATGGAGTTCTTGATCTAGTGATAGTAGGGAGACCTGGCCTTGGAGTAGATCAGACTCCTGGGCGTGTAAATGAGATACCCAAACCAGATTGATCAGTAGCCATATCGAAAGGCGGTACCGGTAGGCAACGTTATTCATAAGTTTGATTTAATAGGTAGGCAAGGACGTGATAATGGAGGACTTTGGCGACTGAGCCGATTGGATTTGACGGATTTAAACTGAAAAACTTGATGTTTCTGTGATACTGCGGTGACCTCGACGGTCACCTTGATGCTTTGATCCTATGATGGTCCCAAGGATCTGTTAATAGTTCGATAACCAGAAGGTGTCTGCCCGGTATATTTCTTGAATGCTGCATTAAAAGAAGCTTTGCTTTTAAAACCAGCATCAAAGGCAATGCTCAAGATGGTATAATGATCTAAATCGGGGTTTCGCAGCATGTCTTGTGCTGCTTTAACGCGGTATTCATTAATGAAATCGAAGAAAGATTTGTGGAGGTATTCGTTTAGAATCTGGGATAGATGATGGGTGGAAATATCAATGGCGGCGGCAAGGTCTTTTAGTTTTAAATCACTGTTGAGGTAGTATTTTTCCTTTTCGGTCTTAGTTAACAGTTGCTTCAGGTATTTCTGGGCTTTCTCTTCGTTAAGAGAGGACTTTTGATACCTGGAGTTTGCTGTTGAAACGACTGGCACTCCGTCAATAATAGTAGGTTGCCGCAAGGTGGCATATCCAATATAGTACACGACGAGGGCACCGGAGAAGAGCATCCCTTTGGCAATGATAAAGAGATAATCGTATTGAAATAAAAAGAGGCCCAATAAATGGGATAGATCGAATACGGCAAATAAAGATAGTCCGAGGACCAGCGTATTGATCCAGGTGTGATGCGTAGCGTGTAGTCCTTTTCGTTGAGTGAGGAGAAGATAGATTAGTAAATGCAAAAACTTGCTGCTTTCATTGATGTAAAAATAGGTGGAAAATTCCGGCGGGTTATCTACATTGATTAGTTGGCGGAAGACATCGGTTTTGGTCGCTGCACTTTGTAAGAAAAATGGCAAATAGTATATGGTGTGGAGAAGAAACGGCAAAAAATGCAGCCAGTCCCAGCGATTGGTAAATAAAGGTTTTTTTCGGAGGGCACGTCCGTAGAAAAATAGTATTGGGCCGAATAATAATGGTAAACCTACAGTACTGAATAACAGGTGAGGAACTTGAAAAAATGCATCCGTGAAGTAAGCGGCAAATTCTGCCATCCACAACGAAAAAACAATGATTAATAAGCCTAATAAGACGTTTGCCAACCGATTGCCTCTTTGAAGACAACATAAAACCAGGCCCAAAAAAAGCCCTTGGGCCGTTGCAAAAAAAGCAATGTTGGTATAAAACGTCATAATTTGGGTGATGAAAGGTGAAGTTAGGGATTCCTATGGCAACAATTCTACCGGTAACCAATAAAAACCCCGTTTGTACATCCGGAACCGATTGTTTTGATCATCGGCATAAGCTTTCATTTCTTCCAATTTGAAATCTAGACAATCCAGTAGATCGTCCATGTCTTCTTCGCTGAAATCCTTACCATCCAGTAACTTAGATAATGGGTTGGGCCATTCGCAGGGAACCGAAGAAAATAAACTAGATAGTATTTTTTTTAATGCTGTAATGGCTTGCTTGTGCTTCTTGGTGGTCAATAAAGCTTGATAGATGCGTTCATATTGATCGGTGAGATAGGCGAGTTCTTCCTCTGCTACGAGGATGGTCTTTTTGAAAATGGGAGCGGTCACACCATCAAATTTCTTGGGCGTATATCCATGGGCAAAGTAACCCAGGCCTTCTTCACTTTTACGTGGTACGAGGACTTCAAAAAGATCCGAGGTGCCCCGGTCTGCGAAAATGAGCCGAAAAATCGATGGACTGAACCGTTGGTCGTAAAGGTCCTTGTCCCATAATACCGCTCCGATGGTATCTTTTTTCATATAGCTTTTGGCGGCTTGACGAGAGGAAAAAACCATGGCTCGCCAGTTTTCCTGGGTACGTGCTTGTACTGCACTCTTATCCCAATTGGGCTCCAAACAGATTCGATCGGTCCATTCGAAGACGGCCTCTTTGTTAGTCCAGCCCAATACATCAATACCGGATTCATTAATGGTAGGTGACCTGGATAGGAGGAGGGAACCGTTGCGAGCGTCTCTTTTCATAATGAAGTAAATGCCGGATGGGGCGACGGAAAGTTCTAAAGAGCTTTTCTCTTTTAATGCAGGATCTTCATAAAATGGAGGGAAAACAGGGGTTTTTAACAAAGCAATTTGTGAAAAACGGGTCGTCGAATTGACCAATGCATGTTGATGGAGTAGTAGGTGGTCTTTGGCCATCCAACCATAATTTTTCAGACCTTTTTGAATGGTGCCATTTCGGTCGATCAGGTCGGGGTTGTATGCAACAATGTGTACATAATCTTCTTTTTCGTCAACGACGTAGAAAGCCTGCATGAAGTGCAGTTTTGCTGCGCTTTGTTGATCGGGGCGATCCGCAAAGACAACCCATGGTGTTTTATTGGTTTTGCCGGATTTATTTTTAAGTGTGTATGCTGTTGGGGTGGCCATTATCTTCTTGCCGACAATTTTTTGTCCTGCTGCCGGATGGGTAAAGAAGATTCCCAGGCAGATGATCCCTAATTTCAAATAAGAAACTGTACTCAAGCCGCTATAATCTTTGGTTCAAACAAGTGCTAAGATATTGAATTCATTGTGAAATTGATACTGTGGTTCTTTGATACTTCGATCGCCTTGACGGCGACCTTGATTCCTTGATGGTCCAAATTATCACTCCTCTCTCTTCGCAATTTCATGAAATCCATGCCGGATACAAACCAAACTAGCCTCTTCTTCACTATTGAAATTCCGGCCTGAAGCTACTACTTTTTCACCTCGCCAGATATCGTACCACCAGAAGCGGTCAATGCCCGAAACGCGCGTACGTAACCCTTTTTTAGCGAGGTATTTCAAGACCTGATCGTCTTGTTTCATTTTGGTACGCCAATTACTGGAGTTGTTTTGGATAAAGTGGTCTTTGCATTCGGAAAAGGCAATAGGGTACCACTCTTGGATGTCCATCCAATCTTCATTCCTCATAGCACAAAAAGTTTTAAATTACAACCGGAAGAACAATATCTAAACTTTTTGTATTGTATTCAATGCTTTCCTGCTATATTTTTTTATTTGATTTGTAAGTGGCTGTTTGTGTTTTGTTTTAGAATCATTCTCCGATGAAAACTTCCTCTTTTACAAAACCACATCGCAACATTACATCTCCAAAATAAGGGTTGAGTACATTCTCCTCGGCACTCAACCAATCCGCTCCTCGATTGTCGAAAGCCATCGGACAATGTTGGATGTAAAATACCTGCCCTTCGATGCCAAAACTCTTGATAAGTTCAATCAGAGAAAGGGAAAGGTGCTCGAAATGAGCGCGTTGTATTTCTACATCACTGGCTTTCCGAATATTGTTATTGCGTTTTTCCAGGACTTTCCGCTGCTCGAACCAATAGGCCTGAGGATCGCCATCGATCAGAGAAGGGTCGATAGTGGACAATTGAGCTTGAAAAGCTCCCGCGGCAATTGTTGTTTGGGAAGGGTCGGTAGCTACCAAGGCGTCTTTTACTTCCAGATAGGCAACGACAAGGGATTTAAGTTGTTCTTTGAAAGCGACCGGTGTGGAAGCCTGGTAATCCGGTGTTTCCAGGGTTTGTTCTTTTTTTACTCGAACCGCCTTATTCATCATACTTTGTTGATTGTTTAGCTGGGCGGCAGCGTCGATGGTAAAGCTGCCATACGTCACTATTTCTTCACCCACTTCCACACCACTTTCGACGAGGTATTGATCACCTACTCTTTCTCCCAGTGCAATTTCCCGGTATTCATAAGATGGAATATCCGTATCCGGTAGTTTGACGTAGAGAACCGATCGCGTACCAGTCCATAAAATTGCTGTTTTGGGAACGAGGACTTGCTCCTGAATGGTGAGTCGCGAGAGAACCGTGCCTCGAACATACATTTCCGGTTTGAGCAGTCCGTTCTTGTTGATGATTTCGCCTCGTACGGCGGCTACTCTGGTGGCGGGGTCCAGTACCGGATCGATGAATGTGATACGAGTTGTGAAGGTCTGATTGGGTAATGCCGGTGTGGTGAAAGATATTTTGTCGCCAACTTTAATATCGGCGAGGTCCTCTTCATAGGCATCGAAAACGACCCAAAGCCGGTTGAGGTTCACCAGGTCAAAAAGTACTTCGCCTTCCTTGATGTGGTCACCGACGGCCACCCTGCGATTGGTGACAATGCCCGCTACGTCGGTTTTAATCGTAAACGTTTCTTGTATCTTTTCGGAAGATTCAATTTCCTTGATTTGTTCCGGAGCAATTTTCCAGTATTCCAGCTTTTTGCGCGCGGCGACTAACAATTCCGGGTCTACATCCCTAAATTTTTTAGCTTCCAGTAACTCGTGTTGTGCTGTGATTAATTGAGGGGAATAAAGAGAAGCCAATCGCTGCCCTTGCCGGACTTGTTCACCAGTAAAAGTGACGAATAGCTGTTCGATCCTGCCCGGTACATGGGCGACCTGACTAGCGGACAACCGTTCATCCATTTGAATTTTACCGGCAACCGTCAGGGTTTTTTCAGCTCTTGCTTCACTTCCAATGATCATGGTTTCGATATTGGCGAGCTGGACTGCTTCATCGGTCATTTCTAAGATCAACGGATTGTCACTGCCCGAATCACTTCCAAGTGGGATTAGGTCCATTTCGCAAATGGGACAAATGCCTGATTCATTCTGGCGAATCTGTGGGTGCATCGAACAGGTATAGGTCGTTGTCGCTTCAAGATCCGTTTCGGTATGTTGATGTTCTGCCGTCGTTATCGCCCCACCAGTGCGGCCGAAAAGGAGGTATCCAATGCCAATGCCACCAATTAAGGCAGCTGCGAATCCCAGCAATATTATTGATTTATTTCTCATATTTCTACGGTTTCTATGATTGCTACAGCAATCACAGCATCTTAATTAGTAAACATTTCCAGTTTAGCTTTTATTAAATGGCTTTCGACAATGGTATTTAACGTCTTAATGTCGTATTCTACCAAATTCATCTCCAATCGCAAAAGCTCGTCGAAATCTCTACCATCAATGCTGTAGCTCGACTGTAAAACTTGAATGGCAGCGTTCATGGTGTTGATTTGATTGCGGTACAACTGATAGTGTAATACCGCCGTTTCATAATTGATGAAAGCTTTTTCAATGTCGGCTTTTAAGCGGTTGATGATGTCTAGGCGTCGATGATTCGAAGCTTCCATCCTGAAATTTTCTTCTCTTTCTTTTGCTTTATAGGATGATTTCGATAGTGGTATTTTAATCCCGGCCCTAATTTGTAAGGCATCTCTACCATTATTCAACGGGAAGGCATCTTCTCGCGCATCCACCGTCAAATAATCGATTCCCACCTTTAGTTGTGGCTTGGCAAGGAGCTGATTTAGAGCAATCCTTTTACGAGCAATTTCCTGCTCCAAAGCGAAGGCTTTAGGAAGTGGATGATCCTTGGTGACCCTTTCGAACAAAGTTGCCTTGTTAAATGGGATCTGAGCGAAATCAAGTTGGTCGCTAATGTAGAAGGGGCTATCCAAGGGGCGATTCAATAATTGATTGAGATCGGCGGCTGGTGCCAGAGCCTGATTGTCTAAGATGACTAGTTGTTGTTCGAGCTCCTGGATTCTAAGGTCGGCTTTCAGCACATCAGCGGTACTGCCTCTGCCACTTTCGATCTTACTCAGTGCCAGTGTTCGGAGCGCTTCCAAAATTCTTACATTCCGTGCAATGATTTTTTTTGTTTCGGAAATACCGTACAACTGATAATAGGTTTTTTTAACCTCATAAGTTAATTCCAACTTACGATTGGTAATCTCTTCATATATGGGTTGTGCTTCAGCATTGGCAACGTCTTTTTCCGCTTTTAATGTGCCGAACCACGGGAAAGACTGAGTAGTGCTCAGGCGAAGACGTTGGGCACCCAGTCGCGTTTCTACCGGCGATAGGAAACCGCCGACCTCTACTTCCAGATTGGGTAAGATGCCTACCTGCGGGGCTTTTTCGAAGGCAGCTTCATATGCTCGATCTAATCCCTTTAAGGCGAGATTATTGGCCTCAACCTGCCGGATTAATTCGGGCAATGGCTGTGCGAAAAGTAATAGAGGGGAAAGACAGTTGATTACAATCCAGTATATCTTAAAAATTGATTTCATAGATTTTTCCATTTTAAGAGGTGCGATTAAGGTGCTTCAACCTCCATTTCCATTCTTGCCACAACGCATAAAGAACAGGAACCGTAAACATTGTTACTGTTTGGAATAACATGCCTCCAAAAGAGGGAATGGCCATGGGTAACATGATATCGGAACCCCTCCCGGTTGAAGCCAGGATGGGCAACAGTGCCAGTATCGTCGTTGCCGTTGTCATCATTGCCGGTCGTACCCGGCGCAATCCACCTTGTACTACAGCATCACGAATACCAGAAATGTCTTTGGGCTGATTGGCCTTAAAACTATCCTTGAGAAAGGTGGCTACCAAAACACCGTCGTCAGTTGCAATGCCAAACAAAGCTAGAAAACCCACCCAAACGGCAACACTAAGGTTAATGGCCCGGATTTGGAAGAGGTCGCGCATGTTGGTTCCAAATACCGTGAAATCAAGAAACCACGGTTGTCCATAAAAGTCGATCATCAAGAAACCACCGGCAAATGCCACAAAGACGCCGCTGAATACCAACAATGAGATTGTTACGGAGCGAAACAGGAAATACAGTATCAGAAAGATCAATAACAAAGCAACGGGTATGACAATCGCCAACCGCCGATTGGCCCGGACCTGTTGTTCGTAATTACCCGCAAAACGGTAGCTGACTCCTGCCGGTACTTCCAGTAAGTCATTGGCAATTTGTTGCTGTAAGTGCCTTTGCGCAGCATTAACTACTTCGGTTTCAGAAAAGCCGGCTTCTTTATCGAAGAGTACATAACCCACTAAGAAACCATCTTCACTTTTGATGGACTGCGGCCCTTGTTCATATCGAATGTCGACCAATTCACCCAAGGGAATCTGCCCGCCGTTTTGAGAAGGAATGTAAATTCGTTTGATGGACTCGGGATCATCTCTGAGTTCGCGTGGATAGCGAATCCGGATGGCGTACCGCTCGCGGCCTTCAACTGTAGTTGTCATATTCATGCCTCCGATAGCGGCTTGAATGTAAAGCTGCACCTTCTCTACGGTTAGGCCGTGATGGCTGATAGCATCGCGATCAATATCCAGCAAGAGGTATGGTTTGCCCACAATGCGATCGGCAAAAACTGCTGCTTCCTTGACACCTTCGACGCTCTTTAACTGCTGTTCCAATTCCAATCCGAATGCTTCAATGGTTTGGAGATCCGGTCCCCTTACTTTGATTCCCATAGGAGCACGCATACCGGTTTGGAGCATCACCAGGCGGGTTTCGATTGGTTGCAACTTAGGAGCGGAAGTCACGCCTGGGATGCGGGCTGCTTTGACGATCTCGTTCCAGATGTCATCCGGGCTGTGAATATGATCGCGCCACTGGCGGTAATAACGACCATTGTCGTCGGGGATCAGGCCTCCAAGGTCATTTCTCACATATGCTCCTTGTTGGTCCACTTTGTAGCGAATTCGATTGCCGTTTTGATCCGTCCTGTACTCGGACCGGTACAAAATAACATTTTCGTACATCGACATCGGCGCAGGGTCCAACGCACTTTCGACACGCCCGGCTTTTCCGACTACCGTTTCGACTTCGGGAATGGCCGTCACTGCCATGTCCAACAGCCGCAAATTTTTAATGTTTTCTTGCATCCCGGAATGGGGCATGGACGTCGGCATTAACAAAAAGGATCCCTCATCAAGGGCGGGCATGAATTCTTCTCCGATATTATTTAAAACAGTAAATCCTTGATAAACAAAGAATGCAATAATGGCCAAAAACAGTAATTTGGCCCTCAACAATGCCCGCAAGATCCATTCATAGCATTGGATGACGAGGTAGAAGAAGCCCACCAATATTCCAATAATGAGCGCTACAAAAAGAAAATTTATCGCAATGGTTTGATTTACTCCCAAGGGCATCCACTGTCTAGCCAGTAAGAAAGTTACAATAACGGCATATACCAGGTTCT
This sequence comes from Saprospiraceae bacterium, assembly GCA_028284395.1. GTDB lineage: Bacteria > Bacteroidota > Bacteroidia > Chitinophagales > Saprospiraceae > JANQRV01. Next base: position 36,832 of record JANQRV010000179.1, read on the forward strand.
TCAACCAATTTACTACCATGAGGGAACGCTCACGGAGGTAATCGCTGGCATAACTGGTTAGCAGGCCACCGACACCAATGGCACAGACAATGGTGCCGAATAATGCATTACCTATTACAAGTAAAATGATTCCTCCGGCCAACAACAATCCATTTCCCATGTATTTAACCCATTTTCGGTTTGTTCTGATGGAAAATAGGGCATGCGCCAAAGGGGGTAATAACGTGATGGCTACTAAAATAGAAGCAATTAGTGCAAAAGTCTTGGTATATGCCAACGGTCGGAAAAGTTTACCTTCAGCGGCTTCCATCGTAAAGACCGGAAGGAAACTGACTACCGTGGTTGCTACGGCGACCAGGACAGCGGGAGCCACTTCCATCGTTGCGTTAAAGATCATCGTTTTCAAATCTTCTTCCGGTGGCGCCTCGTCCAGATGTTTGAGCATGCTCTCTGTCAATACAATCCCCATATCAACCATGGTGCCGATGGCAATGGCAATGCCGGAAAGTGCAACAATATTGGCATCTACCCCCAGGTACTTCATGGCGATGAAACACATGAGTACCGCAATGGGCAAAGCACTTGAAACCAGCAATGATGATTGAAGGTTTCGCAACATCAGAATAATGACGATGATGGTAATCAATACCTCCAGGCTAAGTGCTTCCCGCAAAGTACCAATGGTCTCTTGTATCAACTCCGTGCGATCGTAGAAGGGAACGATCTCAATTTTTGAAAGCGTACCGTCGGCCAAGGTTTTAGAGGGCAGTCCGGGGGCCAATTCGGCAATCTTTTCCTTGACCTTATCAATGACGACCAATGGGTTTTCGCCGTAACGTGCAACGACCACTCCACCAACTGCCTCCGAACCGGATTTATCAAGTACACCTCTTCGGGTTGCCGGGCCCAAATTGACTCTTGCCACATCTCCAATGCGGAGTGGTACATGATCGGTGACTTTTAGTACACTCTTCTCAATGTCCTCGATTCGCTCGATGTATCCCAGTCCCCGAACGAAATATTCGGCAAGATTGATTTCCATCGTTTGCGCGCCGATATCGAGGTTGCTCCCCTTAATGGCCTGCATGACTTGTTCGAGACTAATCCCGAATGTTTTTAAAGCATCCGGATCTACATCTACCTGGTATTCTTTGACAAAACCACCGATAGAGGCCACTTCGGCAACGCCCTCCGCAGAAGATAAACCGTAGCGGACCGTGTAATCCTGAATCGATCTTAATTCGTGCAGACTCCAACCACCCGTTGCTTGCCCATCGCTATCTCGACCTTCCAGGGTATACCAAAAAATCTGCCCCAAAGCAGTAGCATCGGGGCCAAGACTTGGCTGGACTCCCTCCGGCAAAGTATTTGGCGGTAATGCGTTTAGTTTTTCCAGGAGGCGACTGCGACTCCAGTAAAACTCAATATCCTCTTCGAAGATGACGTATATGCTGGAAAAGCCAAACATCGAATTGCTTCTGATGCTTTTTACTCCGGGCAAGCCCAACAATGCTGTAGTCAGAGGATAAGTTATTTGATCTTCCACATCCTGAGGAGATCTTCCCATCCATTTTGTAAAAACGATTTGCTGGTTTTCACCGATGTCGGGAATGGCGTCGACTGCCACGGGGTCCCTGGGGAACCAATCGCTTCCATCGAAAAGTTCAAAGGGCGCAGTCGCTAATCCCCAGCCAACAAAAACAATTAGGAGGAGATAGGCTACCAACTTGTTTTCCAGAAAAAATTGAATGTATTTCGCTAACATTAAAATGTTTTCCTATTCCAGTTGATGTTGAACAGCGATGACGACGCATTGCTCATCATTCTCTGGATGTATATAGAAATGAAAGTAAATCATTTCCCCATTACAATGGGGCTCCTGAAAACAGGAATAGGAACTAAGTTAGCAAAGAAAGGTCTGCAGACCAACCTGAAGGTCGCAGATGATGAGCGGCGGTTTAAAGTTGAGAAAATGAATGGTCTTTTTATCCACAGACAATAAGGTTCGGTAATGAAAGAACGAACCAACCGTAAAGGCCATATTGCCGAACAGGAGATCAACTGGATGAGCATTCAGATATTGCTGTTGATCTAATTTGACATATTCCTTCTTGTCATCGCAACAATCATCGTTTTCCGGATGATCATGAGCAGGGCAAGTAGCAATTTTACTTTTACCATGACAAGGTTTGGCATCGAAAAACAATTGCGTGCTCTTCAATTCCTTTTGACAATAATGCCGATTGATCACCAGACCCGAAGAAGTCCAGTAGACCAGGAATGCCAGCAAAAGATATGTTGTTCTAAAAATCAAATGTTCAACTTTAAATAGCCAACTAAAACTCACGGAACAATAACCACAGCATCAATAGCAACCATAGTAACCAAAGCAACCACAGCCGCTATAGTAACCATAGCCCCCACAGCATCAACAGCACCATTTCACTACACAAAAATACCATTTCACTAAAAACTTTAAAAAAAATCTTTACAAACCCTTTACCTTTAAAATAAGCTCCGACAATAGGAGTCAAACAAACAAAACAACCACAAAAAAATGAAAACAATGTTCAGCAAAAATAATACACAAAATTCTATCGGGCTTAACGGCATCCATTGTATAGTGACACGAATACAACCGTTCATCCCCAGATCCAGCATTCCCTAGACCAAAAGGCTAACATCGACCTTTTGGCCCTGCGGGGTCACCTCTTTCGATTTTTCTCCGCCCTTTAACATTGCTTTTCTTTGCGACCCTTCTTTTAAAAAACAACACACCTGTACACAGGTCAAACCTTTTCCCCTCAAGAGGTTTTAGTGAACCAAATACTAAGCAACTACATAAACAATGCTCGTTCTTTCAGCACCACCCTTTGCCAAAGAACCCCTCATTTTCCAAATCTAAGCAATAATCAAAATATCATTTTAACCCGGAATTGATCCGTGCCTTATCATTGGCTGGATACCACATTCCGTACTCGAATTTTCACTGTGCGAATTCTGCATGGGTAATACTCCCGTGCCATTACATAACATTATCCAATCTTTTACCTTAAAAAATCAGTTATGAATTTATCAAAATCGTTGATCGCATTCATCGTTTTAGTCATTGGTGTAACTATGTTTACCGGTTGTGAAAAAGAAGAAATGACCTTTTCTCCGGAGGCAGAACCCTTTACATTGACCGAAAAGCCAGAAGCTAATTTAGACATGGAAATCGCTACTATTGAAGCTACCGATCCCGGGGAAGAAGCGCTGGGTGAAGTTGGATTGAGAAGTTCTGGCCGGGTTGTGCTGTATAGTGCGACTCAAACGGTAGCGAATGGCCGCTGGAGACTGATCCGTTTTTCTAAAGCCTCTTTGTTGCCCGGTTATAAGTACACTGCGGTAGTGACCAGAATTAGTGGTGATCCAGACCTTTACGCCTTTGGAATGGACCTGGACAATTTCAATCCCTTTCGCCGGATTCGTCGCAGCGCCACGGGGGGAGTTACGGAGTCTACTTACCTTTACCGACACGACCTCCGTGCACATGAAGAATACGGATACTTTGGAATTTACGGTGATTCGCAGGCAACTTATCGCATCGTGATCTATCGGGATGACATTTGTGGAACAGAAGACTGTATTCCATTTGACCCCTCAACAGTACGTGCACAAACCTATGGCGACAAATATCGGGTAGTCAGTAGTACTTCGGCTATGTTCTTAGCACCAAATGCTACTGAAGCAAGAAAGATCGTAAGCATTATCCGCCACTACGGTATGAACGAAAGCTGCTTTGTCGGGCGCCCCGGTGCTTCCTTCTTCTACATGAAAGTCAATGGAAACGCCCCTCAGGGTGCTATGGCCGGCGAAGACTGTATTGGTTTTGACATCGATAATATTGAAGTAGTAAAAATCAATGGTCGCTGGAAAATCGTAGACGATAATCACTGGATTTTTGATTTTGAAGACAAGGAAGACGAAGCTCGCGAGACGCTGTGCCTAATCAAGAAATACGGCTTTACTAAGTCCTGCTACGTGGGTCGTCCCGGACCTTCTTTCCAATACATGAGGAAATAGACAGCAAACACACCGACCACAGAACTAGGGCGGTTCTATTAAAGGCCATCAATTGGATTGACTTCCAGTGGTGGCCTTGCTTCATGTACCAATTCGCTCCCCCATTTTGACAAATGTTTCCATTTTGTTTCGGGTGTTTTCCAGGATATCGGGGTCGATCTTTACTTTTTTCTTGTCGATTAGCATCAGTACGGAGGACCCGCCAAAAGCAAAATAGCCCATTTCCGTTCCTTTTTGAACCTCTGAATTTGGCTGGTAGGTCTGCCGGATACTACCGACCATAGTAGCACCGACCGGACTGATGAGAATGGTCCCTTTATCTGCGGTAGTAAGAATGGTAAAGGCCCTTTTGTTCTCACAAAAAACTTTGGCAAAGTCAACACTCAATGCGTAAGGAGAGACCGAAAGGTAACGACCGCGAATTTGTCTGGAGGGAGAAGCCACGCCACTGTAGGGAAAGTGAAACCGATGGTAGTCATTTGGAGCCAATCGAACAATCACCAATGATGAATCCTCAAACTGACGGGTTAACACTTCATCTTGCAGGTATCTTGCTAAGGTGAACTGGCTGCCTTTTACAAAAAAATCTTTGATGGATCCGATGTCTTCAAAGGCGATTACCTTGCCATCGCCGGGCGAAACAATGCCCTCCTGAATGGGTCTAGCCTCCGGTTTGAGTGCCCGGTAAAAGAAATCATTGAAGGAAGTGAATTCTTCAATCGATTTAACTGACTCCGATAAATCGATATCGTATTGCTCCACAAACGGGCGGATCTTTTTTCGGGAGTTTGGACGATTCATTAGCCTGCCATAGAGGGCAGAAACTAATTTTCTTTTTACCAGTACATCCAAGGTTAATTGGCCAAAAGCCGTATGGTAAAGAAACTTTAGGAAGCCTTCTCCCGGCGGAGATTCGGTTTTTTCCCGGCCCGTCTTTCGATCTATGTATTTTATATGCATGTGGAAGGAAATGTTCCGGCAAATTTAGGATGAATTTGTCGGATTTAAAGCCAGCTCTTCCAATTCCATTAGCAAATTGGCAATCAGTGCAGTCCAGCCGGTTTGATGCGATGCACCAAGGCCCTGGCCGGAATCTCCATCAAAGAACTCATAGAAAAGATGTAAATGTTTGAAATGCTCGTCTTGAGAGAATAATTGAAATTCATCTTTTTTATGGTACTGATACCTCCCTTCTTCGTTCCGTTCGAATAACTTCAAAAGCCTTTTGGATAATTCGACGGCTATTTGTTTCAAATCCAGTTTGTGTCCCGATCCCGTCGGGAATTCATAGCGGTAGGACGATCCAAAATATTCGTAAAATCGCAGTAGGGAACGAATGATCAGATAGTTGAGCGGAAACCAGATTGGACCCCGCCAATTAGAATTTCCGCCGAACATGGCCGTATTACTTTCTCCGGAAACATAGGCGATCTTGTGTTTGCCGTGATGGTCAAAGACGAAAGGATGTTTTTCGTGGTATTTGGAGAGGGAGCGAATGCCATAGGGGGATAAAAACTCCTCTTCATCCAGCAATCGTTTTAACAGATGTTCTAAACGATATCCCCGCATGATGGAGAAAAGGTAGTAACCATCGGTATTTTCTTCTTCAATTCTAGAGATCAGCGAAGCCAGGTCCGGACGGGTCCGGATGATGCCCTGTGCACTTGCCTTGAATTCTTGGAGACTGTTGATCAGATCCTTGTGAATGACTTCCACTGCAAACAGGGGAATGATGCCGACCAATGACCGAACCCGCAGCCGGCTGGTGAAACCACTTTCCATTTGCACAACATCATAATAGAAGGCATCTTCATCGTCCCAAAGCGAGACATGTTGACCACTGATGTTGTGCATCGACCAACCAATATTCAAAAATTGGCGGAAAAACTTTGCGGCAGAATCTTGATAAATGGGGTTTTGAGTGGCTAATTCGACCGAAATTCGAAGCATGTTGAGAGCGAAGAGCGCCATCCAACTGGTCGCGTCTGCTTGTTGCATCTTCTTAATACCTTGGGGCATTTTGCTACGGTCAAATACCCCAATGTTGTCCAAACCGAGGAAGCCACCATCGAAAAGTGCCATGCCATCTTTATCCTTTTGGTTAACCCACCAGGTAAAATTGATCAAAAGTTTGTGGTAACACTTTTCAAGAAATTGATAGTCGGGCTGACCGGATCGCTTTTTATCCTTTAGAAATACTTCCCACACCGCCCACGCATGGACCGGTGGATTTACATCGGAGAAATTCCACTCATAGGCAGGTATTTGCCCATTGGGATGCATGTAGTTGTCGGTCAGCATTAATTGCAACTGCTCTTTGGCAAACTGGGGGTCGATTTCTGCAAAGGTCGTGGTATGAAAAGCCAGATCCCAGGCGGCATACCAGGGATATTCCCATTTATCGGGCATGGTTATAATATGGCGATTGGTCAGATGCTGCCATTGAAAATTTCTTTGCTTGATACGGGAGACTGATTCCTCACCCGGCCCTCCAAATAACCATTTGAAGACATCCAGATAGTAAAATTGCTTGGTCCACAGGAGGCCACTGATGGCCTTTTGTAAGATTACTTGCTTGTCTTGCTGCAGGTTCTGTGGTATCAATTCTTGATAATAATTTCGAGCTTCCGTTATTCTTTGGGCGAATAAGTCATCGAAACCATGCCAAGGTTCCTGAATCCAATCTCTGGAGAGCCTGATTCGGTAAACCTGCTGACCATGAGCTGCAATCTCATCCGTAAACCAAATGGCGGCCTTGGTGCCGAAACCTTTAGGATTGATCGTACTGGCGCCATCGACCACGTAGTCATTAATTCCATCTTTAACGTGTACTGACTGATTTTCAGAAGCGTAGAGCCTGTTTTGATTGGTCTCATTATTGCAGAAAATGGCTCTGCCACCTTGATGGTAGAAATGAAACTTGCCATTTCGTTGCGACTCCGCGACCAAGAGGCCATCCGTAATTTTGGCAATATTCGGGGTTTGGTAACGCGGATTGTGGTTCCAAAAATTGCGATACCAAAGTTGTGGTAAAACGTGGATTTGTCGCGCTTCCGGCGCCCGATTGTAAATGGTGAGTCTCAACAAGATGTCTTCCGGTCCCGCCTTTGCATATTCGATGTAACAATCAAAGTATTGCCCCTCTTTGAACGCCTCGGTATCCAATATTTCAAATTCGGGTTGCTCCCTTCCGATCTTATTTCCGTCCACCAGTTCCTCGTACGGATAAGCGGTTTGAGGGTACTTGTAGAGGTATTGACAATAGGAGTGGGTCGGTGTCGAATCCAGATGGAAGTACAATTCCTTGACATCTTCACCGTGGTTGCCCTGCCCGTTGGTTAAGCCAAATAGGCGCTCCTTCAGTATGGAGTCTTTGCCGTTCCAAAATGTAGGGGCCAAACAAAGAATTTGATCTAAATCGCAAAAGCCACCGATGCCGTCTTCTCCCCACCGGTAGGCATAACTTCGGGCTTTATCGTGCGTGATGAAGTCCCAGGATTCTCCATCGGGACCGTAATCTTCTCTGACGGTACCCCATTGACGCTCCGACAAATAAGGACCCCACTTTTTCCAGCCTCCGCCGTTCTGACAGGATCGTAATCTTTCAGTTTCTGTGTTATTGTTCATGCTTCTAAAACCATCACAGTTTAATAATCAAAAAGGATTTCAGCTTTGTTCATTGTGTAGTGAAATTTTTTACACGCCGCACAGAAGGGAACATGCTAAAATTGCAATCAAATTTGTTGTGAGAGCATTGAATTGGTAGACTATTCTATGATTGTCGATGAACGGAAGAATATCCTCAAGCTTTAAAATAGGGCAAACAATGAGTCATCGACAATCTCAAATTTAAAGCGTACTTAGATGAGCTATGGCAATAAAGGTATTGTTTTTATTCGCGGCAGTCAATTAAATATTTTAACCCGGCAGGATTATCATCGATCTCCTCAAATACCTGCTGAATGTTGTCTAAACTGCTGATTTTGGAAATGATATTGTCGAACGGGATGCGCCCGGAATTTGCAATTTTGATGGCTTCTTCATAGTCCTCTTCTTCGTATAACCTGGCTCCGAGCATTTCAATTTCTGACCAAAAGAATTTGAATAAGTCAATTTGGCGGAGTCCCCCACCGTGAATGGCCACCATTACAATTCGGCCCCGAACGTTGACCAGGTTAGTCATCATTTCGGCTGCTGCCGCAGCACCCGACACCTCAAAGACGACATCGGCCATGGCTTCGGCCGTGAAATCGCTCACCTTCTGTACGATGTCTTCCGCGATTGGATTGACCGTTTCAAACCCCATCGCAGCCAACATTTCCAAACGCGCTTCATTGACTTCAGAGACGATTACCCTGGCTCCTTTTTCCCGGATCACAAATGCGATCAGCACGCCAATCGGCCCACCTCCCATAACGACACAGTTTTCACCAGCTTTAACCCGGCCAATTTTGACGTCGTGACAAGCGACCGCTAATGGTTCGATGAAAGCTCCATGTTCAAGAGAAAGAGAATCCGGTAGTTTATGAAGGGTATAGGCTGGTACCGTCCAACTTTGCTGAAAGGCTCCGGGGCGATCAATACCAAT
>JANQRV010000188.1 GCA_028284395.1 Saprospiraceae bacterium
GATTTATGTGGTCTTCGACAATCGACCAGGTGATGTGCCGATCTGGAATATTATGAGCAAGCGATTCCCACGTTTCACCCAAATCGGTACTTCTCATCACGTAAGGGGTGAAATCACCATTCTTGTGATTATTGAATAGGGCATATACAGTATGCGGCTCATGCTGTGAAAAAAGGATGTCGGAAACGTAGGTCTGTTCCGGAACGGAGCCAAATCGGTCAATTTTACGCCAATGCTGGCCACCATCTGAAGAAATTTGAATTAGGCCATCATCGGTACCAACCGCCAAAAGCCCTTCCTTGATGGAAGATTCGCTTAGAGAAACTATGGTGCTCAATGGAGAGGTAAAGACATTTTTCCAAACGGCTTCCGGTCCCCACACTCTTCCCATTACTTCTATCCGATTGCGATTGAGATTGCGACTGAGGTCCCCACTAATAGGGACCCAGCTATTGCCCCGGTCGTCACTTTTGAAAAGCCGTTGCGCAGCGAAGTAAAGTCGTTGCGGATTATGCGGACTAATGATCAACGGCGCATCCCAGTGCCATCTCAATGCAGTTTCCCCACTGCCAACCTGGGGTTGAATGTCGATCAGTTCCGCACTCTTTTTGTCGTAACGAGCGATTCCGGCATATTGATACATCGTATAGAGGATATTGGGGTCTTCGGGATCGACCCGTACCTGAAAACCATCCCCTCCGATGGTAATAAACCAGTCGCTGTTGCGAATACCATGGATGGTATTGGTGCGAGAGGGGCCTCCTTGCGTTGCGTTGTCTTGGGTCCCACCGTAGACATTGTAAAAAGGAAAGTCGTTGTCTATTCCCACTCGATAAAACTGAGTAATCGGCAGGTTATTGACGAATTTCCAAGAGGTACCCCGATCCCAGCTTTCATAGATGCCACCATCACATCCAACCATGAGATAGTCTTCGTCTTGAGGATCAAACCAGATTCCATGATTGTCTACGTGTTTGTTTTGTGTATTTTGCTGGGTAAATGTTTTGCCGCCATCTTTGGTAACTTGTATTACAACGTCCATGGCATAAACCCGATCAAAAGAGTGTGGATCCGCATAGATTTCTCCATAGTATTGTGGATCTACAACGATATAATCGCTACGCTTTTCCCAGCTCTCTCCCCTATCCGTAGACCGGTAGAAACCACTTTGGTCTTTTTCTGCAGCCACCAAAGCATAAACTACATTTGGTTTGATTGGAGAAACAGCGAGGGCGATGCGGCCAACATCTCCGTGAGGCAGACCATGAGATAGCTTCCTCCAGGACTTTCCAGCATCTTCCGATTTATAAATGGCCGATTCAGGGCCACCGGCTATCAAAATTCCAACGTGTCTTCTCCGCTGATAGGATGCTGCATATATGATGTCGGGGTTTTCCGGATCGAATGCGACATCGGTCACACCAGTGTCCTCACTGATCTTAAGAACTGCAGACCAGGTTTTACCGCCATCAGCGGTCTTGAATAAGCCTCGGTCGCCCCCAGGAGCCCAAAGTGGTCCCTGTGCAGCAACGTAGGCTATTTCAGGGTCTCGAGGGTCGATCAATATTTTACCAATATGTTCCGAGTTTTTAAGACCGACATTTGTCCAAGTTTTTCCCCCATTTACTGACTTGTATACCCCATCTCCATAACCAGCACTGCGCTGACTGGCATTTTCCCCGGTCCCCAACCAAAGAATATTGGAATCTTTGGGATCCATGGCAATAGCTCCGGTGGTATAGGATCCATAATGGTCGAAAATGGCTTGCCAGGTTGTGGCGTTATTAGTGGTCTTCCAGACATTTCCCGATGCCGTAGCAACGTACCAAGTACTAGGGTTCATTAGGTCTTTAACGATGTCTGAAATTCTTCCAGACATTAATGCTGGACCGATGTTCCTTAGTTTCATGCCATTAAAAATCGAGGCATTGAATTTCGTTTGTGCAAAAGAGTTCGATGAAAGACTGAAAAATAAAAGTAGGCCTAACGTGAGCGTTCTGGTCATATGAAGGCGTTTTGTGTTGAAAGTTATTTCCGGTACAAGCGGATTCTAAAATAGGGATTTTTTTTGCTTGTTTCTCGACATGGAGGGACAATGGGAAAGGGAGTTCTTTATGAGGAATATCCAATTCTTGGATGAATTTCGGATCTAAAAGAGATAAAATATTGTTTTTGGTAACCCGTTAATTTTATAAATGAAGTGAAGATGAAAAACAAAATCATAATCTTACTGAGCCTGATTGCAATGTCGGGATGTCGGACTGAAACCGGACGGCGATTGTTTGATATGAACTATCTAGGGAATCGCATGACTGCACCAGGGGTCCTGAACACCGTCGAATCTCACTTTTTTTCAATTGGCCCGTTGGAGACAAGAATCACTTCTTTATTGACCAATAATAGCCTTCAGAGTAGTGATGTAAGTCGGATCGACCCCTATTTTGCTACCCTTACAGCTCTAGACGGAACTGATCTTTCCTTTATCGATGAAATCTCGGTCAGGATCTGCCCTGTCGATGACCCTGGTGAATGTCAAGCGGAGATATTTTATCGCGATGACATTCCCTTTCGCCCTCAATCTGATATTGAACTATTGCCAGCACTGACAAATGCCAAAGAATTCATTCTTGACCAACAATCCTTTAGAATTCAGGTAGTCTTATTACGACTAAGAGATTTTTCTCCTGCTAATATCGAATTGCAGTTTGATTTTGGCTTTGAAGCTCGTGGGGAATGACATTCAGTTGAGTAGGTCAATTATTCTACTTTCATCTATTTGTTTCATGCAATTAAAGTGCTTTTTAGGGCAGCTATCGTATCCAATTTTGGAACATGGTCTACAGGGCAGCTCATCAATCTCCACCATCTTGTTTTCAAAAGAATTTTCCGGATTATAAGGGTACATGCCAAAGTCGGGAATTGTATTGCCCCAAATTGATACGATATCTTTTTCGAAAGCGGCAGCTATGTGCATCAATCCCGTATCGTGTGTGATGACCCGACGTGCTTGTTTGACCAACGACGCAGATTGCCCGAGGTTGAATTGTCCGCAAAAATTGTGTACATGCAGACCACTTTTTTGAGCCACTACTTCACCAAGCTCTTTTTCGCCGGGCCCCCCTAGTAGTGCAATTGGGAAATTACTAGATTGACATATCCGGATGATTTTTTCTGCTGGCAGACACTTGGTTTTGTGTGCAGCTCCGATAACAAAAGCAAGGTAGGGAGCACCCAATGAAAGCGTTGACAGATCCAGCTCATCTTCGGGGCGAATAAAATAATCGAGCCCGTAACCATCGTTTTCTACGTGCAGCCCCCGGACGGTATCCAGGTACCTGTCTACAATGTGAACCCTGGGTAAACGGTCAACCTTTAGGTTGACAATGAGCCACTTCTGCAAATTGATTTTATTGAAACTCTTATGACGTGTATGTAAGGCGGTTTTTACCTTTCTGCTTCGTAAGTTACGATGTAGGTCAACTATGAAATCATATTTTTCCATCTTTAATTTAGAAAGGACCTCCCCTACCCTACTTTGAATTGTAAACACTTGATCTACATGTGGATTCGGGTCCAATATTTGACGGTAATTGTATTTGGTTAAATAATGGATTTCAGCACCCAACTGTTGCTTTAAACATCGGACAACCGGAGTTGTTAAAACAATGTCTCCAATGGAAGAAAATCGGATGATTAAGATTTTATATTTTTCTCTGGAGTTCATGACAGGAATGATATTGTTCTTTTTCGTCCAGAACCATCACGCATTTTCAATTGATGGTCTCTACGGAGATATTCTCGGTTTCGATTTTCGATAATTCCTTTAATTCTCCGTTCTCAAGCAATTGGTCAAAAGTTTCGACCTTCATTGTTTCCGTGCTGGGTTTGTAATTTATGTAATCCGCAAAACGAATTCCATTAATGAAACGTGCATTATAAGCTTCTCGAAACCTGGCTCCTCCCCCATCAACTATGTAGTTGTAGGCTAAGTAGTCCAGCGTATTTTCTTCCTGGTGAATCCAGTAGATATATTCATCCTGAAAATCTCGACCGCCTCCCTCTTGTCGAAAAGTAACTTTGATTTTATGGTATGGCTGTTGCTTTACGGTCACGGTATCCAGGTATTCCGTTTGTACCGCTTCATCTAACAGGAAATACGGCAGAAGGGCAAAGTATATGACCGAATTAACAGAGTTGGCATAGGCTGCACTATCCTTGGGGCTCAGTGCCACCGGTGTTCCATTGATTGTTCTTCGAAGTCCCTGGTTGGTTAGTTTATCATGAATCTGTCCTTTAGTTTCGTCTTTTGTGATCCGCTCGTAGATGAAAGATCCATCGCGGATCGAAGATCGGTAACTTCGCTTTCTGAAATCAAAACTAATATTACTGTTCTCATATTTGGAGCCGCCGTGTCGTTCGATACATTGCCGGATAATGGATTGTTCTAAAGAGGTCTCTAGTACTTCGTCTTCAACCGAATCATCACTGGGCGGCGTTTCTGTGGCACACCCGAAGAATAACAAAAGAAAAAGAAGCAAGAAAAAATTAAGTTTGAGCATCACAACTATTATTTTGGCTACCATAAAGAAGATAGCAAGCTAAAAAAAATAAAGATGGCACTGCGATTTATCAAATGTAATCAATCTCATTTATCTCCTTTAAGACAGGTCTGCATTCAGACCTTTACGGAGGCCTTCGGCAAAGCTAATTCGAAAGTCTCATTAATTAACTATATAAATCGTGCGTTCAGCGAGGAACAATTGCTCTCGGAAATTGAGAATCCGGAGTCAATTTTTTATCTGGCAATGGCTCAGAGACAGGTAATTGGTTACATAAAGTTAAATGAAGGTAGTGCTCAGAATAAGCAACGTGGTGAGATGCATGCCGAGTTGGAGCGTATCTACCTGAAGTCAGAGTTTCAGCGTATGGGCTTTGGAAAGATCTTATTACAAAAAGCGATTGATGTAGCTAAAGAAAAAGGTAAGGAGTTCCTCTGGTTAGGTGTATGGGAAAAAAATGAAAATGCTATTTCCTTTTATGAGCAATTTGGTTTCAAAAAGAATGGCACGCATACTTTTGACTTGGGAGGAGATCAGCAATTAGACCATTTGATGGAACTAATGTTGAAAAACAATTGATATGGCAAATAAAACCTCAGTATACGATAAGATCGTACGTCAGACCCATTTAAAAAACAAATCCGATTGGGAAATGATTCGAACTGTCGATCTACATACTTGCGGCGAGCCCTTGCGGGTTGTCGTTGATGGTTTTCCTCAGTTAGAGGGCGATCGCGTTCTGGACTACCGGAACGATGCCCGGCAGCGTTATGATCATCTTCGCAGAGCGTTGATGTACGAACCAAGAGGACATGCAGATATGTATGGTTGTATACTCACGCCACCCAATGATGAGGGTGCAGACTTCGGGATCTTGTTTATGCATAATGAGGGCTACAGCACAATGTGTGGTCATGCAATTATTGGCATTACAACTTTAGCTTTGCAAATGGGGTGGATAGAGCAAAAAGCGCCGACCACCACCCTGCATATCGATGCGCCTTGTGGCCGTATAACTTCATTTGCCAAAATCCAAGATGGAGAGCTCAAAGGGGTCTCATTTCACTGTGTTCCTTCATTTGTGGTGGCCATGGATCAGTTAGTGGAGGTCTCGGGCTTAGGAAAAATCCAGTATGACTTGGCATACGGTGGTGCCTTTTATGCTTATGTAAACGCCGATCAAATAGATTTAGATCTAACGCCGGATAACTATAGCCGGATCATTAGCGCTGGCAAAGCAATTAAACAAGCGGTTATGAATTCGGGTCAATCCATCAAGCACCCCTTTGAGGCCGATCTGAGTTTTTTGTACGGTATCATTTTCATTGGAGGGCCGGTAAGCACCGGAGTAGATAGTCGCAACGTCTGCGTATTCGCCGACGGCGAGGTTGATCGATGCCCCACCGGTTCCGGAGTTTCTGGCCGACTACCTATTCACTATCATCGCGGAGAAATTGGATTGGGAGAAGAAATGACGATCGAAAGTATCATTGGCAGCAAATTCCGTGGTTCCATAGTACGAGAAGAAAAGTTCGGCCCGTTTAACGCCGTGATTCCTGAGGTACAAGGAACTGCACATATTACCGGTACCCACGAATTCATTATCGATCCAAAGGATGACTTGAAATATGGCTTTTTGCTCCGGTGAAAGCATGGAAAGTTATCCACATTTTGTGGATTAATAAATGTGGAAAATTTGTTGATAAAGGGTAAGTTTGTGTATTCAAACTCAATACAATCATAATGAAATTTAGTGTTTCTTCATCGGAGTTACTAAAGCAGCTTCAATTGGCGAGTGGTGCTATCGGAAGCAATAGCGTTCTGCCTATTCTAGAAGACTTCCTATTTACAATTTCAGGGAATGAATTGGCAATTTCTGCTACGGACCTTGAGACTTCAATTGTTACAAAAATTGAAGTTATGGCCGATGCCGATGGAATGGTTGCAGTCCCTGCAAAAATTCTGGTAGAAACACTAAAAGCATTACCTCAGCAACCCATCACATTTTCCATTGACGACAATTTTAGTATTCAGATCACATCGGCCTATGGCAAATACCGTTTAGCTGGGGAGAATGGAAGTGACTTTCCAAAGATCCCGGAACCAGAACAAACGGATCACATAAAGGTGAGTGGGCAAGCACTGCTTAGAGGAATTAACAAGACCATTTTTGCTACCAGTAATGATGAGTTGAGACAAGCTATGACAGGTGTCTATTTTAAGATCGACTTTAATAAGTTGATCTTGGTAGCGACGGATGCCCATAAGTTAGTGAAGTATACTTATCAGGGAATTACTAGTGAGGTTTCGACTTCCTTTATCATTCCTAAGCGAGCCCTGCATCTTTTGAAGAATGCCGCTTCCTCCGATGAAGATGTTAAAATTTCATTCAACAAATCCAATGCTTTCTTTGCCATTGGAAATACCGAACTGGTGTGTCGGTTGATTGATCAACGCTATCCTGACTACAACGCTGTGATCCCGGTTGATAACCCCAATTTATTGACGGTTACCAGAGATGATTTTCAGCAATGTTTGAAACGGATTGCTATATATGCCAACAAGACGACCAACCAGGTTATACTCAATATAAATGCTGGAAGCCTTACTGTCAGTGCTCAAGATCTCGACTTCTCCAATGAGGCGACAGAACAGATGGCTTGCAATTATGAGGGCAATCCACTGACCATCGGTTTCAATGCCAAGTTTCTCGTTGAAATGCTGGGTGTACTGGAATCGGATGATGTAAGGCTAGAACTCTCTACTTCTACTCGGGCCGGAATTCTTTCCCCAACAGAAAAAGAAGAATTCGAAGAAATTATCATGCTGGTAATGCCAGTAATGTTGAGCAATTAATTTTACGAATTCGACCTTTTGGCCCTTAATTTGTTAAACTACACAAGGGAGGTCCTCTTCCTGATGAATGCAAGGCAGGATGCGGAAAAATAGTTGTATCCTTAAGTAGGAAAAATTGTGTTATTTTGCTAGAAAAAACATGAGTTCTCGCTTTTGGACAGCTTTCTTCCTGATTAGTATGTGTTACTCCTGCCAAAGTGATTCGTCCTTTGAAATGCCCAATACTCCGGAGGAGGTATTGAAAGGGTATCAGAAGCATTTCGACAAGAATGAATTTGAGTTGGCCAAAAAATACAGTACACCAGCGGGGAAAAAGTGGATTGATGATATCGCGCCGATGATTGAAACCGGAGGAGAAGAGTCAACAGTCATGTCGACAATTTTTCACAACATCGATTGTATCACAAAAATAGACACAGCCATTTGCGATTGCCGACTACAAGATGCCAGTGAGCTCTATAACGCTAAGTATAGGATTGTAAAGATCAACGGACAATGGCTTGTTGACGCCCCTGATGAAGAAGAAATTATCGACTATGAAGACAATGAAGAGGTCATAGAAGAGTTTTTCAAGAAAGAGGGGATAAATTAATCTTCGGAAAGTAAAAATGAAACGGTATCTACTTTTAATATGGTGGTTAACCATTGCCTTATTCGCTTGCCAAAAGGAAGTTTCCTCCAAATCTATTCCGCCCGAATTGGTGATCAAGAAATATCAGGAATTTATCGATAAGAATCGCTTCGATGCGGCTAAGAATTTGAGTACGGAAAAAGGGCAGGAATTGATAGCAGAACTACAAGAGTCAATTCCTACCGATCTGATAGAACAAACTTTACTGAACACTAGGTTTTATGAGATCAACTGTAAAATCAACAAAAATCTGGCAACCTGCATTTGTGATTTGGAGGATGATTATGAACGATACGAAGCATTGTATCACCTGGTCAAAATTGATGGGCGGTGGCTCGTAGATGCTCCGGAAGGAGATATGGAATTTGAAGAAATTAATGAAATGGTTGATGAAATAATTAACCAGGGACTGACGAATTGATGGAACCAAAAATAACCAAAACCGGACTTTTCTTTGGGTCATTCAACCCAATCCATATCGGACACCTGATCATCGCCAATTATTTGGCTACGAAAACCGATTTACAAGAAATTTGGTTCGTGGTCTCTCCACAAAATCCACTGAAGAGAAATCACGTCCTGGCTGCCGATCATCAGCGTCTGGAGATGGTCCGCTTGGCGATCAATTCAAATACGCGTTTCAAATGCAGCGACGTAGAATTTGGTTTACCCAGGCCTTCCTATACGGTCACTACTCTTCAATATCTGAGGGACCAATACCCGGATCATGAGTTTGTATTGATCATGGGTGGAGACAATCTTTTGATATTCAACAAATGGAAGGGTTACGAAACCATTCTCAAAAATCATAAGATTTATGTATATGCGAGGCCGGATTATGTACCCGGTCCAATTGCAGGCCACCCGATGATACGGCTGTTTACTGAATTACAAATAGATCTTTCAGCGACTTATATTCGGACTTGTGTTCGAGAGGGAAAGAGTATTCAATATCTGACCCCGGACCCCGTTCGGGAGTACATCAAGGTCTCTAAACTTTACATCGACATTTAGATGTTGATTTTGGTCAATTCCCCCAATGAAAATTATGTTGTTAGCCAGACAACATCGTTAGAATTAAAGGAATCCCTACAATAAAGCGAGTGAGATAAGGTTAATTTGACGAAACTTTTAAAACGACTTTAATGGGGCGTATTTTACTGGGTCTAATTTTTCTTTTTGTTTGGTTCGTTGGTTTTTGCCAATCTGAATCTCTGCGTATTGGCCAATGGCAATCACATCTTCCTTACAGTTCTGGCCTCTATGTAACACAAAGTGATTCAGAAGTTTTTTATGCTACTGCTTTCTCCGTCCTTTCCCTTAGTAAGGAGGACTCGGCTGTACGATTACTTTCAAAAGTGAATGGGTTGAGCAATGTCGGCATAAGGTTGATTAAATACCACGCTCCTACGGAAACCTTGATTGTGGTCTACAACGATAGCGTGATCGATCTCGTACAAGGCACAAAGACTTTCACCCTCAACCAGATTAAGAATTTCTCAAATCTAACCGGAGAGAAAAAGATTTTTGATTTATTCATAGAAAGCGATTCGACCATTTATTTGGCAGCAAATTATGGGATTTCAAAATTCAATCTTAAGGCTAGGGAGTTTGTGTTTACTGTCTTTACCGGTGTAGATGTGGAAAATGTAGTAGTCTTTGATAGTCAGATATATATGGCCACCCAGGAAGGGGTTTACAGAACCAGTACCAGTAATCCGAATCCAGAAGACTTTAACGGTTGGCATTTGCTGTCGGATATGGATGGCTTTCCAGGAGATTACTCCTCTCGAAACCTCGCTGTTTACAATGATGCATTATATGTCGATATTGACGCCCGGCTATATCGCATCTTAACCGACGGTTCGCCGGAGTTAATACACGAGGAGGCCAGTTCGGAGATGGCCTATTTGACAGCAGAAGGACCAAATCTTCTGGTGGGTTATCGCTGCCTGAATAGCGGGGTTTGTGGTAATGGGAAGATTCTCTATTTCAATGAAGACAACACCAAGGGGGAACTACCTTCTTCTTGTATTGGAAGTCTAAATCACGGTATCCAGGATGCACAAGGCAGACTCTATTTGGGCGATGTCTTCAGAGGGTTTAGAACCTTGAATAGCGTTAGTGCTCCCGATTGTAATCTGATTACTATCAATTCGCCGTGGTCTAGTAACAATCGGGAGATTGCGGTCGGTAAGAATCAGGTTTGGATCGCTGCCGGTGGGGTCAATCAAACGTTTAGCAATCGTTTTTCTCGTAGCGGGTTTTATTCATTGATTGATGGCACCTGGACAAACTACAACCCTTCCAACCGGGAAGAGTTGAAGGGGGAAAATCCATTGGATGGAAGTGATGATCTTTTGGATTTCATTACAATAGCGGTGCATCCAACGCAGAATTTATTGTATGCAGGGTCTTTCTTTGAAGGGCTGATCGAATTTGATGGCGAAACAATGAAATTGTATAATGATAAAAACTCTACTTTGAGTAATGCCACTGGCGACCCTTTAAGAACAAGAGTTAGCGGACTCGATTTTGATGATGAAAACAATCTTTGGGTGGTCAATCACGGAACGACAGAGCCCCTTTCCGTATTGCTGAATGAAGGAGGATGGAAGCAGTTTCGACCTGCTTGTAACCGGACCGAATTGCATCAATTGGCGATCGATGATAATGGATACAAATGGATTGTGGATGGAACTAGCCAGGCAGGTGTTGTATTGTTTGATGAAGGTGATTTGAATGACCCTAACGATGACCGTTGTCGAACCTTTACAGAAAGAAACAGTAATCTGCCAACCAATAATACCAATTGTTTAGTGGCGGACCTTGAAGGCGTTGTATGGGTCGGTACTACGGAAGGGATTTTAATATTTGATTGTGGCGATCCCTTCGATGAAAACTGTCAGGGAATCGTCAGTGTTTTTGTGGAGGAAGAATTTCAGGAAGAAGAGTTCGGCGAAGGTCTCTTACGAACGGAGAATATTCAAACAATTGCTGTTGACGGTGCGAACCGGAAGTGGATTGGTAGTCGAAATGGTATCTTTGTACTTTCGGCTGATGGCGATGAACAGGTAGGGCGATTTACTGCCGAAAACTCACCGCTATTCGACAATAATGTGATCGATATTGCCATCAATAATGAAAATGGAGAGGTTTTTATTGGTACCAATAACGGTGTCCTTTCTTACCGGAGTGATGCAATAGAAGGAGGGCGAGTACATCGATCAAATATCAAAGTATTTCCAAACCCAGTGCGGCCTGATTATTTGGGCCCGATTGCCATCCAGGGTTTAGCCAGGGACGCGGAAGTAAAGATTACAAATGTGACCGGCGAATTGATCTTTGAAACGGAGGCCTTGGGAGGCCAGGCGATTTGGGATGGAACGGATTATAATGGCCGCCGTGTTAATTCTGGCGTATATCTTGTTTTTAGTAGTGCGAACAACCCCTTTGGCTCGACTGTTAAGCCCGATGCCGCTGTAGCCAAAATTCTGGTGATCAATTAATCTAACTTCTTAGAGTATACTGAGCTCATCAGAATCTCTTCATAAAAAGCTTCGTACTTGGGTAGAATATTACTAATGTCGAACCTTTTCGCTTGTGAGAGAGCATTCGATCGAAATTGTTTTAGTATGGCTTCGTTTTCTATGATACTAATGGCGTTGTTAGCCATGGAATCAATATCGCCAACTTCGCTTAGATAACCGGTCTTACCATGAATATTTACTTCAGGCAATCCACCAATGTTGGATGATATTACTGGTACTTCACATGCCATGGCTTCTAATGCAGCTAATCCAAAAGACTCACTTTCAGAAGGGATCAAGAAAAGGTCCGAAACGGCGAGCAACTCTTCCACGGCAGCTTGTTTACCCAAAAAACGGATTTCATGGCAGAGTTTAATTCTTCGGCATAATTCTTCCACTTTATGTCGCTCTGGGCCATCGCCAATCATTAACAGTTTTGATGGAATGGTCTGATAAACCTTCTGAAAGACTCTAACCACATCTTCTACTCGCTTTACCTTACGAAAATTGGAAGTATGTACTAAAATCCTTTCCCCATTTGGAGCGATGGCCTTTTTAAAATGATCCTTATTGCTTTTTTTGAAACGGTGAAAGTCGACAAAGTTTGGAATAACTCGAATTTCTTTATTGATATTGAAAGAATCCAAGGTTTGTTTTCTTAAGCTTTCAGAAACTGCGGTTACACCGTCTGATTTATTGATTGAAAATGTAACCACGGATTCGAAAGCATTGTTATTTCCTACCAACGTGATATCGGTCCCGTGTAACGTAGTGATAACTGGGACATATCTTCCCTCGGATAGAAGAATCTTTTTCGCCATATAAGCGACCGCAGCATGGGGAACTGCATAGTGAACATGTAGTAAATCCAGTTTTTCAAATTTTACTACGTCAACCATTTTGCTGGCGAGCGTCGTTTCATACGGCGCATATTCAAAGAGCGGATAATCTAATGCTGTTGCCTCATGGAAAAAAATGTTTTCATGAAATGGCGCCAAACGAACGGGCCTCTTATAGGTGATGAAATGTACCTTATGGCCGGCCTTGGCCAGTCCAAGTCCCAACTCGGTTGCAACTACTCCACTGCCACCATAGGTTGGATAGCATACAATTCCTATTTTCATAAGCTTGTTTCAAAACATTTAGTAGTTATGGATACAGCATTATCCCCAAATAGTTTATATATTGATAGTTAATTCTTTATCAACTTCTTGGTAAAAAACTGGCGCTGATCTGCCAAACTGATCCTCACGAGATACACTCCAGACGGATAACTTTTGGCGTCAATATCGTAACGTTGCCGAGTAATAACTTCCGGAAGTGTTTCGTAAATAACCTGTCCGTAAATATTCAGAATTTGTACCCTCGTTTGTTGCGCTTGGGGTAATTCGACATTGACGGAGATGATATCGGTAGCGGGGTTGGGGAAGACCTTGAATTCGTTGATAAATTTAGTGTCAACTGCATTTACGCCGATATCTACGGCAAGTGCTAGTGACTCAGAGCAGCCAAAGCGATCGGTGACGGTCACTTGATAAATACCATTGACCAATCCGGATAAAGACGATGTCTTACTACCATTATCCCAACTGTAGCTATAGGGAGGTGCTCCCAGAGTCGGAGTCAGGGATATGCTACCATCAGCCGCATTATTAGATGAAATATTGGTGACATCGGCAATCAAACCTAAGGACCCTGTACATCTTGGAATGAATACATTGTCAAGGTCAAAATAGTAATCGCCTGTACCCCATGAACCCAAGAATTTAATTTTGATGTAACCACCTGCAAATTCGTCCAAGGAAATTCCGATGGAAGTCAATTCTGTGGTGGCGACATGATTAGAAGTATCTATGAGGAAAACCGTATTGCCGAAAGTTTCCCCACAGTCTGTTGAAACCTGTACTGCCAACATATCACCCGGACCGAGTTCTGTAGCAATGGTACCATCACCATTCAAATCAGTAATTCGATAGTCGAAATACAAACTATCGCCCAGTTGAATGGGGCCAATCACCGGAGTATTTGCCTCAAAACTCTGATCGCCTTGATACAAGTTATTGGACAGAACAACCGACGTGTTTTGATGTTCCATCGTGATCTGGACATCTTCATCGACAGACCAACCAATGGGGAGGAATCGACCTTCGAAATCCTCACCAAAGGGTAATTCTACTGCGGTTGCAAATTTTATTCTAGCGGTATCATTTCTGACGAATGCATCGGAACCTAGCGATGTCCAGGCGACCACTTCGTATTCGCCTGGCGTCGAAGAGTCAAAAGTAGCATCAAAAGTAAAGGTCTGTTCAGTTCCTGGAGCGATTGAAACCGATCCGCTGTTTTGGGTTATGATGGCTTCATCATTGACTCGGTAGCTTAGATCAAAGTTTGAAATCAAACGATCTCCCAGGTTGGCAACGGTGAAAACCACTTGGTCGGCGCTGGACCCACATTCACTAGCCGCGCTATTTTGAATCGAAATTCCCGCGAGATCCCGGTCTAATTGCGGTGTAATAAAAACATCATCAATGCCAATTCCTTCCTTGGCTATTTGAAAGTCTGAAGAAAAGATGATCCTGACTCTCACTTCTGGTTGTCCAGCCGTACCCGTCAGCGTATTGGACGCTTTTACCCAACCATTAAATCCACCATCGCCATCCCACCATTGCTGTTCATCATCGTTATACCAGTTGACGCCAGTGCCACTAGCTCCCACCTTATTCCATGTGATTCCCCCATCAATACTTACCTCAACCCAAGCTTCATCACAACATGCTTCCGAATCAAAATTAATGGAAAAGCCAAGATTGGGATCCTCCGTAAGGGTTGAGAAGTCAAGACAAGGAGAAAGCAAAACCGAGAATTCCGAATTATTATGAAGACCAGCCACATTGGTGACCCAGGCATCTATTCCGCTGGCAGCGTTCGAAATTGCATTTCCTTTGGGAGCCCCGAAGGCCCAGCTCGAAAACTTGCTTTCTGGGTCGACCGTCCAGCCACCCGGCTGAAAATCGAGGGATTCAAAATTTTCAAAATATGGATAATTGGTGATTACCGGAATATTAGTAATCTTTAAAGATGCCGTGTCATTAAAAATAAGACTGTCTCCCTCTAGTTCGGTCCAGGCTGTGATTAAGTATTCACCAGGGGTAGTGAAATCATAAAGCGTTTCAAAAGCAATCTCTACCATGCTGTCTTTACCCAGTACTCCCGTATAAAATCCATCATTTGGAATGGGAACTCCAGCGTCTACTCCATTTACACTATAGCGAAAAGGGATTAGTGATTGTGGATCGCCGCCAAAATTCTTAAGAACGACTTTGACGGAGTCCATTGAACCAATTTCACACTTTGTCTCAGGGCCCACAATTTCCGTAACTCCAACATTGATTTTCCAAAGTGTTTTGAAGTTAAAAGGGCCAATGGTACGACTTATGTCCCCACTGGCACAATTGACAGAAACATAAAAATCGTATGAGGTATTTTCGGTAAGGCCAGTGATGAGGATCGATCTTCCAGCAGCACTGTTTATTGTCCCTGACCCAGGGGTAAATCCCCTAAGCCCGGTCTCAATTTGGTAAGTGCCTTCAGGATCAGTAGGATTCCAACTTATTTCAGCAGTAGTTGCACGTACATCAACAATAGATACAGAACTAGGGTTGACTACTAAACAAGCCGGGCATTCAACAGTTCCTTCAAATACGGTTCCAGCAGTTGGACTTTGGCCCGTTTCAACTCCATCCTTAAATACTTCAATTCCTTCTGGATTGAAAAGTATATAGGAGTTGTCTGCTTCGAAGTTGCTTGCCGAAGCATAATCTATAGAGAGGGTTTCGCCATCGGTCAAAGAGATATCAAAAACACGGAATATTCCGTTGTCACTTTCGCCGTCCAGTGTATAGGTCATGGTTGATTCACCCGAAGTAATACGAACTTCCGAACCAGACCAGCCATCACCAAATTGATCAAAAAGTTGTAGTGTATAAGTACAAGTAGATTGGGAATGGAGATGGAGATTAAAGCAGATTGAAAGTGCAATAAACAGGGTGTATCTTAAATTCATAAATTTTATCTTTTCACTTGAAAATAATTCGTCATTGTTTAGATGCCGGATATACTTCATTGTTCATAGAGTAAAAGGGCTTAGATAGGAGGCCTAAAATTAAGTAAAAAATCGTAATGCCCGACTTGTAGTATTGAAGGTTTGTTTTGGTTGAGTGGAAAGTTAAGTCATCATTTTTACAATTTCGTAAACATTTATTGTAAAGTTGTGTTACTTCTATCGTAATTGAGAAGTTATGGGCAAAGTCTAACGGTTAAGAGTAATCTTTGCTTCGGTATAATCTAATTTTGTATTCCAATATTGGAAAGGAGATTAAGATTAGGATAAATCAAAAAAGGTGGCGGTATATTCTATCAAAGATCTGGAAAAATTATCTGGTATCAAGGCGCATACGCTTAGGATATGGGAGCAGCGGTATGGAATTATTAACCCTAGACGAACGAAGACTAATATTCGCTATTATCTAGACGAAGACCTTAAATTTATCCTTAATGTAGCATTGTTAAATAAGAATGGGATTAAGATCTCAAAGATTTCGAAAATGAGCAAGTACGAAATTGCTGAAAAAGTAGCAGCTATTTCCGAAATCAATTTTGAATACGGTACACAGTTAGATGCCTTAACCATCTCCATGATCGAGATGGACGAATTTAAGTTTGATCGTATTATATCGACTAATATCCAGCAGCTGGGGTTTGAGAAAACGATGTTGGATGTTGTATATCCATTCTTGGACAAATTGAGTTTACTCTGGCTCACTGGATCCATCAACCCTGTTCAGGAGAATTTCATTAGCTTTTTGATCCGCCAGAAGTTAATTGTCGCCATCGATCAGGAACCGCTTCCAACCGGTAAGTCCCTTCGTAAATTTCTCTTGTATCTTCCGGAAGGGGAACGTCAGGAGCTCACGCTGTTATTCATGCACTACCTCTTAAAAGCTAGGGGAAATCATGTTATTTACATTGGACAAGACATTTCCGTCAGTGATTTGAGCGATGCCTGTAATATCATAAAGCCAGATTACGTGTTTACCATGATTACGGAGACCTTCTCCCAGGAACCAGTGCAAAACTACATCGACAACCTCTCGAAATCTTTTCCTGATACCAAGCTTCTCTTCTCGGGATACCAGGTCGTTGCCCAGAATGTTGAAGAAAGGGAAAATGCAATGATCTTGAAGAGCCTGAAGGATACACTAGATTTTTTGGAGCAGCCAAATTAATGGAATGCTGACTAACTCGCCTATAAATTGACGTTGCATTTCTCTATTCGAATTGACGTAAACTCTTCTCAATTGGCCGTACCGGGCATTTAATAGTGAACTATCAATTATTGAAAAAGTGTATTGTATTATATTGTCTATTAAAACTCAGGCGATGGAATGCACCTTTAACTTTCACACAAAAATCATTTGCGGATTTCTCTTGGTAGTTTTAGTCGGTATCTTGCCCACCAAAGGACAATCCAGTTTTTTCGACTCTCTTCCGGAAGATGGAGAACCATTGGTGATCAACATGACCTTGGACTTGAGAAAGTTGATTCGCAGAAAAGCCCAGGAGGAATACTTCAAGTCTTCTTTTACCTATCAAGATGGGGATGAGAAAGTCGAATGGAATGTTAAAATCAAAGCTCGCGGAAATATCCGGAAGACGATCTGCTTTTATCCCCCGCTTATGTTGAAATTCAAAAAAGATCACCTAAGAGAGAAAGGATTAAAGGATATTAATAAATACAAACTGGTCGTTAACTGCAAGGGCTCAAAAATAACGGCAACCTACGTTCAGAAGGAGTTGTTGGCTTATAAACTGTACAATGAGATTGGCGATTTCAGCTTTAGGGTAAAACCCCTGCTTATTAATTTTATTGATCCTGAAGATGCTTCGAAAGTGACCCAACTCAATGGTTTTATCATTGAAAATGAGATCGAAATGGCCCGGCGCTATGATGCTGTTCAGGTCTTGAGGAAAAGATTTAGTCAAAAATTGATCGATAAGAACAGAGGGCAAATAATGGGCGTTTTCCAATTCATGATTGGTAACACTGACTGGACACTTGGCAATCTCCATAATACAAAATTGATCAAGGTGCCTGAGATTCCCAAAGTAGTGGCTGTACCTTATGATTTTGATTATTCGGGACTGGTAAATGCATCGTATGCCGTACCGCACCATAAAATACCGATCAAAAGTGTCGTGGAGCGGTACTATATGGGACTAAAGTGCACCGAAGGAGAGTTGGCCGTTGTCAAATCGAAATTCGAAGAACGAAAAGATGTTCTGTTGGACATTGTGCGGAACACACGCTTATTGTCGAGCAGAGATCGAACCCTTATGGAAAAGTACATTGAGGGATTTTACAAAATACTGACGAACTCCAAAAAGGCAAAAAGGTACTTTCTGGTTGGCTAGCACCTTTTTGCCTTTTATTGAAGGTGTACTCTTTTATCCTGTTGGAAGTCCGTGGTAGTTTCGGTAATAAACGGAAACTACAAGGATGACGAACAAGAAAAAGAAAATGATGAAATATAATAAACAGAAACCTTTACTTCCTGCATTAGATACTTCCGACATGAGTTTACCTTTTTAAGTAGTATATCAATAAAACCTGGAGCGATTGTCCTGGATTTTAGCATTTTTTCTGAGTGATTGGATCAATTGAGTCTGTACTTGAACTTTGCTTTTTTCAGTAATCTGAGACCTCATTTGTGGAATGTTAGGATCTCCAATTGCTCCCGGCTTATTTACAACCTCTACTACAAATACCCCAGAATTACCGATTATCGGCTCTGACTTTGTTCCCACTTCCAGACTACCTACTTCAGCTACTAATTTAGGTTCGTTACCTAGGTTCTGGATAAATGGTTGATTGAAAGTCACTCCTGTTAGGGTATCGAGGTCGACATCGTATTCCTGAGCAATCTCTTCCATAGATTTACCAGTGATGGAGGCGGCAATGCTTTCTCCTTTTTTCTTCCTGGTCACTTCCAACTCCACATCCTCACCCAAATCTTCTACGGACGGTAAGCCTGGCTTTGTCCG
The DNA here is from genome assembly GCA_028284395.1 of Saprospiraceae bacterium. Taxonomy (GTDB): domain Bacteria; phylum Bacteroidota; class Bacteroidia; order Chitinophagales; family Saprospiraceae; genus JANQRV01. The sequence goes on from JANQRV010000188.1 coordinate 18,678, forward strand.
ACTTTCTAGTCCGACTACGACGTATTTATTTACGTAAAAGTTTACTTGATCCTGATAAGAGTAGACCGCTGGAGATACATTCCCGGGATCACTTTCAAATGCCCAACGGATAATGTCGCGGGAGGATTGCCCCGTTCCTAGATCGGCCAGTGAAAAATCATTCGCTTTGACCGGTGGAGCGGATTGAATAGAAATTTTATTGTTGTTCGTTACCGCTTCGCGCAGTTGATCCAGGCTTCTGTTTTTACCAACGAATGCATTGACTTCATCAAACCTGCTATTGACAGTTTCGTCAGTAGGCACAATGGGCTGGCTCAAGTAAGCGGTTTTGTATCGCTCCGTTTTTTCACTGCTCCTACTCAATACTTCTACGAGATGATAACCAAAAGAAGAACGAATCTTGTAAAGTTTGCCAATTTCGCCTGTAACAAACAGTACTTCATTAAATTCTGGAATAAATTGGTTGGGAGTGATGTTTTCGTATTTTCCACCGTTGGTACTGCTCCCTGGATCCTGACTGAATTTGATGGCTAGAGAATCAAAAGTGGCTCCCCCCGTCTGCAAAACGTTGAGTAAGCTATCGATCCTTTTACTGGCATCCGAAAATTGAGCTGGAGTAGAAGCACTTAATAAGATGTGCCTAGTACTGGCGGAATCAGACATTAAGTGGCGATCAATTAACTTCAATGCCTTGTAAGAGTAAAAATCATCAATGACCGGCTGTACACCAAATTGCGTACTCTGTATTTTTCCTTCTGAAGCCGATCCCTGCGAGACGAACGGACCGATCACAGAACCTTCCGGTGCGGTACTCAGAGTATCGGCAATAATGGAACTGTATTCTTCCTTAGTGAAGTAATTGGCGCTGATTGACCCATAATTTGCCTGGACAAAAATACTGTCATTTTCCGCTGTTTCGAATTCCGGTATCAGTTTGACGATCGACTCCCTCCAACTTGCAGAGTCCTTGGCGCTTGGCAATACATCGAATACTACATAAGCTAGTTTCCTGGTCTCTTCCTCTTGTTTAAGTCGGGCGGCATTCTCCTTTATGTAATCGCTAAAATCTTTGTCTTCCAGCGTGACCTCCGTATTGTCAACTTCACTGTAAGGAACCATTACATAAGCAAAGTCTACCCGGGCATTCTGATCTTCATTGCCCATTTCTGCCATCCAGGTTGGGGTGTAAAGCGACTGCGATACCAAGGCATTCAGTTTACGCTGAAGGCTGGTTTTTATGATTTCTTTTTCCTGATGTGCCCAAACTGACCTTTGCGCACCGGTAAGACTTTTATTGTCGATCTGTTGTTTGAAAAAATTCAACTGTTCACGGCTTAGCTGGCCGGTATTTGGATCGATAAAACGCTGTTGTATAATTGGGCTGGGGTTGGCACCGAATTGCAAGTCGGTCAACTCCCTTTTACTGACACCTAATCCAATCTCTGAAGCTTCCTGATTAATCAGTGATTCTTCTACAAAATAGTTCCAGAGTGCACTTCTGCGAGAAAAGACTTCAGTTGCAGAACCCTGATAAAGTAGCTGCTCTACCCGGTTAAAGCGATTCCAATCCAACTTTTCACCGTCGACGCTACCCATTACCATCTGATTGCCGCCGAAGACACTTTGTTGACCAGACATCATGTCCATTAGGATGAAACCACCAAGGCCCAGTCCAAGCATCACGATCAGCAACCAAGAGTTGTTTCTGATTTTTCCTATTAATGCCATGCTTACTAAATTTTGTTACCAGAAGCGATCAGTAGTTTCTGATTTAACTAAACTCAACCGATTGCTTCTAAATGTTCAAGGGGAAATTAATAATCTTAATTGTCGTCAGTATGCTGACCCCTTTCAAAAATTCCTGCAAAGGTAATCTGTTTGTTGCTGAATTTCTAAATATTGTCGATCAATCTAAAGCCAACACCGTGAATATTTTCAATTTTAATAGAAGGATCTGGTTTGAGGTATTTGCGGAGACGAGAAATGAAGACGTCCAAACTGCGGCCCAGAAAGTAATCATCTTCTCCCCAGATCTGCTCAAGAATTTGTGAACGTTGTACGACTTGGTTTTTCCTTTCGATGAAGAATTTTAGCAGATCCGCTTCCCGTTTGGTTAGACTGCGGTCTTGATCATCGATGATCAGGATCTGATTGTTGTGATCCAGGCTGCAATTGCCGACCATATGAACCCGATTGATTGCAGTGGAATTAACTTGACTTCGTTTCAGAAAAATTTCGACCTTCAAAATGAGTTCTTCAATACTGAATGGTTTGATAATGTAATCATCGCCACCAATTTTAAGGCCGAGGATCTTATCCTCTTTAAGTGATTTGGCGGTCAAGAAAATAATTGGAACCTGCTGATTAGATTTGCGGATTTCCTTGGCAAGAGTAAAACCATCGATCTCCGGTAGCATGACATCTAGTATACAAAGATCGAATTGCTCCTCATTGATCTGCTGCAAGGCGGCTCGACCGTCCTTGCAGTGGGTGATGGCATACCCATTTAACTCGAGATTGTCCTTTGTGACAAAACCCAAGGTTTCATCATCTTCAACATAGAGTATTTTTGCTTTCATGCTAAAGATTTTGGAATTTCTAAAGTGACCGTAGTGCCTTTACCTTCCTCACTGGAAAGGTCAATATTCCATTGATGGGCAGCTACAATCTTGCTTACGTAGTAAAGCCCCAAACCGAACCCCTTTACATTATGGACATTGCCGGTCGGAACCCGATAAAACTTGTTGAAGATCCTGTTTTGATCATCTTTGTTAATGCCAATCCCATTGTCCTGAATCGAAAGTAAGATCTTTCCAGACTCTTCTTTTAGTTGAATGATGATTTCCGGAATTTGACGACAATACTTAATGGCATTGTCGAGTAAATTGTGCAGGACGTTGGTCAGATGAAGTTTGTCTGCTTCAATTACTATGGGCTCGTTCTGGTGGTCAAACCTGATTGATCCCTTCTTCATAGAAGCATTGACCGCTGCACTTTCGGTGATGATCTTTGTCAGTTCAAGCAGGTTGATATTTTCTTTCTTCAAGGAAAGCCTTTTGCGTTCGATTTTGGTCAATTGTAAAACCTTTTCTACCTGGTTATTCAGACGTTGGTTTTGCTCCTTTATGATGCTTGCATATTGGAACAATCGCTGATCACTTGTGATTTCTGGATGATTAAGGAAAACATCTGCTGAAATACCGATGGTAGAGATGGGCGTCCTGAATTCATGAGTCATATTATTGATGAAGTCCTTTTGCATTTCAGACAACCGCTTTTGTCTTAAGATCGTATACATCGCGTAGATGAAAAAAAGAATGGTGATCAACAAAAGAATCGTAAATACGATCGAAAGCCACATTTTCCCAAATAAGAAGCCCGGCAAAGAAGGGAATTTTACACCGAAATAGTAAGTTAATCCCTCGTACTTTGGTAGATCGCTGGGCTCTATTTCTGCACCTGATTCGGGAGAATATTCGCAGTAATTGCCATAGACCATCTCATTACTATTACAGTCAAAAACCGCGTACTCAAAATCCACATTTAAGCCGAGGCTTTGAAATTCTCGGTAGAGGCACTCCTCCAAGAAATAGGGGTTTATTTCATTTTCAATATTTACGACGAAGTAATTAAAAGGTTGTTTTTTGACCAGACCTCTTGATGGTAAATTGGCGTTGTTGCGTGTTGCAAGTGATTTGGCGACCTCATTTAAAGCCAGCGTCACTTTCTTGTTGAATGCCTCCTCATTGATGTTCCAGGTATTGACAATCCAATAGGTCTGATGGATGATCATCCCAATGATGGCAATGGCTCCAATTACGATAACCCGCAGAACAGTGGCATTTTTCAAATTAAAATTCTTTTAATTCTACCAACAAAATATCAGCTATTCCCCTTTATTTTCAAATCATTAACAAGTCATTAACTATTAAGACAGCAATTGATTAAATTTGTTGCTCTAAAAAAGTATACTTCATCACTTGTTTTGTAGCGTTAAAGGAACGCAAAGAAGAATCTAAAGCGCGACGAAGGGTAGAAATTGTTTGCTTCATAAAACTAAAAATATTGAAAGGTAAATTAACCTTAATATTTATATGTATTTGCGTTTTGGCAGCAGCCCAAATAACCAACCCATTCGATCTGGTTCCAAGATTGGATACCGTCGTACAGGGGCCGTTGGATGTTCAAGAATTGAAGGATCAGGGAGAAGACAGTGGAAACCCCTTTGATGTCGTAACACCGCCACCTGGGGTGACAGCTCCAACCCCTGCAATTAGTCCGGTTGTAACCAATCCGCCAGACGAAATTACAACCAACCCATATCGCACTTTCCTCATTATTACTTCTATTGTTGATTTTGTATTGCTTACCATTTTGGTGTTGCTTTTTCGGAGTTATTTTGACCGGGTCTACAACGGGTTCCTAAATGACAATCTTTTAGGGCAGTTGTATCGAGAACGGGCAGCTGGCCTCGGCATTCCCTTCTTAATGATGTATCTATTGTATTTTTTTAACCTTGGGTGGCTAATATTTCTGACTTTGAAACACTACAATGTTAATCTTGTACCATCCAATACTTATTTTCTTTCTTTGACTATCGTAGGAGTAACGGTTGTTACTTTTGCCCGACATCTTGTTCTTCGATTTATTGCATTTACTTTTCCTGTAACGGGAGAAGCAAAGCTGTATAGTTTTCTCATCAACATTTTCAATATCATAGTTGGAGTGGCGCTTTGGCCAATAAATCTGCTTGCTGCTCTTGGCCCATCTAATTTTGTCACTGCTTTTATTTTCCTGGGTTTTGTAGTATTGATTTTAATATATCTATTCCGTTCAATTCGAGGATTGCTAATTGCGAATAGGTATCTGACTTTTTATAAGTTTCACTTTTTGTTGTATATTTGCACGATCGAAATAGTACCGCTAGTAGTTTTGTACAAGATAATTTCCATTTATCTGTAATAATTAGCGTGGGTAGAAAGAAATGAAAAAATATAGTCGATGACTGTTTCTGCTAAAGTTATGGAGCAATCTCCTAAAAGTGTTCACACGATACTTGTTTCTCAACCAAAACCTGAACGTTCTCCATATTATGAACTAGAGAAAGAATATGACTTACAGATTGATTGGAGGCCTTTTATTCATGTAGAAGGTGTTTCAGGTAAGGACTTCAGGAAGACAAGGATAAAACCGGATGAGTATTCTGCGATTATTCTGACGAGTAAAAATGCCATTGACCACTTCTTCAGAGTATGTGAAGAGCTGCGTATCAAGATGTCGCAAGACACTAAATATTTCTGTCTGTCGGAAGCCATAGCGAATTACCTACAGAAATTCATCGTTTACAGAAAGAGAAAAGTGTTTGTTGGGAAAAGGACGATCATGGATCTTGCCCCTGCACTGAAAAAACACAAAGCAAAGGAGAAATTTCTTTTGCCCTGTTCCAACTTGGGAAGTAAAGCTGTTTCTAACTTCCTGGACGAGAATGACTTCGACTGGAAAGATGCGATGATGTATGAAACAGTAAGTAGTGATCTATCGGACCTTAGCGACGTTACCTATGATGTGCTGGTCTTTTTTAGCCCGCTTGGTATTCAATCATTGTACGATAACTTCCCAGACTTTAAGCAAAATGATACCCGAATTGCGGTCTTTGGTAACAGTACAAGTGCGGCGGTGGAAAAAAGAGGTTTAACGATCAATATTAAGGCTCCAGCTCCCGGTATCCGTTCTATGACGGGAGCTCTGGAAGAGTATTTGCGCAGATCTAATCCTTCCTAACGACGGATTTCTATCTTGTTTTTTGAAAATGACTGATTACTTTCTGGGCCATGTTCATGCCTACTACTTTCACCAATTCGGTGGCATTAGCTTCTCTGATCTTTTTGGTAGAGCCGAAATGACTCAATAACTTTTGTGCTGTCTTATCACCGACGCCGGGAATTTGAGTGATTTCGGTTCCCAGGAAACTTTTTGAACGCTGGTTGCGGTGGAAAGTAAGGGCAAAACGATGTGCTTCGTTCCGAGCCTGTTGAATTAGTTTTAAGGATTCGGATTTCTTATTGATGTAGATTGGAATGGAATCATCCGGGAAAAAAATCTCTTCCAACCTTTTGGCAATGCCAATGATCGTTACCCGGTCTTCAATTCCAAGTAATCTGATACTTTTCATAGCCGCGCTCAACTGTCCTTTACCACCATCGATGATGATGAGCTGAGGAAGAGGCTCTCCTTCCTGAATTAACCGACGATATCGCCGGTAAACAACTTCTTCCATTGAAGCGAAATCATTCGGCCCCACAACCGTCTTAATGTGGAAATGTCGGTAGTCTTTCTTAGAAGGTTTTGCATTCTTAAAGACGACACAGGAGGCAGCCGCGTTACTTCCTTGTAAATTGGAATTGTCAAAGCACTCCAGATGAAGTGGGACGCGGTCCATATGTAGATCTTCCTGTAATGTTTTTAGGATCCTTTCTGTACTGGTTTGCTTCCGTACTTGACTGATGGCTTGCTTCTGCTTTTGCAGGGAATAATAGGTTACATTTTTTTCAGAGAGCTCAAGTAGCTTTCTTTTATCCCCGATCTTGGGGATCGTAATTCTAAGTTCCTTCTCTCCGACGGGGACTTCAAAAGGAAGGATGATTTCTTTTGTGATGCTGTTAAAACGTTCTCTGATATTTGGGATTGCATAGGCCAGAATATCCTCTTCTTGGTCATCAAGATTGGTTACGAGCTCTTGGGTATGGGTGTGTATGATGGCTCCGTTGATTACCTTCAAGTAATTCACAAAAGCCTCTTTTTCAGAAGTGGCGATTGAAAAAACATCCACATCAGAAATGGAAGTGCTGACAACGGTAGATTTACTTTGGTAATCTTCGAATGCTGCCAGTTTTTCTTTGATTTGTTGTGCTTTCTCAAATTCCATATTTTGAGCAAAGCACTGCATTTCTTCTCGGAAATGAGATTTTACCGCTGCGAATCGGCCTCTCAGAATATTTTTTATTTGGGCAATTTTTTGATCGTAATTTTCTTCAGATTCAAGGCCCTCGCAGGGGCCTAGGCAATTTTTGATGTGATATTCGAGACAAACCTTAAACTTGCCGGCGGTGATGTTTTTCTGCGTTAGACTGAGATTGCAGGTCCTCAATGGGAAAAGTGTTTTGATCAGCTCAAGAATGATCTTTAGACGTGCTCTTGAAGTATATGGTCCAAAGTAGGTCGATCCGTCACGGATGACCTTCCGCGTGATAAAAACTTTTGGAAAGGGTTCCCTTTTTATGCAGAGATAGGAATAGGACTTTCCATCCTTCAGCATCACATTATAGCGAGGTTGGAATTTTTTTATCAAGGTGTTTTCCAACAATAAGGCATCGGCCTCTGTTTCAACAATGGTATAGTCGATGTGGTGTGCATTTTTAACCATTACACGAGTCTTGAATGCCCTGTCTTTTTTATCTCCAAAGTAGGAGGCAAGTCTTTTGAATAGATTTTTGGCCTTGCCAATGTAAAGGATGGTATCGGTTTCGTCAATAAATTTATATATTCCCGGTTGTCTCGGAAGTGTAGGCGCTAACAATTTAAATTCTTCGGTTGTCATCGTCTGCAATTATGGCTTTAAAGTAACCATTCCCAACTCAATATGCAAACATATTTAAGCTACACATTGTTGGCCTGCTGTGGGCTATTGTTCTTTTCTTGCGGGCGTTATCTGGAGATTGATCGTTCCCAGTTCATCAAGGATGGTGAGGCAATACCAACCGTGAATTTGGATGAATATCATTCGGTGCAAAATCGACCGGACCAGGATCCCGCTATCGCGGTGGCCATGGCAATTTCCGGGGGAGGTTCCCGGGCTTCAAATTTTGGTATCGGTATTATGATGGGACTGGAAAAAATACAACTTTCAGGGAGAGATAACGCTCTGAACCAGGTTGACTACATTTCAACGGTCTCCGGAGGAGGGTTTGCCGGAGGAGCCTACATTAATGCACTTTTTGATCACCGTTTCTACGATCGTAAAGAACCATTTTCTCTGGCCGCTTACGTCGACCGAAACATACGAGAAGACCTAAGTGTTTCCTATGTAGGAGCATTGGCTAGAGGATATTTCAATCCCAAAGTGTGGTTTTCCTTCGTTGATTACGGTGATGCCTTGGAAAATTCCATCAACGATCATGTACTGGGGTATGCCAGAAGAAAGGAAATTGCTCCATCACGGAATATCCTTTTAGGTGATCTTTTTATAGCCAAAAAAGACACGATTAGTGAGGTTTTGTACCCAATGCATATCACTAATAGCTCCGCTATGGGGACGCTTGCTATATTCCCGTTTACGCCTGACATCTTACAGACACATCGGGTCACTGGCTATACGCATGGTATGAAAATAGTAGAAAAACCAGATCTTGACCCCTACCAGATTCCATTGGCGGTAGGAATTAAGGCCAGCGGTAGTTTTCCAGTCTTAATCCCTAACACTACTCTTCACAGCAGCTTTAATGCGGAGCGGAAGTACTTGCACATTATGGATGGAGCGATGACGGATAATCAAGGATATTATACGGCTTTGGAAGTTCTGAAACAGGATGAAGCTCCGAGAAAAGTACTTTTGATTGTGGATGCAGATGCTTCCGGTAATTTAAACACCTTTTCGGAACGTCAGGGTGCTAAAGCCCCGGTAAATGTATTCTTGTCCCTGGCATCAAGTGGTTTATACGCACGCCGGGCAACAATGAGAAAGGACCTCAATGAATTGGGAAGAAAATTTGGCATCGTTCCTATCTTTCTTGGTTTTAGCAGCTTGATCGAAGGAGTTGCTTTGCCCGAAAATTTACCGAAGAGGATTAAGATCAAAGAGGAGCAGGATCGATTGATCGGTATTTTGAAAACCAATCCGGTTATACTTTCGGAAGTGGATGCTCATATTCTTTATGAACTATTGACGAATATCGGGACCAAATACACGATCAAACCCAAGGAACAGGAATTGCTCTATCTAGGGGGACAAAGAATAGTCCAAATCATGGCAGAGGAAATCAGGGCAGCAATGGAATATTAAAAAACCGGACCAATACTTGATTAGTCCGGAGGTAAAAAGAATTTTTTTGGTATGTAGTATCTATTTTAAACGCTATTGTTTCACAATTTTGTATGTGAAAGCTTTGTTGTTTTGTGTGACCCTCAGGAAATAAGGGCCAGTCGGGTAATTTGACAGATCTACATCACCATTGAAAAAGCCATCAAATTGATTGTCTTCAAAACTGTAAACTTGTTGTCCGGTAAGGTCTGTTACCGAAAGCCGGATCGTTCCGACCTCTCCTTGGAAAGACAGTTGGACCTGGTCGGTGGTTGGATTCGGTGATGCCTTGAAATATCGAAGTTCCAATTTTTCCGCCATTCCTATCGAACCGGTTTCCTCTTTGGGTAATGCGAATTTGATAGGTAAATTAATTACCGTGCGGACTGTTTTTCCATCCTTTTTGCCAGGAGTGAAAGCTGGCAATAAGGCACCAATTCTCATTACTTCGTGCCCAAAAGCTTCCGATTCATCCCGTTCTACTTTGAAACTAGAAAGCCTGCCATTTTTTTCGACTACAAACTTCAGAATGGCCATACCCTCAATGCCCTTTTCCTTAGCTGCAGTTGGGTATTGAATGTTCTTTTGGATGAACGCTATCAATTTTCGGTTACTGCAGTTTTTTAGTTCTTCTGCATCCATTGTGTTTTCGTCGCAGCCCGGGAACCTAGGCATTTCATCGACTTCCGTAAATGCTTTTTCGGTAGTTTTATTATCATCGATTTTGAATCTGACCGGTAGGGTGAATTCAAATTCTACCGGTTTGTTTTCGTCTATTGCCGGTTTCCAAGCGGGCATCTCATTGATGATTTTCAGGACTTCATCGTCACAACCTCCACCGATAGCCCGGACAATGAATGGGTCCCTGACTTGACCCTGTTCGTCAATGATGAATTTAACCACTACTGTTCCCTGAATGCCGGCATCTCTTGCCGAGGATGGGTATTTAATATTTTTGTAAATGTGCATCAACATATTTCGGTCAGAACATCTCTGTAATTCCTTTCCTTCCAAAGTTGGGTCGCAATCGCCAAAGAGAGGAAGTTGCTCTACTTCGGTAAGCACTTTCTGGTGTTTGGTTTCCTTAATCGCTGGCCATTTGGTAAACAACTCCTTTGTAACCCCTTCCTTCATGAAAATAACCATAAGGTTCTTGCCGTCCTGAAACTTCAAATCAACTCTTTCAATTTGATCCTGTGGGAACCCCTTGGGGAATTTATCCTCACTTTCTACGGTGTAGGACAATTTGGTGCCGTCTTTGAGAACAATAATACCAACTGTGATATCAGATACACCTGTTGCTGTATTTCCTCCCGTCATGGAGTTATTGATTTGCCCCTGGTAGCTATATCTAAGGGTTTCCGTGTCGAGCAAGATCAGGTTGACTTCGAACTCTTCAGCAGCTTCTTTTGCCATGGTTTCAAGTTCAGCTGCTTTACCGGGGAAAGTTTCCAGCAGCTTGCGGTAGCTTTGTGCAAATTGGCCCATTTTGACCGACATTAGAAATTTTCCGTCAATAGTCTCATCGTCTTTATTCGTTACGGTAGTGTTTTGTCCATCTAATATTGTCAGGAGTAATTGCTTGATCTCTTTTGGGTTGAATTCATGCATCAGATTAAATTTGGATTCCTGAAGCCCATTCAAATAATCTTCTGGCTTCATCTTGTTTTTGCCGGCAAAAGCCATCAGTAGCAAGGCGGTCATGGGTATGGCAAAAGCATATTTCAGATATGCCAAAGGTTTAGATCTTTTCCGTTTCATCATTGTGAATCGTTTTTTTAATTGTAAACTAAAATGATTTGCAAGAGCAATCACGTTTCCGGATAGTGATTGTCTGATTAACAAATGGCCATATTGTGTCTTATTCATATTTTTTATTGTGGAAGCATCCGCAATGAATTCGTGTTGGAGTCTCAAGGAGCTTTTGAAAAAGTAAATGAGTGGATTGAACCAGAAGACTATGCTGAGTATCTCCAGAAAGAAAACATCAAGGCTATGCCAACCGTCAGCGTGTGCCATTTCGTGTTTTTTGATCTTTTCCAGGTCGGTTTGATTCTCTTTAAAATCTTCATTAAAAAATAGAAGATTAAAACAGGAAAAGGGTGCTATTTTCCTGCTATGAAAAATTAATATATGATTTCCCTCCCGTTTTCGTCGTCCCGTTCTAACAAGTGTCCCGATCCTCGTAATACCGATCAATAACCTCAATGACAAAAGGGAAAACCCTGTCCAATACAGGTAGCGAAGGAGCTCCTCTGGCTTAAAGTATCGCTGGTCAGGCCGAACCTCAACAATGGTTTCAAAGGCTTCGATCCCTACTACTACGGGCTCTATATACTGGGCGTGAAAGACTTGTTGTTGAATGCTGGCAGCCGGTATGGAAACTTCCAATGTAGGAATGAGAAGTCCCAGCGATAGACTTGTCAATAAATAACTGCGGTTGAGTCGGAAGTAAGTTTCTTTGCGAAGGAAACAATGAAATAACAGATAGAAACATAGCCAACAAATACTAACTTTAATGGTATAGCTTAACATAAACATAGGTTATTCGTTTTCATCCTCCAGGTTTTCCAGAAGGGAATTAAGGTCTTTCAAACTCAGGTCCGTCTCCTTTACCATAAAGGATACCAGTCGATTCATCGAGCCTTCGAAATAATCGGTTACAAATCTTTTAAGCGTCTGTTTGCTGTATTCCTCTTTGCTAACGATTGCGTGGTACTCATAAGTCCGGCCATAAGCTTTGAAACTCAAGAAACCTTTTCCCGTTTCCTGATTATCAAGACCCCGTACTATAGTGGATACCGTACTGTGGGGCGGTGGTTTAGACAGGCCCATTGTCTCTTGGATGTACCGGCGGATATCACTCACCGTACATGGGCCTATCTTCCAAATAATCTGCATGATCTCTTCCTCTGCTCTGGTCAGCTTTTTCATAAAATTGTGATGTTTTGGTTGACAATTCATACTTGAATTGCAATACTATCACTGAAAAAATAGTTGTGCAACTATTTTAGGCGTTTTATAGCGTATAATTACGTTATAAGACGTACTTGGTAGTTGAGATGCTCTGCTCCCGTACTTTGGTGTGTGAACGAGAATTTTTTTAGAAAAAAATTAAAGACTGGAAGGAATCAAGAGATCGAGGTCGGTGGATTTAATATGAAATCGCTTGCCTAGGTATTCATTGGTTAGGCAACCCTTGTAAATATATATACCATGACGCAAGCCGAGGTTAGCAGAAATGAGGTGTTCAAGACTACTGCCGCCATTACTGGTTTTGAGTAGAATAGGAGTGAGGATGTTACTTACAGCTACGGAAGCAGTCCTTGAAACTTTGGAGGCAATGTTCGGGACACAATAATGAATTACTTCGTGTTTGATAAAGGTTGGCTCGTCCAGTGAAGTTACTTTGGAGGTAGCAAAACAACCACCTTGATCAATGCTTACATCTACAATAACTGAACCTGGTTTCATTTTACTGACCATCTCCTCGGAAACAACCACTGGCGTTCGCCCCGTTTTAGAGTGGATCGCTCCGATAGCTACATCAGCTGTGACCAACTCCTGGGTAAGATAGTGGGGGTTAATAGCGGAAGTATAAAGGTGTCGTCCAACATGATTTTGAATCCGCTTTAACTTGTAGATATTGTTTTCGAATAATCTCACCTGGGCTCCCATTCCGAGAGCTGCCCTGGTGGCATATTCAGCAACAATTCCAGCCCCGAGAATGACAACCTTGGCACTCGGAACACCGGATATTCCACCCAATAGAACCCCTTTGCCTCCACTGGTGTTAGCGAGGAGCTCTGCCGCGGTGTGGATAGCGGTCAAGCCCGCCAATTCACTCATGATCCGAACAATAGGGAAGGTACCTGCTTCATCTTCCTTGATGTACTCCATTGCAAGGGCAATGACGCGTTTGGCTTTGAGCTTGTAAATGTACTCTGCGGTAATGATCGGGAGCTGAAGTGGAGATATTAAGATTTGCCCTGGGTGCATCAGATCTATTTCCTCCAGGATAGGGGGTGCTACTTTGAGAATGATATCTGCTTCGTAGACTTGTTTGGCGCTATAGGCAATTTCGGCGCCCGCTTCCGAAAAATCGTGATCCGTATAATTCGATTTCTCTCCCGAACCGGTTTCTAGGACAACTCGATGTCCATGAGCAACTAAGGTGGCGATGGAGGATGGTACTAAAGCAACACGGTTTTCCTGTATGATGATCTCGCGTGGTATGCCAATAAACAGCTTATTCGATTTTTTTTGGATTTCAATCGTTTCGACCTTGGTTTGTCGACCTGTTTCTGTGAGCTGTCTAGGGATAATTATTTTCTTTTCCTTGTCACTCATACTGCTGCCACAAATAAATAATATTAATACTATTGGTTAGTGCTACTTCACCTTCCTACAAAAATAAAATTTTTCGGGAGGAATTTTTGATAAATTTTATTTGAATACGCACAATATTATATGGTAAAACAGCCTCGATCAATTCCGGCCATTCCACAAAACAAAAACTATCGTCGTACAGGAGGTCTTCGATGCCAATTTCCAACGCTTCTTCCAGATTTTTTAAGCGATATAGATCCAGGTGGTTGATATGGCAGGGAACGCCGTGATACTGCCCTTGATACTGATTGATCAAAGCATAGGTAGGGCTTGTTACAGCTTCTTTCACTCCGAGTAAGCGACACAAGATCTTGATCATGGTAGTCTTTCCCGCTCCAACCTCTCCGTAGAAGGCCATTTTCCTTCTTGGTCCGGCAAAGTTCAACAAGCCTTTTGCCGCATTTTCCAGATCTTCTTCCCGCTTGATAACTAATTCCATACGTTCAAGTTTAAACCTTACATCTTACTTCAATAATAGGCATTATTTTCGTATTTTTGCAGGATGAATACTACGGAGACAAAAAACACAAATCCACAACAATCTGCCGATTACGGAGCCAATAATATTCAGGCTTTGGAGGGATTGGAAGCCGTGCGTAAGAGGCCCGGCATGTACATTGGAAGTACAGACTCAAAAGGACTTCATCACCTGGTATGGGAAGTAGTTGATAACTCGATTGATGAACACCTTGCAGGACATTGTAAACAGATCGAAACGGTCATTCATGTAGATAATTCCATTAGCGTAAAAGACGATGGCCGAGGTATTCCCGTCGGTATGCATCAAAAGCTGAAAAAGTCAGCATTGGAAGTTGTTATGACCGTTCTGCATGCGGGGGGGAAATTTGATAAAAATACCTACAAAGTATCGGGAGGATTGCATGGAGTGGGAGTTTCCTGTGTAAATGCACTCTCTGTACATCTTAAAGCAGAGGTGCACCGGGAAGGGAAAATCTACACGCAAGAGTACGAACGTGGAAAACCGGTTACGGAAGTCAAGAGCATTGGAGAGACGGAAAAGACAGGTACTACGGTAACTTTCCATCCCGACCCTGAAATATTTGAGACGCTGGAATACCGGTACGAGGAATTGGCCAACCGTATGCGGGAACTTGCTTTTCTCAACAAGGGGTTGGAGCTGCTCCTGATTGATGAAAGAGAAATGGATGGTGACAACCCGAAAAGGGAGTTGTTTTATTCAGAAGGAGGACTGAAAGAGTTTGTCCAATACGTAGACTCCTCTAAGCAAAAGCTTATCGATGAACCCATTCATGTAATTGGAAAGGAAGAAAATGTAGAAGTAGAGGTCGCATTACAGTATAACACGTCCTTTTCAGAAAACATCTATTCTTTTGTTAACAATATTAAGACGAGAGAAGGAGGTACGCATGTAAACGGCTTTAGACGGGCTGTGAATAGAGTTTTTAAGACCTACGGAGAGGAAAACGGGTTTTTCAATAAATTGAAATTTAAGATTGCCGGTGATGATTTTCGGGAAGGTCTGACTTCGATTGTTTCCGTGAAGGTGCCCGAACCTCAATTCAAAGGACAGACTAAGGGGGAATTGGGTAATTCCGAGGTGACGGGTATTGTTTCTCGAGCAGTGGGCGATGTTCTAAAACACTATCTGGAAGAACACCCCCAATCGGCGAAACGAATTATGGATAAGGTTGTGCTTGCGGCAACAGCTCGGCATGCAGCTCGTAAGGCCCGGGAAATGGTTCAGCGGAAAAGTGCCTTAACGGGTGGAGGTTTGCCCGGCAAGTTATCCGATTGTAGTTCACGCGACCCCGTAGAATCCGAAATATTCCTGGTAGAAGGAGATTCGGCAGGAGGAACCGCCAAGCAGGGGCGTGATCGTCATTTCCAGGCTATTTTGCCTTTGCGGGGTAAAATTCTCAATGTGGAAAAGGCGCTTGAACACAAGATCTATGAAAACGAGGAGATCAAGAATATGTTTACTGCCCTTGGGGTGAGTATTCAGGAAAACGAAGTCGGCGAACGTTATCTCAATATCGAAAAATTGCGCTACCACAAGGTCGTCATCATGTGTGATGCGGATGTTGATGGAAGCCATATCACCACATTGATCCTGACATTTTTCTTCCGTTACATGAAGCCCCTCATAGAGAGTGGTTACATCTATATTGCGGTGCCGCCTTTGTATCTGGTGAGAAAAGGCAAACAATTCCGTTACTGTTGGAATGAAGAGGAACGCAAAGAAGCAGTTGCCGCCTATTCTAAAGGTGAAGACGATAAAAGTGTGAAGATCCAGCGCTACAAGGGACTTGGAGAAATGAATGCTGATCAATTATGGGAAACAACAATGGACCCTAGCACGAGAATCCTCAGGCAGGTATCCATTGATGATGCTCAAGAGGCTGATCGTGTATTTTATATGTTGATGGGCGATGAAGTACCACCCCGCCGCGCATTTATCGAAGAGAATGCAAAGTACGCAAATGTAGATGCTTAATCAGGTTGTTAGGCCTGATGCTCGGTTTTTACAAAATTCCTGTTATTTTGAGCTTAATTCCTCAAATTAACGACACGACCCATGGGCGAACAAAAGGTTTCTCTTCCTTCCGATCAGCAAAATATGCGCAGATTTGTTAAGAACCTCCTAAACGATGTGAAGGCTGTTGAATACATGTTGGAACATGGTTGGTTTGAAGATGATGTAATTCGGATCGGCGCTGAGCAGGAAATGTGTCTCATCGACAAGAAAACCTGGAAACCCGCACCAGTGGCGATGGAAGCCTTGGAGAAAATGCAGCAATATGGGTGGGTGGAAACTGAATTGGCAAAATTTAATCTTGAAATTAATCTCGCGCCCAAATTGTTTCAAGGCGATTGTCTGCGCGCGTTGGAGCAGGAAACCAAAGATCATCTTGATGTTATCCGAGAAAACCTGGCTCCCTTGAATGCCGATCTCTTATTGACCGGTATTCTTCCCACCCTTCGGAAATGGGATCTTGATCTGCATAACCTGACTCCTAAAAAGCGCTATCACGCCTTAATTGAAGCCATCAATAGCCAGTTGATTGGCAATTCTTTTGAGTTGCGATTGGTGGGAATCGATGAGTTGCTGGTCAAGCATGATTCTCCATTGTTGGAGGCTTGTAATACTAGTTTTCAGGTGCATCTGCAAGTTCGTCCACAAGACTTTGTGAAAATGTATAACATTTCCCAGGCCTTGGCTGCACCGGTGATGGCAATTGCTGCAAATTCACCGGTTGTTTTTGGAAAGCGGCTTTGGCATGAGAGTCGGATAGCCTTATTTCAGCAGGCTTTGGATACACGGACCACTGCTTACCATATGCGAGAAAGAAGCCCCCGAGTAATTTTCGGCACGGGGTGGATGAATGAGTCGATCATCGAAATTTACAAGGAGGACATTGCGCGCTTCCGGGTATTGCTGAGCGCGGATGTAGAAGAAGATTCTCTCCTGAAAATCTACGAAAAGAAAGTTCCGAAATTAAGAGCACTGCAAGTACACAATTCTACGGTATATCGTTGGAATCGACCCTGCTATGGCGTTGGCGATAATGGCAAGCCGCATTTAAGGATTGAAAACAGAGTGTTGCCGGCCGGACCAACCGTAGCTGATGAGATGGCGAATGCTGCGCTTTGGTTAGGAGCAATGGAAGGAATGGCTTCCATTGTGGATGATATTCGGACACAAATGTCCTGGGAAGATGCCAGAGATAACTTTTCTAAAGCTGCCAGGGTAGGAATCGATTCGGCATTTTCTTGGTTCAATGATGGTAAAATAGGCGCCTGTGAATTGGTCCTAAAGGAATTGATCCCCATTGCTCGGCAGGGACTTCAAAATAGAGGAGTGGATACACAGGATATTGACCGCTATTTAGGGATTGTTGAAGAGCGTGCGAAGCGCCATATGAATGGGGCAAGATGGCAACTGAGAGCCTATACCAGCCTGATTAAGGAAGTCAATAAAGATGAAGCTCTATGTGTATTGACAGCCAGTATGAAAAAGCACCAATTGGAAGAATTACCGGTTCATCAATGGCCTTTACCTAAAGTGGAAGATCTAGATGAGTACGTCGCTTCAAAGTTGTTGGTCGATGAGTTTATGGAGACTGATTTATTCACCGTACAAAAGGACGACTTGATTGAATTGGTGGCAGAGATGATGGAATGGCGCAACATTCGGTATATGCCGGTAGAGGATACCAAGGGGAATCTTTCGGGGTTAGTAAATTCCCGTCTTTTGATCAAGCACTTTGTTAATTACGGGAAATTGATTCATAAGAAATCCATGATGGTAAAGGACATCATGATCAAGGAACCCGTTACAATAAAACCAAATGCCACCATCGTCGAGGCGGTCCAATTGATGAATAAACATCAGATTGGTTGCCTGTTAGTCGTAAACGAAGGAGAACTGATCGGGATGATTACCGAAACCGAATTTCTCCGCGTATCTAATAGATTGATCGAACGACTTGAGAAATAACCAGCCCGGTATAATATTTGCCCCCAGTTTAGCATTGTAATAGTTAATTGTCGCCAAAGCGTTGATCTCATTGCATTGTCAAATTTGAAAACTATCATATGAAAAAGCTATTTCTATCTATCATTGTATTGATCCTGGGACTAGGAAATGTTGTTGCACAGAATAAGGTATTTTACACGGTGCAAATTGGAACTTTCCTCAATGCTACTAAGGGAGACTTTTCTGAGGTGGAATCTCTTGGGTTTATTTACGCCAATCCGATAGAAAATAACTTGTCGGAAGTGTTTATAGGGGCTTATGATGAGGCAAAGGCTGCAGAGAAAATGGCGGACCGACTAATTGCTAAAGGATACTCCAATGCTTTTGCACAGGAAAAATTTACCGGTGATGGAAAAGAGGTTGCAGTAATTCAAATTGCTACGCGTAACTTGAACCAGAAGCTCGATTGGGAAAGTTTTCTCCAGGCGGGTGATTTGTATATTCAACCTTTTGATAAGCAAGTAAAGATTATTGCCGACACTTATACTAGTTTGAGCGAGGCGAAGCAAAAACTTCCGGCAATCCGTAAAATGGGTTTTAAGGATGCTTTCGTTAAGACGATGAATTCAGCTTACTTGCACAAAGTTGGCCGCTTTGAATTGGGTAATGATTACAAGCAACCATTGATTCCGTTGAATTTCAACGCCAGCCCATCTTCTAATGTTGCCAACAACCAACAACCAACTGGATATGATATTGGAGCCCAGGGAGAATTGACCAGAAAGGCGCCTCCGGTTGCGGCAACCCCAAGATTGGTTACCAGTACGCCGAAGATTCGTGCAAAAGTGAAAAGGGGTTCCGTTTTGGAATTTCAAAAGCTACTAAAGTCCGAACAATTGTACTCCGGAAGCCTCGACGGATTTTATGGAGCAAACACCAACAAAGGGTATCAGCAGCTCAAGACACAGAATCGCATGTTGCAGAAATATTCCTTGCTGGCAAATGCGATGGCTGGAAAGAATGAGGTAGGGTCAAGGTTTCCATTGCAAAATGTAATCAACAACATCAATACAAATTCTTCTGCTTTAGCCGACCTCGAGCGCTATACTGCTCCCGTAGCCAATGCTTATCGGGCATATTTGTTGTTCTACAATTTTGGCCCGTCAGTAGAGGTGAATCAGCTGATGAATGCGGCAATTAAGGGGGCTTATCCACAAAATCAACTGGGAGGCTTAAGTCCAGTCGATCCTAGTGCGAGTTATTCGTACAATGATATGAATCAGGTTATGTTACACTTGCTCTTTGTGCATAGTGCAGCTGGTAATCAATACAATGTACCTTGCTGGTTGTTTTCGGCGCATCCGAATGAGACGGCGCGTGCAAATGCAATTATGACCAATTTCCCCGGGTTCAATTATGCTACTCAACAATGTGATCAATTTTCGACTTGGCAAGAAGTCCAGTTGTTGCAAGCCATTGCTGAAGACCTGAATGCCGATCCCCAACTGAATAAAAACCGACTTGCGCTGGACGCCGCAGCCAGAAATGACTTATACATCGCAAACCAACCCTTGGTTTCTTCTGAACAGAGGGCTTTGGAAGACTGGCATAATGCTCTCTGGAATGGACTGAATGGTTGGGCTTCGAGAGATCCGCTTAATCAGAAAATGTTGACGGCATTAAAAGCATCCTACTATCAATCATTCATTCTCCTGGAGGACTTTTATATGAATAAAGGATTGAAGGCAAATGCGGCAAAAGGATTAGCGTTAGCAGCGCTTCACACCATGGTAGGTTACCATTTAGAGCGCTTTTTATGATATCCGTAAGTGTCTGGTTAAATATCTGTTAAATCTACATTTGGCGTCCCCCGATTGGTTAAATTTGTCTGGATGCCTTCCGTTTTTAACTTAAGACTTTCCAGATAGATGAATAAAAGAGTTATTTGGATTATTGTAGGACTGATGAGCGTTGCGGTCATAGGGGTGATCTGGTCGCAAATGAGAGTAGTATTGGATTCGATAGAATCGATATCCGAAAAATTTGATTCCAATGTTCAGGAAGCACTCGTTAACGTGGCGGATCGCTTGGAGAAAGAGGAAAAAAAAGAATATCTCAAGTACACCACCAACGGCTATTCGGTAAGGAGGCTACAAAACTCTCATCTCAACCTTTCTAATTCCAACATATTAGGGCAGTTTGATACACATCTTGATATTCTCGGGGATTTGAGTTTGGCAAACAGTAGTTTGGAACAGATATTTCTTCAACTGACCGATGACGATTTCTGTCCAAGCTGTCGGATGCGCAAAGGAATGCTGGGTCAGCACATTGCGGAAACAGAAACTGTAAATTCTACACCATTGGGAGAACGGGTGAACCCCGAAAGAATTCGAGAATTGTTGGATCAAGAATTGGCTAAATGGAGTATCACAGAGCAGTATAATTTTGGTGTTTATTCCAACCAGACACAAAGCTGGTTATTTGTCAACGATCATTTTCTCTACGATGAGGAAAAAAAGTCGAGAACAACCATCCCTGGTATTCAAAACCCTCCGGATTCAAAACCATATGAAACGACTTTATTTCCTCGCTCAAGTTCCAGTTCTTTTCCACCCGGATTTCTGGTGGTCCAATTCCCTCAAAAATCCTCCTTTATTTGGAGTTCTCTGCGGTTAAACCTTCTCGGCACGATTTTTTTTGCTGCTATTATATTGGGGTGTTTCGCCTATTCGGTAAATGTGATTTTTCAACAGAAAAAGATTTCCGAGGTGAAGACAGATTTTATCAACAATATGACTCATGAGTTCAAAACTCCCATAGCCACTATTTCTCTTGCAGCAGATTCGATTTCGAGTCCAATGATTTCAGGAAGTCCGGAAAAGATAAAACGTTTTGCAAAAATCATCAAGCAAGAGAATAAGAGAATGAATAGTCAGGTAGAGAAGGTATTGCAAATGGCTTTGCTCGACAAGAAGGAGTTTTCTTTGAAATGGACAGAGATTAATTTGCATGATATTATTTATCGTGCTGTTGAAAACATTAGTTTACAAGCCGAGCAACGGGACGGAGTGGTCAATTCGATTTTAGAGGCAACGAATCCCATCATTATTGGTGATGTTACCCACGTATCAAATATCATCAATAACCTACTGGATAATGCAAACAAATACAGTCCGGAAAAACCGGAAATTTCCGTTTTTACCCGAAATGTTTCCAGAGGCGTAGAAATTGTCATTAAGGATAATGGCATTGGAATGAGCAAGGAAGCAAGAAAACATATTTTTGATAAATTTTATAGGGTACATACCGGTGATTTGCATGATGTCAAAGGTTTTGGGTTGGGGTTGAGCTACGTTAAAGCAATGATGTTAGCTCATAAAGGCCAGATTGATGTAAAAAGTGAACTGGGTAAGGGGAGTAGCTTTATTCTCTTTTTTCCTTTTGGATCAAATTCAAATAATTGAGCTTTGAACCAAATACCAACGGAATTATCTGCGGTTTTGCGACATTCGACCCAGAAAAATACAACTTAATACCTACAATTATCGTTAATAATTAAACGATTGAAAATCACCATATTCAGTAAAAAATCAAACTATTCTACATTTACTGCGGTGTAAACTGCAGATGACTAAGAAAAAGTACCGACTATGTCCAATAATAAGATTTTACTAGTTGAAGACGATCAGAATTTTGGAGATGTGCTGCGTTCTTACCTGGAAATGCATGGATTTGACGTGACTTTGGCAACTGACGGTGTCCAGGGTTTTGAAAGTTACAATAGGGGAGAGTATGATCTTTGCATTTTTGATGTGATGATGCCCAAAAAGGACGGCTTTACCTTAGCCAAAGAAATTAGAGAGAAAGATACAGAAATGCCTATTATCTTTTTGACTGCCAAAACTATGAAAGAAGACATTCTGAAAGGCTTTAAGATTGGAGCTGATGATTATATTACCAAACCTTTCGTTTCAGAAGAACTCCTCTACCGGGTGCAAGCAATCTTGAAAAGGAGCCAGCAGAAAGCTGATCCGAAAGAAGAAGTCAAAGAGTTCGAGATAGGAAAATATCACTTTAATTACCCCTTGAGAATATTAACTTACGATCCGGAAGGAGGAAATGAAGAAAAATCTAAACTTTCACCAAAAGAGGCACAATTATTGCGGATGTTTGCAATGTATATGAATGATATACTTCCAAGGTCCGAAGCCTTAACAAAAATATGGGGGGAAGACAATTACTTCACAGCTCGAAGCATGGATGTTTTCGTAACAAAATTGCGGAAATATTTGAAGAAAGATGAGAACATTGAAATCGTAAATATTCACGGAAACGGATTTCAACTGTTAGTTAGGGCTGAGGAACAAGCATGAAATTAAAATTTTCTGTATATTTGTGGAAACAAACATTTTTTCGAATGTAATTCGCCTTCATTCACTGAAGGTTCTTGCATAAATTTAGTTTTTGGGATTATGATTCTTGGCTGGGCATTTCATTATGACCCGGCCGTTTTTTTTTAAACCTTTGATGTGTACAGGTATCTTCTAAAACCTATTTTTTTCTTATTCTCTCCTGAAAAGGCTCACTATTTCACTGTATTCGCTTTCAAATTTGTACTAGCTATTCCTGTACTTGGTAATGTGGTCAGATCCTACTACCGTCTGGAGGATACTCGATTAGAAAGGAAATTTCTGGGCCTTCGATTTAAGAATCCGATCGGTCTGGCAGCAGGTTTCGATAAGGATGGTCGATTCTATCAAACCATGTCTGCACTTGGGTTTGGTTTCATCGAAGTCGGAACCGTAACGCCAAGAGCTCAATCGGGTAATCCACAGCCCCGCTTATTCAGGTTACCGAAGTCTAAAGCATTGATCAATCGAATGGGATTCAATAATTCAGGAGCCGATCCTTTAGTGACTAACCTTAAGAAGGAAAGGCCGAAAGGTTTGATAATTGGCGGAAATATTGGTAAGAATAAAAATACACCCAATGACAGAGCTGTGGACGACTACGCCCAGTGTTTCGATCAGCTATTTCCCTATGTGGACTACTTTGTCGTAAATGTTAGTTCTCCTAATACACCAAATCTTAGAGCTCTACAAGAAAAAGAGCCATTGACTAAATTATTGCAGTTTTTGCAGGATCTCAACCAGGCTAAATCAAAACCTAAACCCATGCTGCTGAAGATTGCACCGGATTTGACCAATGAACAATTGGATGACATCCTGGAGATCATTGACAATACCGGCGTAGACGGCATCATAGCGACCAATACTACTATTGGGCGGGAAGGACTCCAAGAAGACTTCTCTCAAGTTGCAGAAATTGGCGCTGGTGGATTAAGTGGTCAACCACTGGAGCAGCGTTCTACAGAAGTAATTCGTTATTTAAGTAAGCAAACAAACGGAGAATTATTCATTATTGGCGTCGGCGGGATACACTCACCTCAGTCAGCAATTGAAAAGCTACAAGCTGGCGCCGCTCTGGTACAGATCTATACTGGTCTGATCTACGAGGGACCTTCCTTAATCAAGCGCATAAAGAAAAGCCTCTTAAAATAAGTTGTAGTAATCTTTTTTGTAAACTCTGCATGTTGATGTCCCATGATCCTATATACTATGATCCTGTCACTGCTGTGCTATAGTCTGTACGGTATTGTTAAAGAGGAAGACCATCCTTTTACAAGCGATTTTCGTTTTTGGTTGATCATCGTTTCCGGTCTTGTCCTGGTTGTCGCTATTTACGGAAGCGTTATTAATCTTTGACCACTTTGAGACTAATGTCCATGCTGGTGGCAGAGTGCGTGAGTGCTCCAACGGAAATATAGTTGACACCAGTCTTGGCAATTTTCCTAATGGTATGGATGTTGACGCCGCCAGAGGCTTCCACTTCATATCTCCCGTCGATGGTAATAACTGCTTCTTCTAAAATTGGCAATTCGAAGTTGTCTAACATTATCCTCGTGATATTCCCGGCTTCTAGTACTTGATGTAATTCTACCAAGTTTCTCACTTCCACAGTTACACCCAAGTCTAAATTCTTGTCTTTTTTGTATGCACGAACTTTTTCAATGGCCTGTTTGATTCCGCCGCAAGCATCGATGTGGTTGTCTTTGATCATGATCCAATCGTATAGCCCATTTCTGTAGTTGGTGCATCCTCCCAAGCGAACGGCCCACTTTTCCAGAAAACGTATCAATGGCGTTGTTTTCCTGGTGTCTAAAATAGTAACGGGTAAGTCTTCGATCTCAAACTTGAAACGGTTGCTTAAGGTGGCGATTCCGCTCATTCTCTGAAGGGTGTTGAGGATGACACGTTCCGCTTTAAGTAAAGCATGGGTATTGCAAATGACTTCGAATGCAACGTCGCCATAGTTGACGTCAGAGCCATCTTCTATCAAAGTGGTAAAAGACGAGGTCGGGTCCAATTTTTTGAATATGTATTCAGCCACTTCAATACCAGCGATCACACCAGCGTCTTTAATGAAAAGATGTGCTTTGGAAGTACTATCGGGGTCGATACAAGCCAAGGTGGTATGGTCGCCTTCTCCTATATCTTCCTGAAGGGCTGATTCCACAAATTTATCCAACAGGACGGAGACGGTGAGATCATTCGCTATAGCCATTTCTATTTTTTGGGTGCAAAGATAAGTTTTTTAAATTAGAAGAGCACACCGATTCTGACGATGATGTTATTGATAGCTCCTTTGGAGTCTTCTCGGGCACCATCCGGCTTGTTTGGATTGTTGATAACCGTACCGTTGTCATCTGTGGCGTCGGTAAATCCGGATTGAAAGGCAAGGCCACCGAGTAGGCTCATATTTCCAGAGAGTTGATATTCGATTCCAGCACCGATTCCAACGGACAGATTAAGGGCGTTGACTTCTTGTCGAATATTGATTTTTTCATCTTGTTCTCCAACTCCCGGACCAGTTATCTCACCTCTGGCTTGAGTTTTGAAGCCTAGCGTGACAGCCGGTTCAATATAATAAGCAAGATCTCTGGAAGTTTCTGGTTCGAATCTCATTTTAAGGCCCAATGGAATTTCCAGGTGCTGGATTCCGTATTTCAGCTTAACATTGTTGGGTAAAGTGTCCAGGCTGGGACTGAGATCCGATCGAGTCCAATAAGAACCTCCAAAGTCGTGGAGTAGCGTGCCTCCATTGTTGAAAGCGAAACCTAGTCCGGTTGTGAAAGCATATCTATTATCGCCAGCAAAATAGTACTCTGCCAGCATTCCTAGCTTAAGTCCCAGATTGGTGCCGCTTGGATTGATTCTGGTTGTATTGGCAGACATCCAAGAGAATGTAGGACTGAACTGGAAGCCAAATCGAAGATTTTCGGCATCGAATTCAGTTTGGGCTACATTCAAGTTGAGGACCAGGAAAAATGGGAAAAGGATCAGATAATTTTTTTTCATCACAAAATATTTTTGGTATTTGATTTCACGTTATACCGGCATAGAAATTGAAGCTACGCTATTTTGGACGGCTAAAATAAAGTTTCGTTACAGTTCATCAAAGATAATATAACTATAAAGGGATTAATAACATGGAATTATTGAAAAATTGGAGGTGGTCCGTCTATTTCCTGCTGACCATGTCATTGAGTGCTTGTATGTCCGATCGCGACCGTAGACATATTCCAGACGTAAGTGCGGTGGTGGTTACCCCCGAATTCAGAAGGTTTGAGCAGCAACTTTTCGAGCTAGATACGACTCAATTACAGCAAAGTATCGCAGATTTGATGGAAGGGTATCCCGAATTCAGTGAGATCTATTTTACCCAAATACTGAAATCACCCAACCCAAACTCTGGCGAAGCTTTTCAAGAATTTATCAAGGGCTTTATTAAGCATTCTGCAATCGGTGACCTTTATCAGAAATGCGAAGAATTATATGGAGGCTTTTCTCCGCAGAAAGAACAATTGACTCAGGCATTCCAGTTTTTGAAGTATTATTTCCCAAAACTTCCGACCCCGGATGTCACTACCTTTATTTCTGAATACGGGGTGGGTAACTTTATCTACAAAGATCAGTCACTTGCGGTGGGATTGGATTTTTTTCTCGGGGCATCCTATCCCTATGCTGCCTACAATCAGGGAAATCCGAATTTTTCCAAATATTTGACCAGGACTTTTAATGAAGAACATCTGGTTTACAAAACGCTCCTGCCTTTGGTAGAGGACCTGGTTGGTGATCCGCAAGGAGGAAGATTGTTGGATTTAATGGTCCATAATGGGAAAAAATTATACATTATGGACCATCTATTGCCGTATACACCCGATAGTATTAAACTTGAAATGACCCCTGATCAGGTTAAGTGGCTGAATGGTAATGAATTAGAAATGTGGGCTTTTTTTCTTAAAGAAGACCTCTTATACTCAAGCGAATGGATGAAGATCACAAAATACCTGAATTATAGTCCTCATTCACCTGGAATGCCGCCGGAAGCGCCAGGAAGAACAGCAAACTGGATGGGGTGGCAAATTGTTTCTACTTATATGAGTCGTTTTCCTGAAAAGACGATGCAGGATTTAATTGCTATGAAGGATGCACAGGAGATTATGGATCTATCTAAATATAAACCGCGAAGGAGGTAAAGAGCCAGAAAAGAAAGACTATTTTTATCCAGCAAAGTCACCAGTTTAAAATCTAAAAGCATATGAATAAAAGAGCAATACCTCTCGTGGACCTTTCCCAATTCTTGGAGGGTGATGAACAAGCGAGATCGGAGTTTGTAGAACAAATAGGTTCGGCCTTTCAAAATATTGGTTTCGTTGGAGTGAAAAATCATGGGATTGATCAAAATTTGATCGACAAATTCTATAGGGAAAGCAAAGATTTTTTTGCGCTTCCTGTTGAAGTAAAACGCAAATATGAAATCCAGGGTATTGCTGGCCAAAGAGGGTATACGTCCTTCGGTAAAGAGCATGCCAAGCATTCTGAAGTGGCGGATCTAAAGGAGTTTTTCCAAGTGGGGCAAGAGGGGGTCGGTGCTGACGGCAAACAACCTATACTGGACAATGTGTCCGTGGCGGAAGCCCCGGAGTTTTTGCCGACGGCCATTGAGTTATATCGAGCCTTTGAAAAAACGGGAATTTCGCTATTGCGAGCTATTTCGATCTACCTTAATCTTGGTGAAGACTATTTTGATAATGAGGTAATCAAAGGCAATAGCATTTTGAGAACGATTTATTATCCACCGATCACGAGACCTCCGGCAAGTGCAATTCGAGCAGAGCAGCATGAAGACATCAACTTGATCACATTACTAGTTGGTGCTTCGGCAGGAGGTTTGCAATTATTGGATAAGGAAAATGAATGGAGAACCATTACACCAGAAGAGGATGAAATTGTGATCAATGTCGGCGATATGTTACAACGGCTGACCAATAATTATTTGAAATCAACTACACATCGGGTTGTGAATCCACCAAAAGAGGAATGGCATATGCCTCGACTTTCCATTCCCTTCTTTTTGGCGCCAAAGGTCGATATGGACCTTACCTGCCTGGAGAGTTGTATTGAGCCTGGACATGCACCCAATTATGGACCAATTACCGCAGGGGAATATCTCAATGAAAGATTGAGAGAGATTGGATTAAAAGAATAGAGAATAAAAGTTTAATTTCGTAGTAACGGTTTTAAACCAGATGACCTCAAGTGGGGTCTATCAAAAGGAATCGGTGATCCGAGAATTATTCTGCAACAGAAAAAATAAGAATATGAAAAGTTTATTTCTATTTAATTTTCTAGGACCTGAGATGCTCATCGTATTTTTTGCCATCCTACTTTTATTTGGCGGCAAGAAAATACCCGAACTCATGAAAGGAATTGGCAAAGGAATTAGAGAATTCAATGCCGCCCGTTCCACCATTGAGAGTGAGTTGAAGGAAGGTATGAAGGAAGACAAGAAGGGTGAGTAAGTGATCCCTGTTGATTTCAGGTACATGACAGATAGCAACGTAATTTCATTGATATTTCGTTGCTATCTGTAAATGGGACCTTATTTTCTAAATAGGCCACCAAGGAATTTCATTCCCAGGTTAGCGACATCATCAACGATACTTCCATCCCCATCACTATCCAGGAATCTTGCCACCATTCCCATGGAAGGATCTTTTTGTTGTTGAGTAGAAACCGTTCCCGAAAGCATGGATATTAATCCGGCTACATCCAGGCCCTGTTGCTTTTTGGCTTTCCCCAAGGTACCCATCACTATCGGAGCTAGAATATTCATTAGGTTTCCAGTATTGCCAGAATCCAGCCCACTAACTTTGCTAATCATATCAATCGCATTGCCTGTTTTATCACCCAGAATGTGTTTGATGATGCCAGCGCCGTTCATGGCTCTAGAATTCTGCGTGCTTCTTGTGTTTGCTCCCGTCAAAAGACCCGATAGATCTTCAAGAAGACTACCATCATGATCTCTTTCCAATGCATTGTTTAAAGCAGAGGCTCCTTCGAGAGTTGAAGCATTTTTTGCCAATGCTCCCATTAGCGTAGCCATGATTCCTGATGCAGCATTGGCTGTCTGTTCCTTAGATGCTCCACCAAGCTGGCCGGAAAGTTGATCTAGAAGACCTTCGGATAACTGCCCTTGCAGTAAATCCATTAAATTATTTGTCATATTAAGTTTTTTTAAATTGAAAGATTGAGCTTTCGAATGTACATAAAAGCTCGTTAATGGCCAAATTAACCAATACATCTATAGGACGGAGAAAAAGGTGATAAGTAACAAAATAAAAAAGCAGTAGCAGGAAGGCCCTGCGTACTGCAAATTCAAACTACTCTCTCAGTGATTTGTATAATATCTTTTGTTTATAAATTGACTAAGTAAAATGGGGATTAGTCTTTTCCAGAAAATAGCTAGTAGGGAAAGCAAGTTCGCAGGATAAAACCCTGCACTAGAATGCTCTCCTAAACGTATAACTCGTTTAGATATTAACAAATTGAAAAAAGAGGAGTAGAATTAATCTCGAATAGGCTTGACTTTATTTAAGGACTAAAAATAGTTTCTTAAATTAATTCGATTGATTGATGTGAATTTGCAATAAGCTTGTGTAGAAAATAACGCAGTAATATTCTGTTTATTTTAGGATGGATAAAATTTTTATTTGAAGACCTGTTAAGTGCTTGTCAATCTGTTAGTAATACCTTTTAATTTTCACCTTCGTACCAGGTTTTACAACGTAGTCACTCGGGAGATCATTTAGTCTGGCCAACTCGTCAATTGAAATACCCTGTAACCTTCTGGCAATGCGAGCGAGCTTTTCCTTCTTCTTCACATCGTAATAGAGGAAGCGTTCTTTGAATAATTCCTCGCAATTGATTTCTTCGGATTTGTAATTCGGGACATACGTGAAAGGCTCAATGAAATCAAGGGATGGAACTGGATCAAAAGGTTCGATTTTAATCAATTCGCGATAAGTTCGGAGACGTTTGATTTCCTTTGGCAAATAAATGGTAAGTTCTTGCCCTCTTTTGAGGTGATTGGTTTTTAATTTGTTCCAGGCCTTCAACTGATGAGGAGAACATTTCAACATCTTAACAAGGGTGTAGATGCTCTGGTCTTCCTGAACAATATAAGTCGCCTTGAAATAATAGGAATTGGAGTTAGAAGAAGGTCTTTCGACTAAAATTGGCGATGCTTCGACCGCATGGTAGAGATTATCAGGTCGTTTAGCTTCGAGAAAATCTTTGAAAGCCGGCATCACTCTTTTGGGCAACGTCAGATAATTCCCTTTTCTGCTGGATGGAATGAAACCCTTGCGGTAGGCTGGGTTAAGAGCTTCAATGATATTGAGCGGTATACTTGTAAGTTGTGCAATTTGGTGAAATGTGAAGCTGTTGTAGACCGGAATGGTTTCGGTGATCTGCAAGTCCAAGTCGGGATATTGAGGAACCAATTCGTGATCTTCGTGATTCCGCAGCACATATGAGGCTGCAATAAAGGCCGGAATATAATTCCTAGTTTCTCTCGGTAAATAGCGATGTATCCGCCAAAAATTCTTACTTCTTGCACGTTTGATAGCACGACTTACCCTGCCCGAGCCGCTATTGTAAGCTGCCATCGCCAGTGCCCAATCATCGTACTTCCTATGCAAGAATGTTAAATATTCGAGGGCGGCATCAGTCGATTTGATGATGTCACAACGTTCATCTATATACCGATTGATTTTTAGTCCGTACTCCCGCCCAGTATCGTCCATGAATTGCCATAAACCTACAGCACTGGCTCTGGAAACAATATCCGGAACAAGAGCGGACTCTACAACGGATAGATATTTTAAACTCTCAGGTAGATTTTTTTCACGCAATTTTTTCTCAAATATTGGAAAGTACAATACTTGACGGCCGAGAACTTTTTCGGCAGTGGTTCGATTGCGGACTACATAACCGCGAATGTATCCTTCAACCGCTTTGGTAAACTTAGGTTTCAAGACCAGGTCGTCCATCTGTAGGACTTTTTTTTCTACTTCTTCGCGGTCAAATGCGGGTATTTTATTTCCTGGTTCAGATGCTATTAAGTTTGAATTGACTGTTAAGAACAACAACCCGATCAATTTGCTTCTTTTAACAATTGAAAGTCCCATCAACAATGAGGTTAGTTTTGGAAAAATGATATTAATCGAAAAAACTAAGTGGCTTAATTGTGGCAAATATCTTCTATTCATACGGGCAATGCCCTAACTTGTTACTTCTGTCGCTAAAGTACTTCTTTGGATGTGGTCAATCAACGATGCTAAATCTAGTTTTTCTTGTTCTCTAGTACCTGTGTTTCTAAGAGTTATGATGCCCTCTTTGAAATCATCTTCCTCAATTAACGCTATAAATGGCACATTGCGTGCGTTAGCGTACTTGATTTGTTTCTTGAATTTAGCTCCTTCCTGCGGGTAGATGTCGGCCTTTATATTCGCCTTTCTGACTGCATTAATGCATTTAAATGCAAACTGTAAAGTGCCTTGATCTAAAGGCATAAACAAAACCTGTATGTTGTTTTTGTCTTGAGAAGGAAATAAGTTCAACTCCTCCATCACGTCAAATATACGAGCAGCTCCAAAAGAAATGCCTACACCCGATACATTCTTCAGACCGAATACACTGGTCAGGTCATCGTATCGGCCGCCCCCACCGAGGCTGCCAATTTTTACATCGTTAGTAACGATTTCGAAGATACAGCCGGTATAGTAGTTCAAGCCACGAGCAAGGGTAATATCGAAAACAATGGGGTTGGTCACTTCCCCAGTACTGAGGAAATCAAAAAACTGGTCTAGTTCTTTAATTCCAATCATTCCAATCTCCGAATCCGCTAAGCTATCGCGTAAATTGTCGAGTGAGCCATCCTTTAGTATGTCGAGTATCTTATCAATGGCTTCATCACTAATGCTACGCAATTGCATTTCATTGCGGACGCCATCCAGACCAACTTTGTCCAGCTTATCTATGGCGACAGTCATATCAATCAGTTGGTCAATAATTCCGGCAACTTCAGCGATTCCTGCTAGAACCTTACGGTTGTTGATCCGGATTTGTACATTGATGTTTAACTGAGCAAACACCTGGTCGTAAATTTGAGCAAATTCCGCTTCATAGATCAGCGAATCGGAGCCCACAACATCAGCATCACATTGATAAAATTCTTGATAACGACCTTTTTGGGGGCGATCAGCTCGCCATACAGGTTGGATTTGATATCTCTTGAAAGGGAAGACAATTTCATTTTGGTGCATCACTACATAGCGCGCAAAAGGAACGGTCAGATCATATCTCAAACCACGTTTGGAAATAGAACTCAGTACCTTATTAGAGTTTTTACTTTTCAATGCTTCCTCATCGGCATTGGAGAGGAAATCGCCATTATTCAGGACCTTGAAGAGTAGTTTATCACCTTCATTTCCATATTTACCGGTAAGAGTAGCCAAATTCTCCATTGTTGGTGTCTCAATTGGCTGATAGCCATACTTTTCAAAAACGGACCGGATAATGTCGAAAATGTATTTGCGTTTGAAGACTTGGTCGGGTGAAAAATCTCTGGTCCCTTTGGGTACACTTGGTTTCATTAGTTTCTTGTTTTACCTCGCCGAAGCAAACTGGCGTAAAAATCGGATATCATTTTCAAAAAGTAACCTTATATCATTGATTCGATATTTTAACATGGCTTGCCGCTCAATCCCCATGCCAAACGCGTAGCCAGTATAGATTTCAGAGTCGATCCCACAATTGTCCAATACATTGGGGTCGACCATGCCACAGCCCAGAATTTCGAGCCAACCGGTGCCCTTGGTAATTCGATAGTCTGTTTCATCCTTTAAACCCCAGTATACATCCATTTCGGCACTGGGCTCAGTGAAAGGGAAATAAGATGGACGAAGCCGGATTCTCGTGTCGTTGCCATACATTTCTCGTGCGTAGTACAGAAGGGTTTGTTTCATATCTGCAAAGGAAATACCCTGGTCAATATAGAGTCCTTCAACTTGGTGGAATTGGCAATGTGAACGAGCCGAAATTGTCTCATTTCGGTATACCCGGCCCGGTGCGATAATCCGGATTGGTGGTTTTTGGTTGGTCATTACACGCGCCTGGACAGAGGAAGTGTGGGTACGCAATAGCCTTTCTGTACTATCCTTCAAGTAGAATGTATCCTGCATATCTCGCGCCGGATGATCCGGCGGTGTATTCATAGCAGTGAAATTATGCCAATCGTCCTCAATTTCTCGCTCTTCGGCGACAACAAACCCAATCCTTTCAAAAATCTTTACAATGTTGTTCATGACAATCGAAATTGGATGTCGGCTTCCAATTTCAATGGGCTCAGCTGGTGCTGAAAGATCCAGATCTCCCATTCCTTTCTCCTCATTATTGCTGTTAATGATCAATTTGAGGGATTGGTATTTTTCTTCGGCAGCAACTTTAGCTCGGTTGACGAGCTGACCGTACGCTCGCTTCTTTTCGTTGGGTACTTCCTTGATTGCTCCGAAAAACGGCTTGATGATGTTTTTAGAGCCCAGATACTTGATTCTAAATTGTTCTAATTCTTCTTCATTACCTGGTTCAGCAGCTTCTACTTCACCGATTAATACCTTTACTTTTTCGAATGTTTCTGTAGCCATGAATCTGTAGATGATAAGGGGCCAAAGTTAAATAAATTGTCTTATTTAATGGGTAAAAACCAGGAAATGAGCCGAAAAGTTTCATTTTATTTTCGGAATCTACACTGTATTAAGGGTCTGTGTTCAGAGATATTGCTTGCTTGTCCACTCTGGAATTGTTTCGATAGGTTTGAGATATTTATTTCGGTAGTAAAATCCAGCAAAAACACCAAAGATAAATCCACCGATATGGGCCCACCAAGCCACGCCAGCGCTTTCGGCGGTTTCAACACTCAGCGATGCTGTTCCAGATAGAAATTGCTGTACAATCCAGAATCCCAGGAACAAGAACGCTGGAATGCGAAAATTCAAAAAGATAAGTGGAAAGAAAATGAGTTTTACACGGGATTTTGGGAACATGATCAGGTAGGTGCCCATGACTGCTGAGATTGCTCCACTGGCCCCAACTGTAGGTATCGAGCTGCCAAAATTGAAAAATATGTGTGCTGCGTGAGCCGCCAAACCACCCAGCAGATAAAAAAAGAGAAACTTTTGACTGCCGATCGTTGCTTCAATGTTATCGGCGAATACCCAAAGAAAAAGCATGTTTCCCATCAGATGCATCCACCCGCCATGTAAAAACATACTGGTAAACAAAGTGAAAAAATCCTGACCACTAGTAATTTCAATTGGAATACAACCATAGGTCATGATAAACCCTTCCACTTCCGTCGGAGGAAGAGAAACCTGAAAGATGAAAACGAGCACGTTAAGTACAATAAATGAGTAACTGAATAAAGGAAAATAGCCTCCTTTAACCTGGTCATCACCAACTGGAAATATCATTCTTTTGCTGCTTTAGAGTATTGAATACTACGATCTTTAGCTGTTCCTAAACTAAAAACTTTTATCTTTTCAGCAAAGAACTTAACAAAGATGTTGCCTCCGAAGATAATGTAACAAAACCATCGGAGCTGCATCTTGAAACTGAACAGATGAAATGAGCATGAACTTTTTTCATCAAAAGTTCACCAAATAGAATGATTAAAAAAGTTACAGGCGAAAGCGAAGCGGTTGCACTTGTTTGAAGTTTTTGCAATTAACTCGTTTTCAAATTATTGTGAAAATTTAAAACAAATGACAAACTACAAAGACAAGATTGCGGTGGTCACTGGAGCTGGGTCCGGAATTGGCAAGGAATTGGCATTGGCACTAGCCCAAAAGGGGTGCCGACTTTCTATTTCAGATATTAATTCCGAGACGCTTTCTGAAACCGTCAAAGCCATCGAGGAGATCGGAGTAGAAGTGATCGCTAAAACTTTTGACGTGTCTCAACGAAAGGAAGCGTTTGCATTCGCGGCAGAAACAATTAATCGATACGGAGGGGCAGACATCGTGATCAACAATGCGGGAAAGGCTTTAGATAGTATCCACGTGAGTAAAATGGATATCGAAGATTTTGAATATATCATGGGAATCAATTTTTGGGGCGTCGTTTATGGTACCAAAGCATTCTTGCCGTATTTGAAAAGAAGCAAGGAGGGAGCATTAGTGAATATTTCAAGTGTTTTTGGGATCTATGGCATCGCAGGGCAGTCGGCATATTGTACTTCTAAATTTGCCGTTAGAGGATTTACCGAAACACTGCGCATGGAGTTGTATGTTGAAGCTCCGCAACTGACCACCATCTGTGTTCACCCGGGAGGGATCAAAACCAATATAGCTCGGAATTCCAAAGAAGCGATTAATGATGATCGCTCAAAGGACGACAATGAGCTGCGGATGAAAGAATTTGAAGACAAATTTTTAGTGATGCCTCCCTCCAGAGCGGCAGAGATCATTATTGATGGGATTACTCGAAAAAAGGAGCGCGTATTGATCGGCCGCGACGCGAGACGAAGCGACCTACTAGCTAGAATTTGGCCTAGCAAATATTCTCGGATGATTTTGAGGAGTTTGGAAAAAGCAGGGATCCTGAATGAGTGACCGAGTTTCTTTTTTACAAAACGCTACTTGGAAATGTAGGCTGAAAAGTATTTGCATTCCGCAATAACGTCTTGTACAAATTGACTTCGACCAAAGTTGTTCCTAAGCATTTCAAAGTAATCATAAGTTCTTTCCACGCCATAGGCATAATGGGCATTTCGTTCGCATTTTGCTGCCATATAGGTAGCTTTTGCCGCCAACTCAGCATCTTGCGCTCCTATCCGCGCTTTTTCAAAATAGTAGAGTGCCTTAGAACAGTCAAAATTTTCGCGGTTGCCATTCGGGAAGTCCGGATGAGGAATTATACCATTGTCCTTTGCGGCTCGCCAAGGCGAAAGACTGGATCCACTACGGAAGTAGTCCATCGCCTTCCATGAATTGCCAAAATAGGACATATTGTAATAGGCAAGCCCTAACTGATAGTAGTATTGAGCGGCTTGTCGAGGCTCTGCCCGGGCCTTATATTCTAGGCCGATGAGTTGATTCATTAATTGACCTTTGTTCAAAACCTGGACGGAGTCCGGAAATGGACAATGAACACAGTCGTTGATTCTCTCAACAAACGGATAGAATAGACCATAGTTGTCCCATTCTTTTTGGTCCATTTCTAGCATGGTTTCCATTGCGGCTTCGACCATGAAGTTGCTGAGAAAATAGGTTGCCTTCATGTCCAGTAAATCGTTTTCAATCGTAGTTGTGTCATTGGGGACTGATATCATTGCTTTTTCAAAACGATTTTGCCTTGGCTTTCTAGCGATATTGATTAAGTCTTCAATGATACCTAGCTGAGGATTGGGTTTGAGATCGCTCAATGGGTGGTGCATGATGAAAGATTTACCAGGAAAGCCCTTTTCTTCGTAGAGCTTTGCGAAGCGGTCTCCCATGAAGTCTCTAAAATCACGATGCATTTGAAAAAGCTCATCTCTTTGTAGCCGAGAAGCTTCTCTCTCAATGCTGTCATTTACCATGTTGTAAGAGCTTATCTGAAGAGCCATTTCAAAAATTTCCAACTGCTCTTCCAGAGGATCATCATCTACAAATCTTCTGGCGTCTTTAAAGGTTCGAGCAGAGTCGTAGAAGTTGCCTGCCAACATCTCCAGATATCCTTCTGCAATTTTCCAGAGTCCAAGATCGGTTTCCCGGCCATCATCGATGACCATTTGTACAAACTCGTTGAGACCGAGTACATTTTTGCCGGCAATAGCTCTGGGTATACCAAAGTTATTTCTATTGTAAAATTTGTTGTCATTAAATTGCAAACCAAGAAGGTCTTTTTCCAATTTCTTTAATTCCTTGACCAATAGAAGCTTCAAATTTTCGTTTTCGGGATCAAACTGGTAGATGTGGTACAATTCTTCGATGATCTTGCTATTGCGCTCGCTGGCTCTCATGGCGTGAAGATTAGCGCGCTCTCTATCCGTTTGGCAAAGTCTTAGACAGGCTCGCCATTCCTCTTCTGTGTCCAAGTTAAAAGACAGATAAGCTTGGGTTCGGCGACTAGGGCATTCTCCAAATATCTTCGAAAATAAGTAGGAGGCCTCTACCTTGCGGTTTAACGCCATCATAGCACCGGCTTTGTGACTGTCGATCCAATATTCAATGATACTGGGATCATTGTCGATTTTTGGCATTAGATAATCGTATGTTTCTAGTACCCGACGATGTTGTTTGGCATAATGGATGAGGCGGATAATCTGGAAGGCATACCGCAGTTTAATGTAATGAGATTCAACCTTTTCAAACATTTCCAGGCCATCCTGAATTAGAAACTCCATGGACTCTACATCTCTTCGCTCATCTTTCCAAGGATCTAATTCTCCTACATACGGTTCACAATCTTTGGCAAAGATCAGGTAATCAATAGTCTCACTGCATTTGTGGCGGTGAAGGTATTTAGCAAATGTATTGGCAGAAAGGCTGCTGCTAAGTTTGATAGATGGGCTCAATACTGCCGTCTTTAATTGTTCTAATTCGCGAATGGACGCTGAGTAAACGAGATAGTCAATGTCCGGAATTTTAGGTTTGTTGCAAAACCGTTCCTGCCATTCTTGAAGATTTCCCTGCTGTGTTACGGTTTGTTGTCCAACATAATAGGCTTCTACATCATCCATGGGTAGAAAAAAGGGAGCAAAAGTTGAACTCAAATCAACGATATCGGGCTGGATAAAAGAGTATCCTCTGAATTCGTAAATGGGGCCGCAGGCATTAACGATCTTGACTGGGATGGCTATAGAAACGATCAGTGTAGAGACAAACAATAGTTTGTGGAAGCTATCTCGCCAATTTTTGAATGATGCCTTGCAGTTGCTCATGTGAGTAAAATTTGATCGTGGTAGAATCCAGATGATAAAAGGAAACGGAAAACTGATCCGCATGAATGAATTCTGCTAAAGAGGTTGCCGTTTCGTCGAGTAAATCTATGGCTATTGACTCAACTCTAATCTTATCGCCACGATATAAATAGGATGCCTTAATATAAGTACTTTTCTTCAACTGAAAGCGATTTTGACCTATTTTTGAAACGATGGAAGTATCGGTCAAATCTTCTTTACGCAGATTGTTTATCAACCGAATCATTTTGCCGTTTCGAAACACTACCCCCCAGGCGAATATAGGAAGTGCAATATCGAGTTCGAGTGGATATTCCCTGAATGGGATTAAATAGGAATTGACAGTTTCGGTGCTCAGAATGGAGTTGTTGTCTAACCATTCGTCGACTTCTCCAACATTGTAGACCATCAGCATTCCTCGATCTACTGGCGGTATGCCGGTTGACTTAAAATGCTTCAATTGATGTAATCGGATGGTCGCAGACAGTTGTGTCGCAGGATTTGCCTGAACCCGTCGCAATTCCCTCAAAAAAGAAAAATATTTCGCTCGTGTCTTGAGACTCCAGTCGCAGTCAAGCTGAATTTCTTTGAAGATTTGACCTGTGCCCAGGATGTCAATAAGTTCCTGCGTTTTCTTGGCCAGTTCCGGCACTTGCTCCGCAGGCATTTGCAAAAAAGTCCGATTGGTGATAAAAATAGTTGGGACAATCTGCCCAAACGTACTTAGTGTTTTGTCAGATTTTAATACAGCTTTGGGAATGGCTCTTTTTTGAGTATAGTCCCAATCCACATCAAAAAACTTAACATAAAGTTTTTCCATGTCCATTTCCTGCAGGTATTGTATTTCATCTCGTGACAACTCAAATTTGGTTTGCCAATGATAAAAAGCTGGAGTAATTGCCTTTTCGCGTCGATTGCATGCAGAGAGACATAGTAACAACAAAAGGATTATCGAAAGCCTTTCTCGGAAGGATTGATGGATCGGCACAGATGAATATTTATGTTTTGTATTTGCTGGATTACCCCAAGTTACAAATAGGTCCGTCCTTTGATTAAGAATCCACTAAATTTTTTAATTGTAAAAATGTGGTATTTTGCAAGACTAAAAACCAACATCAACCATGCTGAAAATTGGGTATGATGCGAAGCGACTATTCAATAATTTCACTGGACTGGGAAACTATAGTCGTACTTTGTTGCGCAGTTTGTCGGAGTATTATCCCGACCACGCTTATTACCTATACACCCCCAAAATCACACAAAGCGAAGATGCTCAATTTTTTCTGAATAACCCTTCCTTTACCATTCGTATGCCACAACGAAAATGGTACGGTGCCTGGTGGAGAACTACAGGTGTTAAAAGAGACCTTCTTAAACGAAAGTTAGACTTATATCATGGATTAAGCCATGAAATCCCAGTAGGGATTAGGCAAACCGAGATCAAGTCGGTCGTAACGATTCACGATTTGATTTTTAAGCGTTACCCTCATCACTATACCTTCATTGACCGAGCCATATATAATTCGAAATTTAAGTACGCTTGTGAAAATGCTGATCGAATAGTATCCATCAGTGAGAGTACCAAAAAAGATATTGTAGATTTTTACGGGATTGAAGCAGGGAAGATTGATGTGATTTATCAATCCTGTCACGATCGTTTTAAACAACAACGAAGTAAGAGTTCGATCAATGAGGTGCTTGCTAAGTACAATATCCCAAGTGAGTTTCTCCTGTATGTAGGATCATTGACGGAGCGAAAAAATTTGCTCGGGATTTTAAAGGCGTATGAAATTTTAAAACAGGAGGAATGGATGCCTCTGGTAGTTGTGGGAAAAGGAGGAGAGTACAAGAAGAAAGTATTAAAATACATAGCCGAAAAGAAACTCACAAAGATGGTTAAGTTTGTCAATGTACACGATGACGAACTTCCTGCATTGTATCAGGCAGCAGCTGTCTTTATTTATTTATCCTACTGCGAGGGATTTGGATTGCCGATAATCGAAGCACTATTCAGTCAGACGCCGGTCATTACATCCAATGTTTCTTCGCTTCCGGAAGCTGCTGGTCCCGATTCGCTCCTGATTTCGCCTGAGGATACGGAAGCATTGGTTCATGCGCTTCGTCGAATTCTAAGCGATAGTCAACTAAGAAATACTTGTATCAAGAAAGGATACGGTTACGCTCAAAAATTCAGTACCGAGCCATTGACGACCCAATTGATGCAAACTTATCAAGAGGTATTGCAATCCAAATTGAGTTGAGAGGAAGGGGGGATGCCCCTAAAAATAAGGACATTCTATCTTGTGTTTGCGTTTTCTTCGTGGATCTTTTACAACTCCGTTTGAACCAATGACGGGTTTCCCGAAAATATATACGAATGAAATTTCTGGCCCACCTCGGCCAAAGCTTGCCCTTGCAAGTGAGGAGATATTCACATCGTAGGAGAAAGTGAAGAGATAACTTCTAAGTTCCATTCTCAATGTCGCTATAAAGGCGTCTAAGCCCAGTCGTCTATCCTGGTTGAGAGCCCTGATCCAACCACCGAGCATGAAGGCGGAAGGTGTCGTTTTCCCTCTTGACCAGGTATCGTAGCGAAGAAAAGTGCCGGCGGTAAATTGTTGATAAGGACCTTGCTTCATGTAAATGAAACTTGGAACAACTGTAACCTGTTTGGTCAAAGAGAGGTTAGATCCTCCGTGGAAGACAAATCTGCGATACAATTGTTCGCTTACATTTTCTTTATCAATGAAAGAGTAGATGGGTTCATTTACATGGTAAATACTGCCTCCCAAGAAGATGAATTGATCTTTGGCTATCTTTTTATACCAGAGAATACCCGTTGAAATATCGAGCATGGATAACTGACTAGTCCCATTGTCGAAAAATTCCAAGTCGTGAGCAATAATTTTATTCGGATCGAAGAAGCTTCCAATACGACCTACTTGAATGCCAAGAGATAGTATATGGCTTCCCTTCTTGTCAAAGGAGCGAATGCTGGCAATGGAAAATCCCGCAAAATTGGTGGTGAAATCGAGATCACCTGCTACATCGGCGTAAAAATGCCCACCTAAGCCAATTGATTGATGTTTTCCCAACTCTAAGAAATTGCTGTCTCCGGAGAACATGAAGGTACGATAGTCGGCAGTTACGGAACGCCATTGGCTCCGGTAGTTAGCAATCAGACGAGAAGTCCCATTAAATACGCCGGTTGTTGCTGGATTGAGCAAGAAAGGGGAGGCATAGATATGCGACAAATGAATGTCCTGACTTTGACCAGTTGCCAGCGCTAAACAAAACAAAATGGAAAGTAGAAGTTTCAACTTCATAAGTTCGGTTTTAGAATGAAAAAATTTTTGGTCGTTCAATCGTGGTCTTTAACTGTTGAGGGAGCGAAAGTCTTGCTGCTGCACGCTATTCAGCTTCGAAGATGTTAGTAAGTGGTTTTGGTAGTAATTATTATTGACATTCATAGGATTACAATACATCTACAAGTTACAAGGCCTCGCTCCCGACTACAGTTATTTTATGATGGTGATATTGCCCAGGTGATTGAATGTAGTACCATCCGGACAAACAATTTTTAAATGGAATGCATATACTCCTGGGCTTACCCTTGTCTGATCCCGGTAAGTGCCATCCCAATGAGTTTCAAAATCATCGGCTGTAAAGACTTGTTCTCCCCAGCGGTCATATATATGCAACCACTTCATTTCTGCGTCAATATATGGCTGGATGTAAAATTTGTCGTTTTGGCCATCGCCATTAGGAGAAAAGAAATTGGGTATTAGAAAATCTTCTGCAATGCAGTTGTTGCGTACAATGAGGGTGATTTCGTCTCGCTGTCGACAACCATCTCTATCGCTGACACTGATTTCATAGGTTGTTGTTTTGGTTGGACTTACAACAATTTCCATGCAATTCCGGCAGATGGTGTCGCCTTCCGATTGCCATAAGATGTCCTGAAAAGATGGATTGTAAAGGTTTTCGGGGCGTAACGTTACCTGATCACCAATTGCTATATTTTGATCTTTTCCCAACGCCACCTCAGGGCCATCAAGGACTTCAACGACCAACTGAGTTTGAATTGGTCGTCCACCACAACTAGCTCCAACGACAGTGTAAACAGTAGTGACATCAGGTGATGCCATTGGGTCGGGACAATCCGAGCAACTTAACCCAATGGAAGGAATCCACTTGTAGCTACTGCTTTCTCCTTCGATCATTAGGTGTAAAGAGTCGCCATGACAAATGACACCACCGTCAGCAAAGATCTCGTCAATGGGGTCAATTTCTAAGTTTAGGATGGTGAGACTGTCGCAACCAAGGTGATTGGTTTTAAGTTCAAGATACTCCCCAGCGTCCGAGATTTGCCGGCCATTGTAAAGAATAGATTCACCCTCACAAATGGTACTATCTACTTGTACAATCGAAATAGGATGGACGGTTAGGTCCAATATGAAAAGACTATCACAACCAGATTCAGTAGGAATATTCTTTACGTAGATACCCGTTTCCTCATAATGACTGCCTTGGAAGAGATAGGATTCTCCCTGGCAGATTTCTGCCTGTGCAGTCTGTTTGTAAGTGGGATTAATGGTGAGGGTATACCGAGTTAAGCTATCACAACCATCCGCTGAGGAAAGCAGGCCGGAATATACGCCAGGTTTAGTATAATATTGGTCTCCAATCAGGAACACTTCTCCTTGGCAAATCTCATACGTTACCTCGGTAATATTGGAAGGTGCGTGGATAATCTGTAGGTCAACGATGCTGTCACAGCCATTGGCCGCAGCAAAGGTATGGCTATATTCCCCTTTGTCAGGGTACAAAATTCCATTATAGTCGAATTCGGTTCCCGAGCAAACTAAGGCAGTCACCCTAGTGATTGGTTCCTCCAAAATGCTGAGTTCTAAAACCACTACGCTATCACAGCCGCGAACGGTCGACAAAGTATCAAAATAGAGCCCGGGTTCACTGATGATTTTGTCGTTAAAAAGATACGTTTCATCCTCACAGATCGAAGCGCTGAGATATTCGGTTTCGCTCTTGTAAACGATCAGGGTGATGTC
This sequence comes from Saprospiraceae bacterium, assembly GCA_028284395.1. Taxonomy (GTDB): domain Bacteria; phylum Bacteroidota; class Bacteroidia; order Chitinophagales; family Saprospiraceae; genus JANQRV01. Next base: position 61,081 of record JANQRV010000188.1, read on the forward strand.
AACTAAACTATCGCATCCATCGACATCTTTGTAGAGTTCGCGATAGAAACCTGTTTCATTGTAGGCCTCTTTGCTGGTCAGGAATGATTCTCCCGAACAAATAGTTCTTACGATTTGCGTTTCGTTGGGAAGGCGGAACTCCAGCTCGAAATGGACTAGACTATCACAACCATTTTGAGTTTTGATCAATTCTGTGTACCATCCCGCATTGGTGAAGTTTTTACCATTGAAAAAATAGGAATCCCCTTCACATAAAGATACCGTATTATAGCTTTCAGAAGGCTTGACAACTTCCAATACCAATGTGACGATACTGTCGCAGATAGCTGAAGAAGAAGGTATTGTGTCTCTGAATATCCCTTGTTGATCGAGGCGGTGGCCTCTGAAAAGGTATTCTTCTCCCTCGCAAATGCTTGCAAAAATGATGCCTTCCGGCCTCTTGGCCACCTTCAAATCCAGTGTGATGATGCTATCACAGCCAAAACGGTTTTTAAGGACCTGATTGTAGATTCCTGGCAGCGTGTATGCTCTATCATTAAGAAAATAAGACTCTCCCTGGCATATTCGAGCCTCCGTCGGAGCAGAAAGCTCCGGTTTTTCGAAGTGGTATTCTAGAAAATTATTGGTGTATTGGCATTCCTTTAATTGAAAGTTTTCTGTATGCCCGAGGAAAGAATCCAACCCTACAGGAATTGGAAGTTGTACTTGATCTTTTGTATTAACCAAGGCAAGGATATTTAACTTGTTGGTATTTAATGCTATAGGTTGGGGCTCTATTTGTTGGCATTGCCCCGGTCCAAGTGTGCGAGCTAATGTTAAAGATTGCACCTTTTGAGCAGTAATTTCACTGCTGCCAGTATAAATGGTGATTGGAGTCCCGATGGGTAAATCCGCCTGACCAAGGTTACATATTTGGAGGCCCAAGCGGATGCTATTGCTGCAATCAGTATTGACCGTCACAATTTCGATGTTGGCATCTGCCAGCGGTAAAGTAATCCTGCTTCTGTCTTGATTGAGATTGACTTGAGTTAGAAAGTTGTTGTATTCCTTATAGTTCTCTCGCATATTAGTTGGGATTCTGCCTTGTGGATCGATGCCCGTGATTGAATAGGCACTGGTATGCCAAATTTTGGGAGCGCTGCCCCACGGATGACCTCCGGCCTCATAGATCTGCATAGCTTCCTTGCAAGTGACAATGATTTCTGCCTGGCCATCATTATCTATATCTCCAATGGTTGGGTAACTAGAGCCGTTGGAGGCCATACATGGGGTATTAGCAATAGGGGTAGGTTGGTTCCCGAAGATGCGCAACGAGGTCTCATCACGATATAGTAACTCTGCTGTTCCATTGTTATCAAAATCGAATGCGGTCATCGTAATATTTCCAGTGCGGTTTAGCGTACTTTCTTGCCAAAGTATTTCTCCTAGTTGTTTGGGAGCTGCAATATCGTCTAAGACCATGATGGCACCTGAAGTAGATAGGGCCATTTCCGGGTAAGGGTCTTCGTCAAAATTTGCGATCGTTGCTCGGCTGGCAAACTGTCCGGGTAAGCTATTGAATTGGCCTCCTCCTAGCAATGCATCGGTTTGCAAATCCCAAATAGCAGTTTGCCCAGTTACACTCCAGCGTGTTAATACTGCATCCACATCACCATCGAGGTCCATGTCACCTAGCGAGACATTCGCGACAAATCCCCAGGTAAGCGAAGCATGTTTCCGAACCAGTATCCATTGATTGGCAACAAAGTCGTATCGATAAATATGACTACCGTAAACCAATTCTACGTCACTTTGACCGTTCGGCGCTGGAGTGGGTATTGCATCGGCGGTGAAGGCAAACGCCCCATTGCCCGTAGCATTGAGTATCGGGAGTTCACCGGGGTAAACTTCACCTGTCAAGCTGTTGACCATCTTCCCACGATTCGGAATGATCTCAGGTATTCCATCCTGATTAAGATCAATGATGTCCAGACGTTGGTCTTGGGCAGTGACCGTATTTGAAGAAGTATCCCACTTTTTTTCCATTTCTTGCGATTGTGGATTATACTCCCAACGTTGAAGCATCGTTCCAACCGACAAGAAGATATCGGGGTATCCGTTTTGATCGACGTCTCCTATCGTTGGCCCTCCATTACCTTCCGGAAGTGCAATTCCGGTCTCGATAACATATTCGATCTCACAAAGGTGAGGGTTGATAATCGCAAGACTTACTGATCCATTAGCTAAAGTGATAGCAATTTCAGTTTCTGAGTCACCATCGAAATCTGCAAAGACAGGAATTGCAGAAGTTTGGATTCCCGGTTGAAGCCATTCGCATTTGAGGATAGGTTCGAGGGTGAGAGAATCCTTCGCCAGGATGGTTTCACTGCAATCTGAATCCAGTTCGATCGGTTCTTGCAGAGGACTTGGTCTGAAAAACTTTGCAATTGCAACCGGTGCCAAATAGGCTACAGGAGTCGCAAGAATGGTCAGATGAATTAATACATTGAGGAATTGTAATCTCATGTGCTACGGTTTCATTTGAAGGCAAAAGTTGGCCGATTTAGGGATGGCAATGCCATTCTGACAGTTGTCAGTACATGAAATTTACACCTGATGAAAATCCAAGGAATTAGTGTTGAAAGTATTAGTGCAAGAGAAAAGGCAGAATTACTGGAATAGAATGAAAGATATGTTGATGGGAAATATTGGGTCGAATTCTTAGTAGCGGAATTCAGCGCCTAAGGATAGATTGGATTGAGTGTAGTGAGAATTGTATGAATCAAAAATAAGTTTTTTCCATTTCAGGCCAATTGTTAATTGTAGGTATTTGTGACAGCATAATCATCTTTCGTACTTTTCTGGAGCTTATTTTTCTGCCAGGATTATCTTTTGTTGACCAACCTGATCACCTGATTTAAGTAATAGAAGATAGGTTGCGGCAGGCAGTCCAGTGAAGTCTATCAGAATTTTTTTATTCACAGAAGAGACAGTTATGGATCGTGCGAGGTGGCCGTCAATGGAAAAGATTGAAAGGTCAATATCCTTACCGGCCAGATGTTCGGGCAATTCCAAAAAAGCAGTCTCTATGGTTGGATTCGGGAAAACCTTAAGTGACAAAGATTTTTCATTCTGGACATTGGTATTGCTGATCAAGGTGTTGATTTCCAAGTCCCAGATTCCTCTTCCAAATGTTCCAAATCTCGCAATTTTTTGGTTGGGAATATATTCAACTGCCCAGTACGTTTGATTCGGAGCGCATCCGGGATTTAGGCTAAACCAAGAGGCTTTCTCTTGAAGAAATATGTATGGCCCTGCTTCGGTAGCAGCAAGTAAGAAATTTTCATCCGGATCACTGTCGAGGTCTAGAATCAAGGTGGAAGGCAATCCCTTATTCATCGGTTTAAAAGTTACACCATGATCATTTGACACATAGACGGGCGGATTGGAATATCCGCTACCAGCAAGATAAACTGTTTGCTCATCGGTTTTTGAAGGTAAGATTTTTTGGCCGTAAAGAAAGTTGGCCTCCTGATCTAAACTATTACTAGCAGACCAAGTTTGGCCTGCATCCGCAGAATAGAAGAATTGCCCGTTCGTCGTGGCGGCATACCACAAACTTGAATTAATTGGAGAAGTAGCGATCGCTGAAAGAAGGCCGCCCTCGGATGCCTCTTTGAAGTCAAAATCAAACTGAGAAATGCGAAAATCTTCACCTTCAACAAGTATGCGGATTAGATAAGAGCCAGGGCCACCATTTATATTTCCCCCGATCATTAATACACCGTTTTCTCCTTCAACCGGATTTGGAATAATTGGAGGAAACCAGAGAAACTCATCTTCAGATTCCAATAGGTACGAGGCCGTCACAAACTCAGTGTTCTGTGCATCGGCAAAATAACCTACCCATCCTCCTATGTAAACAGTCCAAAGTGCTTGACCGCCATTGGTAAATGTGACATAATGATAGTCCCCGCTAAATGTCTGCTCAAAACTGAGAATGCCTTCTCCAGCAGCATTTTTATTGACTTGGAAACCTTGGTCCTGGGATCCCGCGTAGATGATATTGTTGTCGGTAGGAGCGGTTTTGACACTATAGTATTGACTTACATTAAGGTTTTGCA
>JANQRV010000199.1 GCA_028284395.1 Saprospiraceae bacterium
ATCAAGATGGTCTGGACGACATCTTCCTGGGAGGAGGAAAAGGCCAGGCTGCTCAACTCCTGCTGGGGCAAAGCAATGGTACTTTCAAAACAAAAAATACGCAAGACTTTACCCGCGACCAACAAAAGGAAGATGCCGCTGCGACCTTCTTTGACCTGGAAAACGATGGCGATCTGGATCTCTACGTCGCCAGCGGCAGCTACGAATTCGCCGAAGGTTCCCGGCTACTGCAGGATCGCATCTACGTAAATGACGGGCGCGGTAATTTCAAAAAAGCAGCTAATCTTCTTCCCATGGTGGCCACCACCAGTGCCGTCGTCAAAGCGGCCGACTACGACGGCGATGGTGATCAGGATCTTTTTGTGGGCGGACGGGTCATCTCCGGTCAATACCCCTATCCTCCCATCAGTTACCTACTGATTAACAATGGTGGCCAATTTGCCATTGGGACTCCTCAGCTGGCGCCCGATCTGGAAAGAATCGGCATGGTGACCGACGCTTCCTGGTCGGATCTGGATGGCGACGGCGACCAGGATTTACTGGTGACCGGCGAATGGATGGGCATCGAAGTCTTCCTCAATGAAGGCGGTAGCCTGACCCGGGCCGATCAGTTTCCGGTCCTGCAGGAGACCACCGGCTGGTGGAACCAACTCCACGTGGCCGACATCGACCAGGACGGTGATTCCGATATCATCGGCGGCAACCTCGGCCTTAACTATAAATTTCACGCCAACGCGGAAAAACCCTTCCACGTCTACACCAATGACTTCGACTACAATGGCACCGTCGATGTCTTCCTGGCCAAGTATTACAACGATACCGAAGTGCCCGTAAGAGGTAAAACCTGCACTGCCCAGCAAATGCCACACCTGGCCCAAAAGATCGATAGTTACAATGCTTTTGCCAACAGTGACCTGGCTGGCATCCTGGGGCCGGGCATTAAATCCGCCCTCCACTATGAAGCTCGGGAGTTTCGCTCCGGCATTTTTATCAATGAAGGTGATGGAGGATTTCGTTTTCAGCCTTTTGAGGTCGCTGTGCAACAATCGCTCATCAACAGCATTCTATACGACGATTTTGATGGCGATGGTCTTGCCGATTTGCTTATGGCGGGCAACAATCACCTTTCTGAGATTGAGACGACCCGGGCGGATGCCGGGATTGGGTATTTCCTGAAGGGCACCGGGAATGGAGCGTTTGAATTTATGGCCCATCCCGAAAGTGGTTTTTTTGCGGATGGGGATGTTCGGGGGTTAAACCGGGTGATTACAAAGGATGAGATCGGGGTATTGGTGGTCGGGAATGATGGGGAGCATGAATTGTTGGTGGGCAGAAAAAACTAACGCCACCAGGTCTCTCCTTCGACCAAATACTTTCCTTTGATCAGTTCTTCATTTAACTCGATGCCAAACCCTGGCCGGTCACTTAGCTGGATGTACCCGTTTTTGATCATATCCCGGTCATACCCCAGTACATCGGGGTCTCCATTGATGCCTTTCCCGGCCCGGTTAATGGGATTGGAAATGAATGCTTCGTGGGCCACAAACTCGCGGACAGATGCCGCAAAATTAGCGGAGGCGATCGTAGCGATGGGGCCGGCTACATTGTGGGTACAAACCGGAATGTAATAGAGTTCGGCCAGATCGGCTATTTTCTTAGCTTCCAGTAGGCCTCCGGCCATGGCTACGTCGATCTCGATCAGATTCAATCCCTGGTTTACGATAAAGGGACGAAAATCATGTCTCCCATACAAATTCTCACCGGTGAGGATAGGAACCGGCGATTGCTCGGTTAGTTTCACCCACTGTTCGTTGTAGGCAATGGGCAGCGGATCTTCCATCCATATGGGCCGGATGGGTGCTACGGCATTGGCAAGGCGAAGTGCACTGTCAAAGTCAAATTCCCAGTGACAGTGAACGGCAATGTCGAAATCAAGACCCAATGCCTCCCTCATATTGGCATAACCTTCTGCATTTCTGTCCACTTCCTGATTTGAAAGCCGGCGGTTGTCCAGCCGGTTCCAGGCCTGATCCCGCAAAATATTGGTCTTACAGGCGGTCCAACCCTGGCTTTTCATCAACTCCGCAAATTCTGCACAGGAATCCCTGTCAAGCATATTTTTCGGGCCTGCCGAAGCGTAGGCACGGACTTCCCCAACGTGTCGGCCACCTCCCAGGATTTTAGACACGGGCTGTTCGGTAATTTTTCCGATGAGGTCCCACATTGCAAATTCCACTCCGGTAATAGCATGGGTAGCCAATCCGTGATTGCCACCGTAGTATGAAGTGCGGGTACTCATCTTGAAGACCAGGTATTCCAAATCCAGAGGGTCCTGCCCCAGGAGGATGGGTTTACACACATTGTGGATGATGTCTTTAGCTCCATAGCCATTTTCGTCGTGGTGGCATTCGCCGATACCGACCAGACCGACATCGGTGGAGATCTTGACCAGGGGACTGACCCGGAACCCTATCTTGGCGAGCACGCATTGAACATTTGTAATTTTTACTTTTCCGGCCAGTGGATCAGTCAGAAAGTCAAAATGTGGCATAAATGCCAGGCCAGGGGCCGTGATGGCCAGATTTCGGATAAAGGTTCTTCGCTTCATGAGTTCCGTTAATTTGCCAATCGCTTCGATAAAATACGCAACCCCCTGGTAAAATGCTACTTTTCAGAAGAAAACACCCCAAACAATATGCTGAACAACAATCCAATTCCGCAACAATAAACAAAAGCGTCCCCAATGGTCGAATAAATGGTTCTAAATTTTCTTACCGGTAAGTCTGCTACCATAAGATGTTCGTCATCGTCAAAATAATCGTCCTGGGCTATGATTTGTCCAAAGTTATCGGCAGCGATCATCAGTCCTTTACTTACCGGCCGCAAAATGGATACCCCATTCTCAATAGCTCTGACCACGGCCATATACGAATGAATTGGTGAGATAGCCGCCCAATCTCCGGAAGGTACCACCAATAGCTCGGTGTTTTGCCGGCCTAACTGTTGTAATAAGTCAGGAAAGTCAGCGTCATAGCAAATCACTGGCGATATTTCGGCATTGGGTGTAGAGATTACCGGGATGGTCCCGTCGCCGGGAAAACAGGGTTCTATTCCACCGACCGGAATATTTTTAAAATAGGTATTGACGAGTTCACCGGAGGGATCGAAGGTCAGTAGTTTATTTTCGATAAAGGGTTGGCCGGGTTCTATCTTACCGGGGTGAATAGCCGCCATTGGAAAAAACAGCCAGATTTGATGTTGTTTACTAAAATTCTTAGCTGCTTCAATATATTTTGACTCTTGGGTTTTAAACGTATTGACAATTCCTTCCGTCCAAACGATTAATTCAGCACCTTGTGCTACGGCCTTTGCACTACTCCGCCATAGCTCTTCCATTAAGGTATCTATCTCATCAAATACCGGTTCCAATTTAGGGTCATCGGGGTGCTCCACGAAGTATTGCATGGAGCGCATGGCTTTCGCCAATTCCGGATCACTTTGAAAAGCAGTTGGCGGAATTTTGATGGTTTCTCCGGTATGACATTTCACCATCTTTTCTAAAACCGATAGGTTTTCCGCAGTGATGCCGGCCATCTTAATCTTTGGGACATTGGTTGCATTGAACGAGTACACTCTGATCAAGCCAAAACCTAAAACCATCATTAGTACGGTCACATAAAGCAGTATCGGTACTTTAACGGGTTTCTTTTCCAATGTACTTTCGTAGATGTAATTCGCACTGCTGGCAAACCAGTAGACCAAAAACCCAATTCCCCAAATGCCGGTGACCGAAGCCAATTGCATCAGGTAAATATTGGAAAATTGTAAATAGGCCACATTTCCCCAGGTACCTCCTCCTCCTTTTGAAGCAATAAAATCCATGACAACCATCGTCATCGGAAAAACCAAGGTGGCCTGCCAGCCGGTAATTCTTTTACTCAGCCATCGGTCTATCACATAGGAGATCAATAAAATCCCGGTACTTACCAGTGAAAATAGTAGCAATGCGGGAAAGGGAACAGGTACTACCTGCCAAGAAGCGATTAGTGCAGCCAAGTAGGTTGTTCCCCAACCCAGTAAGATGGATTTCCGAAGTTTGTTTTGCCGGAAAAATCGGAGCATAAAGGTATAAGCAATCCAGGGCGCCAATGCTATATTCCATTTTGGAGAGGTCAAAGCAAAAGCAACAAATACAATGAATAACAATAAGGAATTGGGTAGAGGGTTCGATTTTGTAAGTACAATTTTCATGAAGAAAGTGTTGGTTTCTTCCAAATTGCCCTTAAAAGGTTTGAAAGTCGTCCGGATGGCTGAAATCGAACGGATCAATAAGCGACGAAATGGTTTGACTTTAGGTCGAATAAAAGTCGAACCCGCTATTTATTGGTATTCCGCTGTTTAAATTCGCTCGGCGTGAGGCTGGTGTATTTTTTAAATGCGGAATTAAATGATGATTTTGAATTGAACCCAACCTCATACATGATCTCGGAAATCGTCATCTTATCATCACTGGGGTTGAGGAGGAGGTATTGAGCAGCGGCAATACGCCTTCGATTGACAAAATCAAAAAAACTACTGCCGGTAATTTCATTGATTACTTGTGAAAGTGTTTTTGCACTGATATTCATTTTCGTTGACAATTCCCCAATGGTTAATTTGGGATTTAACCAGGGTTTTTGATTTTCCATCAAATCCATCAGCTGTCGAAAGTGATTTTGCTTTTCCGAATCACTCAGATTGGAGTAAGCATATTTTTTCATTTGGCTGTCGGATTCTTTTAACTCAGCAAATACATCTGATTGCGATAAGGCCCGATAGAGCACCGCCATAATAAAAACCAACAGAAAAAAGGAGAAAGTCATGGCACCAGTCAGGGTGAGTACTCCTTCCCAGATGGTAAAACGGGCAGCAGAATAAAGCAGGATAAAAAAATAAATACCGGAATAGCCTAACAAATTAAATCGGAGCCAGGAAATCTGATTTTGATTCACATTCGAAAACCGGGATTCAGCAGCAAGTTTATATTGGCGGATCGCTTTAAAGGAATAAAAAAGATAGAGTCCAACCTGCGCAATTAATACCACGTTTCCAATAAGAATTTCAGAGCCATTATAGGTTCTGGATTTATTTAGAAAAAATGATTTATGATCCAGTGGATGAACGTGATAAACAAAGAAAAACAAAAGGAAAATGACTAAAAACAGCCCCGCATGCCACCAATGATTCCAGGTTAACCTAAAGTCTTTATACAATACTGATTTTGTATAAAAGTATAGCAGCGGTCCAAATAGGGCAGGTAAACCATTTAACCAAAATGCAAAATGGGGGGTCAAGTCATAAATACCTCTGAACAGGAGATAACCATCAATTACATTCAAACCCATTGCGGCAAAGAATCCTCCCAACAAAAAATTACTCAATCTCCTTCCCTTTCTATTGTAAAACAGAAAAAGTGCGAATGAAATAAACAGGAAGAATAAAAAGAGGTATGGTATGTCGTAAAAGGTCAATTCCATTTGTACTAAATATAAGCAGTTGGTGGGAAAACCAGCAACACTCAACAAAAAAAATCCATCGCTCGGAAGGCAATGACCGGCTTTCCAATAAAAGGCCATTGACCACTCCCTTGAAAGGCTCTTACTTGCGCTAAAAATCGCTGTTATGAAGTATTTTTTACCGTTTGTGTGCTCGATGCACTTTTGCTGGATGGCTGCTCAGGATAGTCTGTTGGTGGCCGCCCTGAAAGAACACAGCAGTCCATTTTCTTTTAATGCCGGCGTACTCGCCGGAGAAGGTTTCGATTTTCTGTATGAGGAGGCGGCCAAATCGCCTTTTTTCCTGATTGGGGAAGATCACGGTATAGCCGAGATTCCTCTTTTTACGGCTGCCCTCTTCCGGCAAGTTCGCGAATTGGATTACCATTATTTTGCTACTGAGACCGGGCCATTTACGGCCACTTTGCTGGAAGATATGGCTTCGGCCGGGGAGTGGAAAGAGCAGTTTCGGGCTTTTTATCGATCTTTTCCCTTCAGCATTCCCTTTTACTCTTGGTGGGAAGAATGTGAAATTCTGCAATCGGTATTGAAAAACCGGCCATCGGAAGACCCGGTTATCTGGGGGCTGGACCAGGAATTTGCGGGTTCCTTCCGGATGTTCTTCCAAAAACTGGAAGAGGAAGCCACGTCCGACGAGGCCCGTGCTTTGGCAAAAACTTACTTTGATTTGGCCCAAAAGACTTTTCAAGAAATGATGGAATCCCGCAATCCCGCCAATTCAATGCTCACCAAACTGAAGCCCACCGATTTTGAACGATTGAAGACTACCTTTACCGGGCAACCGGAGGCCATTCGGTTGATTCGCGAGTTGGAAGAAAGTCTGGAGATCTATCAGCTTTGGTTTGTCGGTGAAGGGCATCGTTCCAACCATCTGCGGGCAGAAATGATGAAGCGCCACTTCTGGGAGTACTACCGGGAGGCCATAGAGCGGGACCCCGAATTGAAAATAATGTTTAAATTCGGTGCCAATCACATATATCGGGGGTTGAACGGTACGAATGTATACGACATCGGGAATTTTGTGTCTGAACTGGCAAGTCAACAGGGTAAGTCATCCTTTCATCTGTACGTAATCGGGCGCAAAGGCACTCAGAATGCCTACACGCCCTTCAGTAAGGAAGAGTCCGATCGACAAAAGACCTACGATCCACGTAAATATCTGGACCGTATTGATTTTAACCCGGTCCTTGATGCCACTTCGGATGCCGACTGGTCGGTCCTGGACCTGCGTCCCTTGCGAAAATTGTTGCACGGTCGTCAGATCCGAGAAGTAGATGAAGGACTACGGCGGTTGATCTTCAGTTATGATGCCGTTTTGGTGATCCCGGAAGTACACGCCGCGGCCAGTGTAGAGTAGGTTCAATCTCCACTAAAAAGATTTGGCATGAAATTGAATATCTGGGTGCGCACCCTCGTCCCTATATCAATGGCAATATTGCTGGGCACCCTGGTGTTCCTGTTAGCCCAGTTTCGGGAGCCGCCGGGATTCAAATGGTATGGAGTGGCCTGGTTCGTCGGCATCATTTGCCTCATTTGGGAAAGCAATTGGTATGTCAGTCGAACACTTGATCAGCGCATTCCCTGGGAAGGAAATCTGCGCAAGCGGATTCTAACGCAACTGCTGTGGTGCAACCTGTGTGGCATCCTACTCTATGATGCAGCCTTTGTCCTGTTGAATTGGTACGAAAATGTAATTCTGGGTAATGACAACCCTTTGGCCTGGATTCACATGGCCGTCGCCACGGCCATTGCCATCATTCTGGTGCAAATTATGAGTAGCATCCAGATCGGATACCAGGTAATGGAACACTGGAAGGAGGTAGAAGTGCGGACGGAAAAACACAAAAAGGAAACGGCCCTGGCCAAATTGGAAGGCGTACGACAACAGATCGACCCTCATTTTCTCTTTAATAACTTCGGCATCCTGGAAAGTCTTATTCACGAATCTCCGCAACGAGCCAGCCACTATCTCGAACAATTATCGGATCTGTACCGAATTTTACTAAGGCATCTCGACGCTGAGTGGGTAAGGATTGAAGAAGAATTAGAATTTTTGACAGCTTATGCCCGTTTGCTGAAACTGCGTTACGGCAAGGCCTTTTCACTCGAGGTAGATCTTGACGTCGGCCTGCAACAAAAGTTGGTGCTTCCCTTTGCCTTCCAGCTATTGGTGGAGAACGCCATTAAACACAATGCGGCCCTGCCGGAACGGCCACTAAAGATCACGATCCGTTCTAATGACTCCTCATCTGTAACCGTCCAAAACAACCGACAAAAACGAACTTCCGTTATCGTTTCCAACGGTTTGGGATTGCACAATCTTTCGACTCGGTATCGCTACCGGGTCGGAAGGGATATTGAAGTGCGTAAAACCAAGGAGTCTTTTACCGTTATTTTACCCATCAAAGGTTGAATATGAGACTCTTGATCATAGAAGACGAACTGCACAATGCCCAACATCTCATCAAGTTATTGGGCCAATATAACCCCCATCTGCAGATTGAAGGCCCTCTTGGTTCCGTATCCGCTGTTTTGGAGTGGTTTGCCAACTCCTCCCCTCCCGACCTGATACTGATGGACATTCAATTGGCCGACGGGCTTTCATTTGAAATCTTCCAGGAGGTAAGTATTCAAGCGCCGGTTATATTCATTACCGCCTATGATAATTATGCGGTGAAAGCCTTTGAACTAAACGGCCTGGATTACTTGTTGAAGCCCGTTAGGCTCGAAAGGCTTCGCAAAGCTATGGATAAATACCAAAACATATTTTCACCCGGTCAAATCAATGTCCAGGCCCTGGATCGAATTGCTGAAGCTTTGCGGGTTCGGCTGCCTGCCTTCAAGAGTCGTTTCCTGGTCAAAGCCGGCACCAGGCTGGTGGTCGTCCAAACCGAAAGAATCGTCGGTTTCTTAAAAGACGAGATTGTCCTGATGGTTACGGAAGCGGGAAAACGCTACGCCGTAGATCATTCGCTGGACGAACTGGGGCGAAAACTGGATCCAAAGGATTTTTTCCGGATTAACCGCCAGTGTATTGTTAACGCGCACTTTATCCGGGAAATGAGGGTGGCGGATACTCAATTGATATTGACTATGGAGGTGCCATTTTCAAGATCGCTCGTTGTTAGTCAACGCAATACCGGCGCATTTAAAAAATGGTTGAATGAAATGGATTAAATGAAGGTTTCTGGGCGGATTTCGTCTGACAAGATATTTAAGACTATCTTTAGTATTGAAAACCAGACCCATACAAGATGAAAAACCCCGACAATGCCCTCGCCAATGTTTTCACTACCAGTCACGCCTTTATCATCGGCATCAATGAATATGAACATTTTAGTCCATTAAACAACGCCGTACGGGATGCTTTGGGAGTAGCGGACGTGCTGCGCGAACCGATACATGGATACACCGTTCATCCGCCACTGTTGAATGCCAGTGCATCGGCAGTCTTAGATCTGGTAGAACAACAAATGCCTGCATTAGTCGGCCCCGGAGATCGCGTCCTGTTCTATTTTGCCGGACATGGCGTTGCCCAGGACAGCGAACAGGATGGTACGCCCGAAGGGTTCATTTTGCCCCGTGACGCCCGTTCTGACAACACGGATCATTTCATTTCGATGGTCGACCTTCGCAAGGCGTTTAGTCAACTGTCCTGTCGGCATTTCTTGTTGATTCTCGATTGTTGCTTTTCCGGGGCTATTCGTTGGGGTACTTCCGACAAACGGAGTTTGCGCCTCTTTCCGAAGAAAATCTATCAAGAGCGCTTTGATCGCTTTGTGGCCGACCCGGCCTGGCAGGTGCTAACAAGTTCGGCTTATGACCAGGAAGCCCTGGATGGGATCGTTGACAAACCGTTGGGGACCAGTCGCAATGCGGCGAAAGGTCATTCGCCGTTCGCTCTCCACTTTATGGAGGCTCTCCGGGGGAAGGCGGATCTTATTCCGAAAGAAGCGCCCGACGGCTTGATCACCGTAACGGAGGTCTATTTATACATTCGTAACAAGGTGGAAAAACAGACTTTGGCCCTCAAAGGCGGTTTTCGGCAGACACCGGGATTGTTCCAACTGCCAAAGCACGACAAAGGAGAATTTCTTTTTCTGTCGCCGGAAATTCTGCTTAACCTTCCTTCTTTCGATCCATCACTGAATCCTTACAATGGCCTCCGGTCGTACGAACAAGCCGATGCCGCAAATTTTTTCGGTCGGGATCAGGTGGTGGACAAATTGTCCGCTTTCTTTGCTCACCGTCGGTTTTGCGTGGTGGCTGGCGCTTCGGGCACCGGCAAATCGTCCCTGGTGAAGGCTGGTCTATTTCCTTTGCTGGCTAAACAGGGATACGTGCAAATGATCATGCGGCCCGGAACACGACCACTGGAAGAGATGTCGGTCTTAACCTCCGGCCTCACTCGGAACAAAACAGTATTGCTGATCGATCAGTTCGAGGAGCTGGTTACTCAGTGTCATGACCCGGAAGAGCGAATCGCCTTTTTGCAGGAAATCGATCGCTTGCTTGGTCTGGAGTCGCCTTTGCAGGTAATCGTCACCATCCGGGCGGATTTTGAACCGCAATTCATGGATGGCATCCTAAGTCCGCACTGGTCCGACGCTCGTTTTGCGGTACCCGGTTTTACAACGCTGGAATTGCGGGAGATCATCCAAAGGCCTGCCGTTCAGCGCACGATTTTGTTCGATCCGCCGCAACTGGTAGACCACATCCTGGAAGATGTACAAAATGCACCGGGGGCGCTTCCCTTACTTTC
>JANQRV010000227.1 GCA_028284395.1 Saprospiraceae bacterium
CAGTGGAGGGACATTCCGGCAAGGAAGTCCTGGTGACGATGAAGCCGCATTCGAGTTACCGCAAAGACCACAGTTCCCGTTCTAAGGCAGGACTCCGCCGCATTCCGAATAATGCGCTGAGTTTTGAAGTCACCGAGTCCAACAACAAGGTGAGAATCGAGGGGAACAGAAACACACGAACTGATTTTCTGATCAAAGTGCCCCAAAAATTTGCCTTGGTATTGCATACCCATCACAACGGAGACGTCAAGGTTTCCAATGTAGCCGGAGAAATTGAAGTCAACAGTCACCACGGCGGTATCTGGTTGGACCAGATCAGCGGATCGGTCATTGCCGATACCCATCACGGTGAGATCAGTGCCAAATTCGATGCAGTAGATGTCGGACAACCCATGGCCTTTAGTACCTATCACGGAGACGTAGATATTACCTTTCCGTCCAATGTAGTGGGTACGACTAAAATCAAAACCGAGAAAGGCGATATCTTTACCGACTTCGATATTGAAATGAGTATCCGCAAAAAAGAGGAGCCCAGTCGCCGAGGCGGAGTGACCAAGATTTTTGGTGGTTGGTTGTACGGTGACCTGGGCAAAGGCGGACCCGAGTTTATGTTTAATACTTACCACGGAGATGTTATCTTGCGGAAGAAGTAAAATTCAAACCTCAAGCATATGGAGTTAACCCCCTGGTTTCTCAGAAAATTTGAACGGATCACGGACAATGGTCGATTACCGGGAATTGTCGAAAGATTGGAAGGAACTCCGATGCGCATCCGTTCTAAAGTAACTGGAACCGATCCGAAAATACTCGAATTAAAACGGGACGACAAATGGTCGATAAAAGAGGAAATCGGCCATTTGTTAGACCTGGAGCCTCTTTGGTACAATCGCGTACTCGACCTGATCAACGGGGAAGAGGTCCTCCGGGAGGCAGACCTTACCAACCGTCGAACGCACGAGGCCAATCACAATGAGACGGCATTAGAGCAATTACTATCCGGTTTTGCTCAGCAGCGCAGCAGGCTGTTAAGTATTATACGTGAAGCTGCCCAAAATCACCTCGATGCTTCCGCTTTGCATCCACGCCTCCGAAAACCGATGCAGCTCATCGATTTGGCTTTTTTTGTGGCCGAACACGATGATCATCACCTGGCGAGGATGAGCCATTTAAAGGGATTTTAAAGTTTGATGTTGTCTATGAATGTACGAATTCGACTGGCGGAAAAGCAGGATGTCTCAATGATGTTGGCCATTTACGCACCCTTCGTAACAAGCTCTTCTACGAGTTTTGAAATCACGGTTCCTACACCCAATCAGTTTTGGGAACGGGTTCAAAAAGTCTTGGCTGTTGCCCCCTGGCTGGTTTGTACCCTGGACGATGTGGTCGTCGGTTATGCCTATGCCGGTCAACACCGAAGCCGGGCAGCATACCAATGGTCTCGCGAACTATCGGTATATGTCCATCCCGATTACCGTAAGAAAGGCATTGCTACGGGACTGTATACGGCCCTGATCGAAGTTTTGAAGATACAGGGGTTTACCAATGCCCTGATCGGCATCACGCTACCTAACGAGGCCAGCGTACGTTTTCACGAAAATATGGGATTCCAGCCCGTTGGTGTCTACCACCGGGTCGGGATTAAGCTGGGACAGTTTTACGACGTTGGATGGTGGGAGTTGGCGCTCCTCAGTGCGTTACCAAAAAGACTCAAAAGCCTGGAAGAAACAGTCGATACCAAAGAGTGGGAACAAGCCGTGGCGGACGGCATTCATCAAATGAGCTTTTAAACACATCCTATGGCGAATCAGCCAACCATTGGCATCGTATCGACCCAAGACAGCGGCAATGAAGCCGAAGCCATTCGGCAAACCCTGGAATATTTTGGTTATCGTACCCTGCTGTTTGCCATTGGTCGGCCAGACCATTTCGTCCAAGTACTCAATGGGCAGGACATTCCCTTTATCCTGGACTTTTTGGTGTTGAGCGTTCACGGAGATGATGGCCGCTTTGTAATGCCTAAATTGCATTCCTCCGTTTATGGAGAAGAGGAAATCAGGAATGATTTTGGTGTCAGGGAGGTCGCCCGTTACGCTGACTTTTCCCCGGGCTTAGGGATTGTCAATACGGGGTGTAGCCTGGGACGGCCCGAGATGGGAAAGATTTTTGTCGATCGGGGAGCAAGTTTTTATATTGGGGCCAAGGATGATGTGGAAGGGAATTCGGCTTTGCTGTTTGTCCATCGCTTTTTTTACGAGTTGAAGCAAAACGGGCGAACGGTGTTCGACGCTTTTGTCCTAGCGCGGGAGGTAGATGAAGAGACCAGTCTGTTTACACTTTACCAGACCGCACGAGCCGACCGGTCTGACCAATAACCTCCAACCAACTTAAATATCGAACTCCTAAATAATAGCGCATGCAGAAATATCTTCTGGGGCTTTCCCTCATCTACAGCTTTACCAACCTATACAGTCAGGAAAGCTTCTTCTATAACCCCAATGGTAATCGACTCTCCTTTGGCTTAGAAGAAAATCGATCCGCTTCCATTACGGTCGGCGACATCGATGGAGATCAGGACCTGGACGTCATCATTGCCAACGGCCGCCACTGGCCCCAACAAAATTACATTTTCATCAATGCCGGCGACGGCTTCTTCAATGTCATGAAACCCCTAGGAATCGAACGTTCTACCAGTTATGCGGCGGAATTGGCCGACCTGGATGGCGATGGCGACCTGGATATTGCCGTCGGCAACGATGAAGCCCCCAACAACATCTTTCTCAATGACGGAGATGGTAATTTTGCAAAGGCCGGCCGCTTTGGCGACCCTTATGCACCCACCCGCAATCTCACGTTGGCCGACATTGATTCTGACGGAGATACCGACATCCTGATCACCAATCGTGGAAAACCCAATGAGATTTGCCTGAATGACGGCAATGCCGGCTTTAAGGAGATTCGTTACTTCGGTGACGAAAAAGACTCAACCATCGACGTAGAGGTGGCCGACATGGACGGTGACGGCGATATGGACCTGGTCTTAGCCAACCGGGATGGCCAACCCAATTTTGTTTACCTGAATGATGCCATGACTTTTGACGAAAAGATACCGTACGGTACCGGTAAAGATGAAACCCGCGCCGTCGCCATTGCTGATTTTGACGGCGATGGCATTCTCGACATCGCTACGGCCAATATTCGCGAAGAGAATGTAATATACCGGGGAACCAAAGCAGGAAATTATCAATTGGCCACCTCTTTCGGCAAAGCGGAAGAAGCCTCCTATTCGATTACTTCCTTCGATGCCGATCAGGATGGCGATGTTGATCTGGCAGTCGGCAATAGTCGCGGCGGAAATTACGTCCTGCTCAACCCCGGTAAAGACCAGGCGTGGCAACGACTTGATTTGAGCGAACAAAGCTACGATACCTACGATATTCTCACCGGCGATCTGAATCAGGATGGCTACGTTGATGTAGTAGAATCTAATTCTGACGCGCTTAATGTGTATTACCTGAATGCATTTGGAAGGCGAAAGAAGGAATGATGCTATGGGATACCGTGATGCTATGATGCTATGATGCTGTGATGCTAAGGCGACCGCAGTATCTCAGCATCTTCGCGGAGAAAACAAGCTCATCCGTCGAGTTTTTCTTGCAATTGTTCCGCCAATCCTTATTTTTGGAGCATGTTCTTCAAACTCCTCAAAAACGACTGGTTGGCCCTACGACGCTCCTCAATGTGGACACAGAGTGTCATTCAAAACATGTTTCTGGGCTTTTTTGCACTATATTTGATCCTACAATTTACCGCCTTGGGGTTCCTGGGGGGTGAGTTGATCAGGGAATATTTTCCGGAAGAAAACCCGGTTACCGTCACCAACCGATTTCTGATTTACTATTTCTTATCGGATTTACTCATGCGGTTCTTTTTGCAGAAGTATCCTTCTCTGCAATTGCAGCCTTATCTGACGATGAACATTAAAAAGCGATTGTTGTCGCGGTACTTATGCGTTAAGTCGCTGGTCAGCTTTTTCAATATTGCTCCCTTGTTCTTCGTCATCCCGTTTTACTTTTGGACGGTACAGCCCGAATTGGGCGCGGCGCGGGGCATCCACTGGGTATTGATGATGCTCCTATTGATGGGGATCAACCATTATTTGAGCTATTACATCGACCGCAATCTTGGCAAATCGCCGTACATCTCAATTAGTTTGTTGAGTGCGGTAGTACTTTTGATGACGCTGGATTACAACGGCTATTTTTCCTTATCATCCACTTTCGAACCGGTCTTCAGTTATTTGCATGAGCATCTGACGGGTTTGTTAATCCTGGTGGCTTTATTGGCGCTTTTGTACTTTCTGGTCTATCGCTTTTTGCGTACGCATGCTTACGTGCAGGTTGGGCGGCAGGCAGATAAGGAAAGAGATGTGAGGGACTTTGCGATCTTCAACCAATTCGGCCCGTCTATTGGTCGTCTGATGCAGTTGGAGGCCAAGCTGATCTGGCGCAACAAGCGTTCGAAGGCCTACTTGTGGATGAGTCTGATATTTTTGCTGTATCCGCTGCTATTCGTCGAAAATGGGCAAATCAGTTCCAATGCCCTGATGATCATCAGCGGTTTGTTGGTGACGGGGGCCTTTTCGCTCAACTATGGCCAATTGTTACTCTCGTGGAACAGCACCCACTTCGATTTCATCCTGGCACAAAATATCCAGGTGCGGGATTATTTGGAAGCAAAATTCACCTTACTGGCCTGGTCCAACGTAGTGTTGTTCATTCTGTCACTGCCCTACGGCATCTTTTTTCCCAAAATGTTGCTGGTTAATTCCGTGATGTTTTTATTCAATACGGGAGTGACGATCTTCGCCTATCTCTACCTGGCTCTATACAGTTCGAAGCGCATGGATATGAATAAAGGAGGTGCCTTCAGTTTCGAAGGTTTTGGGGCTGCCCATTATTTGATCATGTTCCCCATCATGTTCATGCCCATATTCATCTACCTCATATTTCGCTTCATGGATCAAAGAACCATAGGGCTCATTGTGATCGGCTTGGTCGGCCTTTTGGGAATTGCTCTGCGGCGCTATCTCATGAACCGGGCCGTGACGACTTTCACCGAGCGCAAATACGAAATCAACAGTAAATTCAAACAATAAGCCAATTCAACGCCGATAACCAAACAAGTATGATCAGTATCAGTCAGCTACAAAGAAAATATGGCGCATTCGCCCTCGAAATCGACGAACTCCAGATTGCCAAAGGCGAAGTGTTTGGCCTCGTAGGCAACAACGGTGCCGGTAAAACTACGCTCTTCAGCCTGATCCTCGACCTCATCCAGGCCAATCAAGGAACCATCACCTCCGATGGCATCCCGGTGCAGTCGTCCGAAGAATGGAAGAAACACACGGGCGCCTACCTATCCGAAAGCTTTTTGTTGGATTTCCTGACACCGGAAGAATACTTCGAATTCATCGCCGGACTGCACGGTTGGAATGCCACCGACGTTCAGCAGTTCCTCGCCCAATTCGAAGACTTTTTCAACGGCGAAGTCCTCAATCAACGCAAATACATCCGCGACCTCTCCAAAGGGAACCAAAAGAAAGTGGGCATCATCGGTGCGCTCATCGGCAATCCCCGCGTCATCATCCTCGACGAACCCTTTGCCAACCTGGACCCTTCTTCGCAGAGCCGCCTGAAAAAACTCATTTCCGATTTGGAGATTAGTGAGAAGGTCGTGCTCGTCTCCAGCCATGACCTGACACACGTAGCCGAAGTTTGTACCCGCATTGTCATTCTTGAAAAAGGGCATATTGTAAAAGATATTGAGAAGTCGGAGGATGCTTTGAGGGAGTTGCGGGATTATTTTGAGGTTTAGGATGGGTTTTAAGGCCTTTAAAAATTTGAGATTTAGAAACATGAAACCAAATATTCATCCTGGAGAAGTTCTATTGGAGGAATTCCTGAATCCTATGAGAATCAGTCAATATAAGTTGGCCAAGGACCTAAATATCCCCCAAACGAGAATCAGTGAAATAGTCAAAGGTAGACGGCGAATTACAGCAGACACGGCCCTCAGGTTAAGCAAATATTTTGGAAATTCAGCAAAGTTTTGGCTTGGGCTGCAAGCGGATTTTGACCTAGAGGAATTTAGCAATGAATTAGATGCAGAATTACAAAAAATAAAACAGGTCAAAAAAAACGCCGCCTAATAACCGCTATCCGCTCCGTCTCCGGTCCAGCTTCTGCCATCGCCTGCCGAACCGCATACGAACAACCATGATCAATAAAGTTTTGTTGCTACTCGCTCTAATTTTCACAGCCCCAGGCAAAAAGGCTCACTGTCAGTTTACGTTTGACGCTTATGCGATTCACCAAGTAAACGTCATTGATGTGGAGAATAGTCTGATCATTGAAAATCAAACTATTATTATTGATGATGGCCTCATAGCCAAAATAGTTGATTCCGGTGAATACCGTGAAAATGATTCTCTTGAAGTACTGGATTTCAGCGGTTACTTCGTCATACCTGGGTTAATAGACGCACACGTCCACTTGGGAACCAACCCTTCATCCGGTGATAATTTAGAAGCAGCCAAGGATCGACTTAACCATCTGCTGATGAACGGTGTGACAACCGTCCGGGATATGGCAGGCGATGCTCGGTATCTAAGTTATTTAGCCAGGCAAGCTCTCTTGGATGAGATACCATCTCCGGACATCCACTTTTCTGCCCTACTGGCGGGCGAATCATTCTTTAGAGATCCGAGAACGCAGGCAGCCGCTCAAGGATTGCCGGCGGGCAAGGCTCCTTGGATGCGTGCGGTCAAGGCCGACTCTGATTTGGACCGAATTATAGCCGAAGCGAAAGGAACGGGCGCCACCGGAATCAAAATCTATGCTGATTTAGACAGCGGAGCAGTACGAGCGATTGTTCAGGCAGCACACGCTCAAGAAATGAAAGTATGGGCACACTCTTGCGTATTTCCGGCAAGACCTTCTGAAGTGTGTCAAGCAGGAGTTGATGTGATGTCACATGCTACTTACTTAGCCTGGGAGGGGGAAAAAGAAATACCTCTCAATGCTTCGAATAGGCATAGGAAGCATCAAAAATTTAGTATTGAAAACCCCAGCTTCTCTGACCTCATAAAAATGATGAACAGGAACCAAACCAGTTTGGACGCTACCATCAGTGTGTACAAGAGATATTTTCCAGACTCTACTTTGTATCGATATGGTGTGTCATTAACGAGGCTTGCTTACAAGAATAATGTAAAAATTGGTGTCGGAACGGATTTGCCTTTAACCGACTTATCTGCTCATGCCCCTATTTTTCAAGAAATGTCTGCACTTCAAGCCGATGTGGGAATGAAACCTATTGATGTTATTCGAGCTGCAACCATTACGAATGCTGAAATGATTGGAGAAGAGCATCGAATCGGATCTATTACGGTTGGAAAGAGAGCGAATCTTTTAGTTCTGAAAGAAAACCCGACTAGAGACATCAATAATCTAAAGAACCCTGATGTAGTGATAAAAAATGGTAGGGTGGTCAACCCACAGTAGGAGGTGGATAGCGCTGCATAGCTGCCAGGTTGATACGCAGCGATTCGGAAGGATCAATTGAATATTTTTTTACCCAATCCACGCCAAATAAACCGGCAATCACCCCCACATGACGGTGATTGCCGGTACCTGCATCCATCATCTGCAATCCCACAATTGAAAATATTGTCAGCACCAATTGGATGATGGGTTAAGCAGCTTGAGGTTGTGGCTGCGGCGTATAGAAGAACTCTTCCTTTACAATTTTGCCGTCGTTTACATTGTACACACAAACTTCATCCATATCGATGGCTACTGGCGCGCCTTTCATTTGGACATTCATCCGCATGCTGCAGGAAAAGAAATTTTCGGCGACGATCGGGTCGGAAATGATGCTGGAGTTTACTTTTTCCAGCATACTTTGGAATTTGGCTCCTTTTTCGGCAACGGCCGCCAAGCCCTGTACGATTCTATTGGGCGCTCCTTCCGGTTCTACGGAGACGATGTTGGCAGCATACAATTCTTTTACTGCTTGCTCGTGCTTGCCTTCACGGCATAATGCTACTAGTCTGTCGGCTACTTCTTGAGTTGTCATGGTCTTTAAATTTTAAAGAAAAAATTGTTGACGAAACAAAGATAGGAGGGGGGCATGACAACAGTATGTCAGTAACTTTTGGGTCTGGTTTTTAAGACTCTTGATAGTGGCGATAAAGTTGAGTAGCCAACTCTTTTAACCGATCTTTTAATGCTACCGGAGCCAGGACGGTAGCCTGATCGCCAAATTGCAACAACCAGCGGGCAACAACCTCCAGGGAAGAGTTTAAGAAGGTCATATGCACGGCGTCGTCTACAACGGTCTGTTCTATGAAGCCGAAGTAATATTTGCGGCTTTCGGCATACTTGATCATAGCATGCTTGAAGGCAATTTTTATGGTTTGGAACCGATGTTCTTTTTTCCAGGACTGATCCTGCTGGTCGATGTAATCTTGCAAACTAATGTGCTCGGTGTCGAAATTTTGATCCAGCACCCGCAAGTTGACAATTCGGTTCAATTTGAAAGTGCGGTACGACTTTTTAAGTTGACAAAAAGCAACCAAATACCAATTGTAGCTGTAGTGATAGCAACCAACGGGCTCCAACAGTCGTTCGGAGCTGGTACCATCTGCTTTTTTGTATTGGATCTTCAGAAGCTGTTTAGAGGCAAGGCTTTTAAATAGGTCTTGTAGATAGGCTTTGTTTTCCCAGGTGTTCTTATGAGTAATGGCAATGGAGTTGTCTAATACCTCCAGTGCTTGCTTATCGGCACTTCTTAGGATGGCTTTGATCTTCACCAGGGCATTGGAATAATAAGCTTGCGTTTCTTTGTCGGTAACCCTGCCGATAAACTTTTCGGCAGTAAGCAGTGCTGCGGCCTCTCCTTCACTGAACATGATAGGAGGGAGGCGGTAACCATCCATGATGGAATAGCCGATACCGGGGTCGCCGATAATGGGGACACCCGCATTTTTGAGGGTGTTGATGTCTCGGTAGACCGTTCGTAAACTAATGTCGAATCGCTCCGCAAGAGTCATTGCTTTAACGACTCTTCTAGTTTGCAGGAGGATGAGCGTGGAAAATACGCGATCAAATTTATTCATGGAAAGTGGACGCTGGAACGAAATAAATATACGAATCGAAAACTGAAATTTTGTGTAATTCTTCCCTCAAATTTACAAAGTAGGCACCATTAAAAAAAGGTGACACAAGTATCCACTTGTACCACCTTGAACAACCCTATTGTTATCTATCTCTTAGACTATTTTGATCAGCAGACGACTGCTTCGGCAGCAGTGTAAAAGGGGAGAACTTGCCTCCGACTATCTCTCACGGTGATCCAAAGATGCAGCAATATGCTAGGGCTTACAAAGACATTTTCGAACAATTACCACAAGGGATAGGGGAGGACAGTGCCTAGCCCTGACTGATAATGTATTGTTGATCAATTATTTGATTCGTATAATGAAACCATTAAATGGGAGAGCCCAACTTTTGCGCTGGCCGACTGTCTTTAGATATAAAACGAAACCAATGAATTTACTTAGACTTACCATTGCTATTACTGCTGCTATTACTCTTCTATTTTTCGATGGGACGCTGCTGGCACAAATTTCTAAACACGTGCTGGAGCAGCGAATCGACTCTTTGATGGGGGCGGGACAAGTCAGTGCTTCCACACCTGGATCCGCCATCCTGGTGGTCAAAGATGGAAAAGTTTTATTCAATAAAGGCTATGGACTGGCCAACCTCGAACATGGCATTCCCAATACACCGCAGACCGTTTTCGACCTCGCTTCCGTCTCCAAGCAGTTTGCCGGTTTTGCCGTATCAACTTTGGTCGAAGAAGGCAAAATATCGTTGCAAGACGATATCCGTAAATACCTGCCCGAACTGCCTGACTTTGGTAAGGTCATCACCATTGATCACCTGGTTCATCACACCAGCGGAATTCGTGACTGGACCAGTACTCTGCCATTGAGTGGTTGGAGCTTTGACGACGTCATCTCTTTTGAGCAGATTCTTCGGATGGCCCAAAACCAGCAGGAACTCAACTATGAACCCGGATCGGAATACAGCTATTCCAATACGGGTTATAATTTGCTGGCCGAACTGGTGCAAAGAGTGAGCGGCCAATCATTTTCCGATTGGACCAAACAACACATTTTCGACCGCCTTGGTATGACCAATACCCAATTCCTGGACGATCATACCCGGGTCATTCCCAATCGTGCCGGTGGTTATTTTCGGGAAGACGACGGTGCTTTTCACGCCCAGCCAAATAACCTGATGGCCTTGGGATCCAGTTCGATGTATTCCACCACAACGGACCTGGCTAAATGGGTGATCAACCTCGATCGGCCCGAAGCCGACCTGAAGCCCATTATCAATCGGATGTTTGAGAAAGGAGTGTTGAATAACGGCGAGGAGATCTCTTACGCCTTTGGCTTGAGTGTTGATAAATACAACAATGAACCGTTTATTTCACACAGTGGCAGTTGGGCCTCGTTTCGCACCTATCTGGGTTACTTTCCCGATGCTCACCTTTCCGTGGTAGTCTTAAATAACTACCCAACCAATGCTTACCGGAGAGCAACGACCATTGCTTCCTGGTTTCTAAAGAGTGCAGCCTCCGCAGATGCCGGCAAAAAGAAGACTAAAACGGAAGCAGCAACCACCGTTTCCAACAAGACATTAGAGGAATATGTAGGTACCTACCGGCTGGGGCCAGGTTGGTACGTAACGCTATCGCGACGCGGCGATCAATTGTGGACTCAAGCCACGAACGAAGACAGCTTCCCCATGACACCACTCAACGACACCCTTTTTCGCATTGACGCATACGGCAGACGCACCATGGCCTTTCACCGGGACGGATCGGGCAGTGTACAACACTTTGTCTACGCTGGTATGGAATGCCCCAAACTCGCAGACCATCCAGTTCCGGGGCCAAAAGACTTGCAGGCCTACATCGGGGAGTATGAATCGGAAGAATTGGCCACCAGCTATCGGGTCATGGTCCGGGATGGGCAATTGAAACTTCTACATTTTCGTCACGGGATATTGGATTTGAGCTACGCGTGGAAGGATGATTTTACCGGCAGTCGCTTTTTTGTGAGTTCGGTAGAATTTCAACGAGACGATCGGGGTCAAGTGAATGGTTTTCGGGTGACCCAGGGCCGGGCAAGGCAGCAGTGGTTTGCTAAGGTTAAATAGTCCGATCTAGCTGACCTTATTTTTTGATCACCCTGGCAAAGAAGAGCTGATCTTCGAAGCCAAATTGCAGCAAGTAGGTACCGCTGGGCAATCTCGAAACATCCAATTCGCGCTCCGGCTTTTTGATTCGTTCAACTATTCTGCCGAGTGGATCGATGATCCTGACCCAGTCGAATGCGGGGCCGAAAACCTCAATCGTTCCGGAAGTGGGATTGGGAAAGAGAGCGACGGAAGAGATT
>JANQRV010000244.1 GCA_028284395.1 Saprospiraceae bacterium
GCATCGGGTTGGGGTTGGGCGTCGTCGGTCCAATAGCCAAATCGGGGCAGGGTCGGTGGCAAAAGGACGGATGCCCGTTGCCCCACCGGACTCCTCTGCGCAAAAACCGTATTGGAGGCGCTATTGATTGTAAATCGATAGGTCATGCTGTCGCCGGGCTGTAATGCTTCCGGGCTGGTAAAAACCTGGAAGTTCATTAGCTGGCCGTAAAGGGCTACAATGGTGTCTTTGAGCACGGATCTCGTAGCGCAGTCAAACTCATGAACGGTGATGTAATCCGGTTTGGACAACACCAGGAAGGTATCGATGTTTTGGTCGGTTTGATTGGTCAGGAGATACGATCCCCTGATGGAAAACGCCTCTTCCGCGGGGTAGAAATCGACTTCTGTTTTGACTTTTCGAATGGTGGGCTGAGCCAGTGGCTGATAAATTTTCTTGCCCCGGTCGGTTTTTTGCCGGAGCCGCTCCTTGTCCTTCTTGGATGATTGTGGTTGTTGGGCCTGGTCGATCCTCCACAAGGTATTTCCGAAGACCAGGAAGCTGATTAGGGCCATGGCCATCACCAGCCCCGCGGCGGACTTCAGTCGACCAACGGCGCGGTAAAAGCGTTGCCGATACGTCCCGGGAAAACCGCGCACCCACCAGCAGTAAGCCCCGCCGGTCAAAAAAATGCCAAAGAGCAACCAATACGCCTTGTAGGTCAGAAATGCCAGTAAGGAATGACTGTAGCCGCTTAGGTCCGAGTAGTAGTAATACGGTCCCCAATTATATTGAAAAACATAGTAATCCAGATCAAATAGGTGCAACTGCGCAATGCCCATCATGCCAATGATGAGCAAGAAGAAACCCAGGTAGGGATTGGAAACGAGGGTTTGTACAAAAAAGGCGACCATTGCCCAGAGGATGAAATGCCACCATTGTAGTCCATACAATTCCATCAGGTAGTGTCCCAGTTGGAATTCGTAGTAGCCGGCTGCCGTTTGCACCAGAATCCCACTCACCAAAAACAAGGTTAGCAGGAGGGCCTGCATTTGCAGGAGCGCTAAGAATTTGGCGAACAGGATAACCCAATCCGGCGCGGTGGTGACATCCGTCAGGTGGAAGATGCCGGACTTTCGCTCGCGATGTATCAACATGCCAGCATATAGAAAGGTGAGTACATTGATCGTCCCGGAGAAGTTATGGAGGGGGAATTCCAGCATTTTCCAGGTTGTCGGCAAGGTCTCCGAACCATAGCCGGCCGCTACTTCCGTTTGCTTGAACAAAACGACGGCGGCACCACCCAGTACGATGCTGCCGAATAAACCGGCTCTGAGAATGTATTGGAAATGGAACTGAGCCAGGGTCCAGATGGCTTTCCACCAGGCCCGGAAATTTTCGCCAATCGATATCATGGGTAACGACAGTCTCGTTACCCGGGCAAATGAGTTATTGTGGATAACACTGCTGGGGGATTCCCTTTGGCGGTATCTGCCCTTGAAGAAATGAGGGCGATCGGCCACGAACCCACTGCTCAGAATGAGCACAGTCACACCCAGCCATAAAAGTCGATTGCGGACGACAAGGGGACCAATAGGAAGACCCCGATTGTTCTGCTCGGCAATGGTCCAGTATTTGCTGTAGTAGCTCACCGCACGTTCTCCCAGGGGATCCAGGAGGGCGCTCCAGCTGCCAGTATTGATTGATGTCTCTCCAAGCAATAGGGTGCGCAAGAGATAAATCAACAGGATGATGATGAAACCGGCGAACATGTTCTTCGTCTGACGTACGGCGGCAAAGGCCAGGAGGCCCAGTAGCAGGATGTTCGGCAGCAAAAATACGAAGTAGATCTGCAAATAGGGGAGCCAGCGGAAGGGAAGCAGTCGTTCGGTTTGGCGACCAGGCGTCAGAAAGGCTGTTTCAATGCCAATGCCGATCGCTACCGAAATACCAAAGACAACGATGATGGCCGATAGCAATTGGGCCGCAAAAAAGTAGATTGGCCGGACCGGGCAAGTGGAAAGGATCGGCTGCATACCCGATCCAAAATCCCGATGGGCCGCTTGACCGAATACAATGGGGATCAGGAGTACGAGTAGCAGGGTGAATTTCTGGAAAATGCGATAGAGACCCATGGGAGCATTCACAAGCCGGATGACGGCAGTGGCATTTCCGGCGGGATCAAAAACGCCGACCCATTCTGCCGTCTGCGCCCAGGGGAGAAGCGCTAAGACTACTGCGTAGATGTAAATCGCGGGTTGCCGCAGCCAGTGCCGCATCTCGTAATGAAAGATGGTGGTAAACATATTAAGGCGTTGGTTGAAGAGCTAGGAAATAGACATCCTGGAGATCCGGTACGGCCGCTGCGAACGCCGCATCGGGTTGTTGCTCCGCATAAACGCGAATGGTGACCGAATGATCTCGGTTGTATCCGGACGATAGTACGTGGTAGCGAGCCTCGGCCGATTCAACGGCTTCCCTGGGGATGGACTTGGTCCAAATGTGTCCGGCAATGGCTTTGGTGGCGGCCATCGGGGGAATGTGTTGCAATAACCTGCCTTTGTTTAGGATGGCCATATCGGTGCAGAGTTCGCGCACATCGTCTACAATGTGTGTCGAAAAAAGCACGGTATGCTGGGTGCCGATCTCGCGCAAGATGTTTAGAAAGCGATTTCGTTCGGCGGGGTCGAGGCCGGCGGTGGGTTCGTCGACGATGATCAGCCTCGGATTGTTGAGCAAAAGTTGGGCGATGCCGAAGCGTTGTTTCATGCCTCCGGAATAGCTGCTGACATGTTTGTTGCGGGCTTCGTAGAGATTGGTAATTTCCAGCACCCGATCAATCATCTGCCGGCGTTCTTTTTTTGAAGAAATTCCCTTCAGCGTTGCCAGATAATCCAGCAGCCGGAGTGCGGAAACGCGTGGGTAGACGCCAAACTCCTGTGGTAGGTAGCCCAATATCCGGCGCAATTGCATCGGGTGTTTTAATACATCGATCTCTCCAAAGTGAATGCTTCCGGTATCGGGGTTTTGCAGGGTGGCAATGGTGCGCATCAAGGTGGATTTGCCGGCACCGTTGGGTCCCAGCAGTCCAAACATACCCGTGCCAATTTCCAGGTTTAGCTGGTCGATGGCCTTGACG
>JANQRV010000271.1 GCA_028284395.1 Saprospiraceae bacterium
ATTTGTGCAAAGATATCTCTAAAACTGGCACCAACTACCTTTCTGATACCGATTTCCTGGATTCTTTTGTTGATGGTAGCTGTGGATAAATTAACGTAGTTCAAAAGAGCAACCAGTAAAATAATGATTCCGATCCAGGTGAAAGTACTGACGGAGGCCCGATTTTGATGCTCAAAAAAATCGCGGTTGAGCGACTCCTCAAATCGCATATCGGTTAAAGCGAAAATGGAGGCGGACGTTGGTTTGTTCTGATCGATTTGGCCCATTAAATCCGTGAGCTGCGATTCAATCTTTTCCTGATCGATGTCTTTAGTGGCTCTAAAAAATGCAACGAATTTGTAATTCGAATTCTTCAATTCTCTCTCATAAGAAGATTGATCCGGCCAGTACGATCGAAGGGGAAGAAATACCTTTTGCTGAAAACTTGAATTGACCGGATTGTTTTTCAAAATCAGCTCTACGGTGTAATTCGTAGCGTAGACTTCAAGCGTTTTTCCAATGGGGTCGGTTTCCCCAAAATACTTTCGGGCCCGCTCTTCCGTAAGCGCAATACCAAACTTGTTGGTCTGGAATGCCTGCTTCGAGCCCTGTACTACTTCGTAGTCAAATTCATCTAACCAGTTGTTGCTGATATAGGCTAGTTCTCTTTCTTCAAAAGACTGGCCGTCTGCAGTCTTGATCAGGGGACTATCATTACCCGGATACATCACAAAAAAATCTTCGATCTCGGAAATCTCCTGGCTGGCCATGTTGCGTAGCCGGATCGGAATCGCGGGAATGGTCAAATGCTCTCCGTCCCCTTCCCAGTGACAGATGACTCGATATAGTTTATCCGAATTCGGATAAAACTTATCGAAGCTCCACTCATTTTGAGCCCAGATCAAAATTAAAAGAGCCGTCGTCATTCCGACCGTTAAACCGGCGAGATTAATGGCCGTAAATATTTTGTTTTTAAGCATTTGCCGACTGGCAATTTTCAGATTTTCCCTAAGCATAAAACGAAATTTAATGTTAACAGAGCGGACCATACCGGGTCTTAGTAGTAGGATGACGTCCTTGTACAACAACCATCTGGCCGTTCGCAATCCATAATGGCTTACCCGCCGGTCAAACAATTCCAACAAGTCACCTTCCACATCTTTATGATACCTTGGCTTACAAAACCATTGCAATAGTTTCAATGGAAATCCAGGTGGTTCGGTCTCACTCATATCCATCAAGGTTTAGGGTTAATGAAGGAAAGTCCGTTCAGGGAACAACTCTCTAAATCTTTTATTTTCATTATTATTCAATAATACTACTAAATAGTATTAACAAACATACACAATTTTGTAAAATAATACAACTTTGTAGTATTAAACTGTCGGCCTGTCAATTTCTCTCATTCGTACACCGGGCATCAGCATTGAAGGAAACACCATCTTTTAGCTCACCATTCCGGGATTACCGTAACAATTCCCATGCTTTTTCCAGGATCGGGTCTTTAGGAATCACCTCTCGTTGAAGGCATTCTGTCAGGAGAGTATTATTTACTTTCAGGATTTCCGAAGCAACGGGGATCTTCGATGCAAAATCCTCCTAACATTTTGATCAACTCCCAACTAAAAGACATAGGAGCGAATACATCAAAGCTGCCTTTTTGGCATTGCAGCGAATTTGTTGCAACGAAGATAAGCAAGGGTACCGATAGATGGTTTTCCAATTCATTGATTTAGTACTTTTATATCTCAACCAGCAGATCAGGTATATCCAACACAGGTCTCACACCATTTTTACTTGGATCATAAAAATAGAAAAATGAAATACGGACAAGCGGGAAAACCTCATGGAATTATCGGAAAGATCATGGGTAGGTTGATGGAGAAAATGAATGGAACAGAGGTTCCTGCTACCATTTCAAGGTTACATATAGAGCCGAATGATCACGTATTGGAAATTGGATTCGGACCGGGGAAGTCATTCAAGGC
Source organism: Saprospiraceae bacterium (assembly GCA_028284395.1). Lineage (GTDB taxonomy): Bacteria > Bacteroidota > Bacteroidia > Chitinophagales > Saprospiraceae > JANQRV01. The sequence goes on from JANQRV010000271.1 coordinate 1,968, forward strand.
AATTTCAAAGTTACTGGAGACCGGTAAGATATATGGCATCGACCATTCCGAGACCATGTTACAAATGGCGAAGAAAAACAATACAAAATTAATTGAAGAGGGAAAACTCAATTTACGCCTGGGAAGTGTAGAAGAATTGGACTTTGCAGCAGCAAGCATCGATAAAGTCCTGACTATCAACTGCATTTATTTCTGGAAAGATGCCGTTGGAAGTCTCAAAAAAATCCATACCATACTTGCCGAAAACGGAGTATTGGCCATAACGGTAAGAAATTCCAAACATGGATTGAACAAGTTGTACACCAGGGAAAGTTTAAGAGACTTATTGCAAGAGAGTGGGTACGCTGACGTAAAGATCGAATTGTTGGGCAAAGAAAATCTGATCATAGCAATAGGAAAAAAATAGCTACGAATCGATGGCCTATTCCACTCAATAATTTAATGCCCGAAGCAGTTTCTTACTATCCATATATTCAAAATGCCTGGATACGACTTTAAACTCTTCGTCGAGAAGGACCAAGGTAGGAGCTACAAACCTCCCTTGCCGTAAAGCCAGCAATTGGGCGATTTGATGAATGGGCGTTCTGGACTTGCCCACCTGGTCGTTGATAAATAGTTGTCCGCCAAAAGCAACCGGCGCATCAGTTTCGGCATTGAAGCGAACAGCATAATATTGGTCATTTAGCAAGTCAACCAGTTCGGGTTTTGTAAACACGACCTTGTCCATTTTACGGCAATAGGTACACCAGTCGGTATAGAAATCTATGAATACTTTTTTGGGCTGTGTGGCAAGTGCTTCTTCCAGTCCTTCGAATGATAACCAACGCACCGAATCCACTTGCTGTGCCTTCAGCTGAGTCGTACTGAGTAAGAACGAGATGGCAAGCAAGAGCCCCAGAGGTTTGTAAGCTATTTGAACCATTATTGTAAGTTACCAATTTTTAATGAAATAAAAACAGAGCGGGGAGCCATGGGCCCATAGATGAAGTCAGAATCCCGGTCCGGTCCGGAATCGAATGCTGGTTGATAACTGTTGAAGAGGTTTTTTACGCCACCACTCAATTCTAAATGAAACTCTTGAGCCACTTTGAATTGATAACTACCTTTGATATTTACATCTAGAAATGGGTTGGACTCAATCAGATTCAGAAAACCGGTTTCGCTGACCACCCGCGGTACAATCATGGAGCCGGTATAGGCCCCTGTCAGATCCACTTGAAATGCTTCTGAGAAGTGATAGAAAGTAGTGAAATACCCGTATAGTTTCGGAGTTCTCACGAATTCATCAACGGCTACAGTTGCTGCTTCGGTACCTCCTTCTGGTTCGAAGAGTACTTGGGTCTCTTCATAGCTGGTCTGCTGAGCAGTCCCCCCTAATTGAACGGTAAACCTGC
>JANQRV010000273.1 GCA_028284395.1 Saprospiraceae bacterium
GCATCGGCCGAGGATCATAACCCAATGCGTAAGCTTTGCTGCTGTCTGTGGATACATCGGCCGGACGAGCCGCTGGCATCTTCACATCTTTTTGCAGACTGGGACGAAGTAAATCTGCGTCCAAGTCAAAAACCTCCGCAATGAGTTGTGCAAATTCGTACCGCGACATACGCTCCTTCCCACCGAGGTTCCAGATACCGGTTGCCCTGTGCTCCACCAGCAGACGCAATCCACCGGCCACATCTTCCCCGCTAGCTGCCGTCCGGAATTCATCCGTAAAAGCGTGCACTATTTTTCCTTCCTCCAGTTGCCTGACCCAACCCGCAAGGAAATTGGGTGCTTGATCGGTCATCCCAAACATGAGCGGTAGCCGAGCAATGGTGGCCTGCGGATAGGTTTCCAAGATCCGTCTCTCAGCTTCCAATTTTTGGCGCCCGTATACATTGATCGGACGGCACTGGTCCGTTTCCCGATAAGGTCCGTTTTGGCCATCGTAAACCAGATCGGTCGATGCGAAAACAAAAGGAATTCCACGGGAAGCCGCGTAAGAAGCCAGAAAATTAGAGGAGGAAACGTTGATCGACCGGGCAAGATCGGGATTTTGTTCGCACCAATTGGGGTTTGAAGCCGCTGCCAAATGAATGATAGCATCCGGTCGAACCTCGAGAAGCATTCGGGTTGTAGAGTCGGGATCAGTCAGATTTGATTGAAGGAGCCGATGTTGGTCGGTCACGCAAGCCTTGCTGCGATACAACCCGATCAACTCCCATTCCATTAATTTTTGTCGAAGAAAATAACTACCTAAAAAGCCGGAAATTCCGGTTACTAGCATTTTTTTCATTTTCCAGGTGCGGCCGAGTACTCTTTAAATGTTTTTGTCTTATAATGATCTTCAGCAAAAAAAGTGAGCTCTTTCAAGAAAGGGTCCACCTGCTTAAAACCGGGAGAAATTGAAATCCGATTTTGCTGCTCGTCCAAATAGACGTATGAAGGATATCCCAGCCGGCCATTTAACAGGGAAATCGCTAATTCATGGACGCCACGACGGCCTCCCGGTCTGTATTTCATGGTATGTCCGCGGAATGTAATTTCTCCTTTTTGTTCCGCATCGAACTTGACGGCATAAAAATTACTATTTACATATTCCACGACTTTCGGGTCGGCAAAAGTCGTTTTATCCATTCTCTTACACCAACCACACCAATCCGTGTAAACATCAATGAATATTTTTTTCGGTTCCTTTTCTGCTGCTGCAATAGCATCATCCCAGGACATCCATTTGATCTCCTCTACTGCTGCCTTGTTAACGTTATGCACCACATCAATATTAGATGTAAAGGCACAAAAAGTAAAAAACCCGAAAAGTACCAGAGCTCTAATCGCTACTTTTTTCATCTCAATAAAAGTTTACAATTGTACAAACTACATAAACCGTTCCAAGTGGAAAAATTTCCTGAAACTGGTGGAACGCACTCGATTTAAAGAAACTGATATTATGGGTGAATGTAGACGCTCGAAATCACATTTAAGATATTTTTAACCATGATGTGTCCTTTAAACCATTAACACCTAGATTCGTTTATACGGGTAAATAATTCTGGACTATGAGAAAATTAGCGATCGGCATCGGAGGAGCAAGCGGTTCGATTTATGCCAAAGTTTTACTGGACAAGTTATCGCATTTTTCAGCTGAGGAACTCAGGGTGGGCGTAGTCATGTCTAAAAATGCGAAATTCAACTGGGAGTTCGAATTGGGCAACGCCGATTACCGTCAATACGCTTTCAATTTTTATGAGAACAATGACTTTATGGCTCCCTTTGCTTCCGGTTCGGCTAATTACGATACGCTGATCATCTGCCCCTGCTCGATGGGTTTAATGGGACGGATCGCAACCGGAGTATCAACCGACCTGATTACGCGTTCGGCCGATGTGATGTTGAAAGAACGAGCGCGGCTTATATTGGTGCCAAGAGACACCCCACTCAGCCTAATTCACATCAATAATATGAAGTTGATTACCGAGGCCGGGGGGATCATTTGTCCGGCCAGTCCTTCCTTTTACAGTAAACCTAAAGATTTTGAGGCGCTGGCCGCAACGGTAATCGACCGGGTGTTGGATCTGGCAAAATTAAAGATCGATACTTTCCGCTGGGGGGAAACCAACTCCTGAATGCGCAGCATTACGACCCCTTGCGAATGGAGAACTTGAGCAGGTGCCAATCACCATCGAATTCCTCTAAGAGTTGGCTCTCTGATAGTTGGAAACCTACTTTTTCGAAAACGGGCAGGAGTTGCGCTGCCGACTTTAGTTCGTTGCAACAATGGTTTCTACAGTCGGGCTGATACATTTCTTTGACGAATAACCAGCCATCTTCTCGCATCGATTCCTTCACTGCCAAAAGCATTTCTTCCAACCGATCAAAATGGTGGACTGCATTTCTAATCAATACTTTATCCAGGGCCATCCCCTCTAGTCCCGTACTGGAACTACTGCCAAGGATTGGAAAAAATTCATTTTCATTTCGATCAAAGATCGGATTGAAGTTGATGTGATAAGCGATTCGGTCGAGTGATTCTGGTAAGACATCATTCAGATAGTAAATGATTTTCTCGGAGCTAACGCCCACCACCGCTGCAAAGGATTCATCTCCCGCACCAATTTCCCCAATTTTCTCTCCATCCCTAAAGTTGTAAAAGGCCAATTCGGACTGAATGGACAGCAATGCTGTATCGATCTTGTAAAGCGCCATCTGGTCTCCTGAAAATGCATAAAGTCGATTCCACAGACCCAGGGCTTCTTCAACTTCACCCAGCCTAGATTCCAGAATCCTCAGTGGTTTTTCAATCACCTCTTCCAGCTCGGTTTTGCGGCTGGCCAGTTGTCGAATTCGTTGTTGAAAAGCGGTGATTCCATATTCATCCAATTCTTTTAGGGCCAGGTCCAAATAAAACACCGTATTTCCAACCGCACGCTCGGGCAAAGCCGAAACAACTGCTTGGCGGAAAGCGGTCATTTCTTCCTTTTTCCGTTTTTGCAAGGATTGCCATTCTTCCAGGTCCGATAGCTGCTGAGGTAAATCCGATTCATAAATGCGTTGTGCATTCAAAGAAATACAGACCAATGAAGTTAAGACCCCTGTGAACAATAAGCTAACTTTCATCGGATTTCAATAATTTTGGGCGTCGTGCCTTTGTTCGTTCGATGCTTTTCTCCATTCTCCAATCCTCAATAGCTTTGAAGTTGCCGGACAAAAGGACCTCGGGTACCGGCCATCCTCTAAATTCCGCAGGTCTGGTATAGACAGGTGGCGCCAGCAGGTTATCCTGAAAGGAATCAAACAAGGCGGATGTTTCATCGTTCAGCACGCCCGGTAGTAATCGCCCCAATGCATCTACCAGGACCGCTGCCGCTAATTCACCTCCCGATAATACATAATCGCCGATGGAAATCTCTTTTGTGATGTAATGTTCCCGGATCCGTTCATCAATTCCTTTGTAGTGACCACAGAGGATGATTAAATTTTTGAAGAGCGATAAATGATTACATTGTGCCTGATCCAACCGATCTCCGTCAGGTGTCATGTAAATGACCTGATCGTATTTACGTTCCTTTTTTAGATCATCGATACAGTTGGCGATCGGCTCCGCCATCATGACCATGCCGGCACCTCCCCCATATTGGTAGTCGTCTAATTGAGCGTGTTTCCCAAGGCCATAATCCCGCAGGTTATGCACAACGACGGTCAACAGCCCTTTTTCCTGTGCCCGCTTCATGATGGAATGCTGGAAGGGGCTGGTCAACAATTCCGGCATGACTGAAACAATATCGATTCGCATCTAATCCGTGGTTTGGTTTACAACTCCACTCCAAAGATAGTTTTTCTCTCCATACATTATTCTCCAAGAAGATTCACGGCGCCATCAGTCATAATGCCCAAATGGTTTCTATGCTGGATAGAAATAAAGGCCGCGCCAATTGGAATGACTCCAAAATCAACACCAATGGTCCCATCTAGATCCATCAATAAACCATCGTTACGAACGAAACAGGCACGTTCCGCCAGGATGCATTGTTGATCGGAGCTATCCATTAAACGGACCATTACCCAGTCAATGGCATTGGGTGGAATGACCCCAACCTGTTCCAAACCAGCAAAGTTCCAGGGCTGAGCTGAAAATGGTTGCGTCAGCGGAACCAGACCCGCATCGTACAAGTGGAGGTTCAATCCAGTTCCATTCCAAGGACCTTGGAGATAAACTTTGGCATTTACGATAAGTGCTGCCGGTCCCGCTATGTTCCCAATTCGCACTTTGCCAAATTCCGCCGTACAAAGGATTCCATCATCGCGAGAAGTCACTCCCAGACCAATCAAGACCTCAGCCGGCATCGTAATTGTCTGCCCTGATCCAATTTGTATCCAGGGGCCACGGGCCGTAGTGGTGGAATAAAAAGCCGTAAATAAATTGGCATTGCGGACGAGTCGCAAGAATTTGACGTTGCCCGTTCCTCCTTCCCAACTTCCCGACCAGCTGGAGTTTCCTCCATTGGCCGAACGCCATTGAAAACTGACCTGTCCATCTGGTCGTTGGGCCACCATTACCGCTGGTGCAGCAGGATCGGACGAAGCGCGAAAGAGCAGACCGGCTTTTGCGGAAGTATTGGTATTGGTCATCGATTGAACCCGGGCGATAATTTCTCCGTCTCCACGATGAGGTCGGAAAATAAATTGCTGTTCATCAGCGCTGTTCCAAATATCCGCACCGGATCCGCGGACCGTGTACAGTCCACCATCGTGAACCACACTTCCGCTGATCGCCACCCCTCCGAGGTCTGTCTGCTTAGTGAAAATCCCTAGATCTGCTACGGGCTGGCCTATCGAAACCAGCTGATTTACCTGACCTTCACATATGCCATTATCTACCGTCAGTACGACGGAGTACAATCCAGGGAAATTGTAGGTATGGGTTGCCGTTATCCCACTTCTCGTCGTGCCGTCGCCAAAGTCCCATTGATAAATGAGTTCGCCACTTCCATTATTGGTCGAACCTGAAGCATCGAACAGGATGGGAACGGGTGCGGGTCCACCGGAAATATTAGTCGTAAACGATGCTACCGGAGTCGCACCTCCGCCTGTTGTTCCAATTTCAACATCATCGATGAAAAGTTGCGTCCGTTCGTTGTCGAAAGTTTTTTTGTTGTTGAATGCTCCAATCTTGAGTGAATGATTGCCAGCCGCCACCAGTCCAAGATCTACCTGAAAAAGTTGCCAGCCGGTTGACTGATCGACCGTACCGGAAACTCCGCCCGTCAACTGAGCGAGGTATTCATTTCCTCCCTGACCGTATAAAGTATTGTCGAAACTCATCAAAGCCCGGCCATATTCATCACTCTCATATTCGATGTCAAAAATCAGGTTATAACGTAAGGAAATGGATAGTTCAGTCGGTTGACTAAGAGAAAAAACATATTCCCATCCACCGGACATGTTGAATACATCGTTGCCATTGATTGCTCCAAGTTCAACGCGTAGTGCTCCTCCCTGATAGCCTCCGGCAGCCTGGTAGTCACCCTGTGCATATGCCGGTTGATTGGTATTTTGAAAAGCATCATCGAGATAGGAAAAACCTTCAGTCCCCGCATCAAAATCGGCACTCAAGAACGAACAGGTTGGAGGTGCGACAACTGTAATGGATTGTTGATTTACGTCGTTCAAGTTTCCGTCGGAGACCGTTAATGTGGCTATATAGACTCCTGGTGCACTGTAAGCGTGTTCGGTAAAGGGGAAGTTACCATTATCCGAAGTTCCATCTCCAAAATTCCAAACATATGTCAACTCATCATCGTCCGGATCATAAGAACAGGAGCCATCAAAACCAACCAGGACCGGTGCTCGACCCATGGCGGTCGATACCACCATGTCCGCAACGGGAGCCACATTTTCTCTACAACCGCGAATGACGACATCATCAATGTAAACGTAATCACCATCTCCCGATGCATCACAGCGAAAACGCAGTAAGGTGTTGGCAGAAAAAGGTCCATCTATTGAAACCGAACCGGTATTCTGCTCTCCGCTGTTAAATTCATCTCCTTCGTTCCATTCGGCAATCGTCGAGAAGGCAGTCCCTCCGTCTGTAGAAATTTGTAGCCAAAAATCCTCCGATGCATTGTCAAAACTTTCTACGTAATAGGAAAAATCGATCGTAAGGTCAAAGTATTTCGATAAATTCAAAGGATTAGTGGTCATCACAGATTCATCGGTATCATCCTTCAATTGGATGGAAAATGTGCCACTGCTGGCAAATGCAGCAGCATCAACCCGATCGGCATCTGCTCCGCCATCATTCCACAGGCCCCATCCGTCTTCAAAATCTTCCGTATTGAAAGTGACCTCGATGCAAGGTGGCGGATTCACAACGATGTTCTTTTCCACCATACAGCCGGTTCGGCCATCGCTAACGGTTAATTGGACGGTGTAGGTACCTTCTACGGTG
>JANQRV010000290.1 GCA_028284395.1 Saprospiraceae bacterium
CGCCAATGAAGCATCATAGCATCATAGCATCATAGCATCATAGAAACGTTTCTAGCTGACAAAATGAACATCCAGCTAAACAAATTATTTACTTTACGACGTTTTATAAGTAATTTTCTGAAAAGTAAATCTACGTGGCATGAAAAACTTTCCCGCTTTATTGGTAGCAATGGTGATTTTATTGGCGAGCGGTTGTAATTATGTGCAGAAGATCCGCGACGGCCAAACTGCCTACGAACGCAAGCAATATGCTGTTGCCGTCAAAATGCTGAAGAAGGAATACAACAAAGCCAAGACTCGGACGGAGAAGGGGAAAATCGCATTTCTTTTAGCGGATTCCTACAAGAATCTGAACAAAAGTGACGAATCGATCGATTGGTACCAAAATGCCTATGACTATCAATACGGAGTGGATGCTTTGAAGGAGTATGCCTATGGATTGAAAAAGGCAGAGCGGTACAAAGAGGCATTTGAGGCCTTTAAGAATCTGGGGTTTGAGATCGGCAGTCCGTACGAGTATCGCCGCGAATTACAGTCTTGCCAAGTTGCATTGGGTTGGAAAGCCGATAAGTATGCTGAATATAAAGTAGAGGTGTTGGAATTTAACTCTGGAAATGCCGATTATTCTCCCACACTTTACAAAGACAATCAGATGGTTTTTACGTCCGATCGGAAAACAAGCTCCGGAGACGATACGTACAATTGGACGGGCAATAAATTTTCTGATCTGTTTTTGGTGGATTTAGAATCCAATAATGTCACTCCTTTTGATTCAAAGCTCAACAGCACCAATAACGAAGGCACCCTGGTTTTTAGCAAAGATTACTCCGAAGTCTTTTTTACTCGTTGCTACAACCCAAACAAACGGGAAGATGCGCATTGCAAGATCATGGTAAGCAAAAACCTGGGCAACTCCTGGTCGGTTCCTGCTGCCTTGGACTTCATTGAAGAAGGAATCAGCTACGGACACCCCAGCCTTTCGGACGATGGGCAGAAGCTTTATTTCTCCTGTCAACACCCGGATGGCTGGGGCGGCTATGACATCTATGTGTCGGAACGCACCTCCGACGGCTGGGACAGCCCCCAACTACTGAGTCGGAGTATCAATACGATTGGTAACGAACAATTTCCGGTGGTAGATGGTGACACGCTTTACTTTTCTTCGGATTTCCATACGGGAATGGGCGGCTTGGATATCTTCAAAGTGTATCGCCGAAGTAATGGCTCTTGGACCTCTCCATATAACATGAAAGCGCCCATCAATTCGGGTGGAGACGATTTTGGCCTGGTCATCGACTACGATGCCCCCAAGAAAAGGGGCGTGTTGCTGACGGGCTATTTCTCTTCGACGCGCAATGATGGTATCGGCAATGACGACATTTATCAGTTTAATAAGATCGTTCCACCTCCCAGACCACTAAAACCAGAGCCGGAAGTCGTCGTGGAGCACAAAATGATCCTGAACGGTTATGTACTGGAAAAGATTTTTGAAGATCCGACGAACCCCAATAGTAAGGTCTTGGGACGAAAACCGTTGGAGGGATCGGTTGTGAACATTCAGTTTGGTAATCAAAAACAGCAGATTACCGTAGGAGAAGATGGCCTCTTTACCATCGAATTGGAAAAAGAAATGGATTACGATTTTCTGGCCATTAAAGAGGGTTACCTGAGCAATGACGCCAATTTTTCATCTAAGGGCATCGGAGAAGATCCCGATAATCCAATCCAAACTTTTGAAATAGAAATCGTCTTGGATAAGATTTTCTTGAACCGCGAAATCGTGCTTGAAAATATCTACTACGACTTTGATAAGTGGGACATCAGGGACGATGCCAAGCCAGCACTGAATGAATTGATCAAAAACCTGGACCTGAATCCCAATATTCGCATCCAATTGTCTTCGCATACGGATTGTCGAGGGCGTCCTACTTACAATGAAGACCTGTCCCAAAAGCGGGCTCAATCTGCAGTTGATTACTTGATCAATAACGGCATTGATGCCACCCGGCTGACGGCGAAAGGTTACGGCGAAAACGAACCGGAAGTTGACTGCATCTGTTCGCGCTGTACCGAAGAAGAACACCAGGAAAACCGTCGAACCACCTTCAAGATCCTGGACGGAGGGGTCGAAGGACTGTAGATTCTTTCGAATCGCCGATCTTTTTTGATGTTTTTCGCATTTGGTTTATTCATACAATTAAAACATTAGATTTCAATCTAATCTATTCATTGACAAACTCAACAGACTGAAAAAGAAATGCTTTAAAATTCAATCTTTTTACCATTCAAAGCATTTCTTTTTCGGTTGCCAAGAAGGCCTTCCGGATATTCTGTCACAGTTCCTAACCCCCACCGGATAATTCATGACAAGAGTTTATTTTTTGTACTAACTTGCACCTACCTCCCCTTTTTCACCTCATTTTATTCGTCATTCACCACCACATTTTCCCCTCTCTTTTCTGCTTACATCCAGGGCATTTGTGATTCCAAGGAGCATAAAATCTCTTTGGGTCCATCCCCTATTCATTACATTAAAATTTTCTACTATGAACAATGGAAAGGCTCGTACGGAATGCTCTGAGGTTCCGGTTTTTCAGAAACACCTTCATCAAATTGGTTATTTCTTACTGCTCGGTTTTCATCTCTTGGTAAGAAAAGTGAAGTGATATGAAAGCTTGTGCAATGGCTGTCGCACTGGTCTTACTTTCAATGAGTTGGGCACAGGCCGAGCCTGATGTAGTGCGCATGGAGAAGGTTGGGCCAGTTTCGGATGATACCTGTAATTGCGCTGAAAAGTGGGTTAAGAATCCCAGCTTCGAACAAGGTACCAACGATTGGTTTTCATCTGGTGGGAGCTTTCTGGCTACTGCAGGATTGGAGGTTTGCGGTACGCGTTTCGGCTTGCTGGACGGGCGACAATCTGCCGGAAAGATCTGGCAGCGAGTGGATTCCATTAGTCCCGGATCAAACATCATTTTTAGTTTTTATGCCAGCACTGGCAAAAATGAAGCGTCTAAACACCTGGTCAAGTTGGTCTTCTTTGATCGGGAAGGCAATAGAATTTCAGATCACACACAACCGATCTTCCGGTCTGCCGCCGCCGATACCCTTTTACAGTATCAAATCGAAGGGACAATGCCGACCAGCGGTACCTACCTGCAGATCGAAGCATTTGCCAGCCAGGGAATGTTGCATCTGGAAAATTTATGCCTGAAGGTCCGCGAAACGGTGCAGTTGCCCTTACAGACCGTCGGTCAAGTCGTACTGCAAGGATCCATTAAAACCGTCAAAAAAGAACCGATCGAAGGTGTATCCGTCAAGGTTGGAGATCTGATCCTTCATAAGCCCAATACTTCTAATACCGGTATTTACACCTTGACCGGCCTGCACCGAAATTATGCCCAGCTCAAAATTGCGCCCAGTCTGAATGACAACCACCTTAAAGGCATCAGTACATTTGACCTCTTTCTACTAAACCAATATTTGCTGGCAAAGTCGAAGTTAGATTCTCCATTGGAGTTCATTGCTGCGGATGTCAATAATTCCAAGACAGTCACAGCCCTGGATCTCCTGGAATTAAAGAAATTGCTGTTGGGCAATATTCAGCAATTTTCTAACAATACCAGTTGGAGATTCGTCGACGCTGCTTACCGCTTTCCCGTTCCCTTCAATCCTTGGTTTGAGGTTTTTCCGGAATCTATCATCTGGGATGCCAGCCAATCGGAACACCAGGCCAATTTTACAGGAATCAAAATTGGCGACCTGGATCAGTCGGCCATCAAAGACTCCGAGCAAAATATTGCGCCCAGAAGTCTTCAACAAAAAATGGCAATCAGCGTCGAGGACCGGGAACTGGAACCTGGTAAATTTTATTCCGTCGATTTTTGGACCGATCATTTGCATCTTCTTGCTGCCTATCAGTTCACCTTAAATTTCGACCGCTCACGGATCCGTTTTTCTGCCGTCGAACCGGCATTGGTCAAGGAAGACCATTTTGGATTGCGCTTTCTTAGTGTCGGCGTCATCACCACCAATTGGATCC
>JANQRV010000305.1 GCA_028284395.1 Saprospiraceae bacterium
CGATCATTCCGCCTCCGCCCCATTTGTAGCTGGGGTCTTCCGGCATGGTGACTACAACCGGCTCCCATCCGTTCCTACTGTAGATGGTAGACATATCCGGTGAGATATTCGTGCGATCGTCCGGCCCCGTTTGGCCCATATCAAGGCGGGTAAATAGGTGCCGATCCAGGTATTTGAGAAATGGCATTTTTGCTGCTTTTTCTACAACGGCACTAAGGAGGGTGAAACCATGGGTAGAGTAAGCATATTTTTCACCGGCCTTGCCAACCCTGGGACTATCCTGAAAAGTTGACAGGGCTTCGTCGACGGACTGATAATGATGGAGTCGATTGATCTTATCCGGAAAAAACTGATAGTGGGCTATTCCTCCCAGGTGACCTCCTAACAAACGGGGCGTGACTCCTTCCACATGGGGAAATTCGGGTAGAAATTCAGTGACCGGTTGGTCGAAAGCCAGTTTCCCATCCTGCACCAGCTTGGCCAGTGCCGTAGTGGTCAAAAGTTTCGATACCGATGCCAACCGGTATTGCGTTTGCGGTGTGGCTAATCTTTGCGAATCGATATCGGCATGGCCAAAGGTTTCCGCATAATGTATTTCACCATCTTTCAGCACCGCAATGGAGAAGCTGGGTAGCTTGGCTTCCTCCATTAGAGCGGTTACCATAGTTTCTACCAGTGTAGTTGCCTCCTGAGCCATGATGCTCAGATAATTGATCTGAAGGAAAAGGACGGTCAGAATTGTTTTTCTCAGGAAATTTTTCATTGGGTCGCACGTTGGATTTAATGAATTTTCCCAAGGTGGTCGAAAAGGCATATAACCTCAAATTTCTTAGATGGATGATGGGAAATTCCGGAGGAATCTCCGCTCGTAGAAACACCCGCATCCTCCTTGCGTATGCAAAGATAAACCAACATCATTCCCCAATTTTCGCTATTTTTATAGATCAAATATTGAATGATTATGGAAAATCAAATTCTGTACATTTTGATCGCGTTGGGATTTACCCTGCTATTGATCCTGGCCAGCCGGAATTTTCGTCTCATTCTGACCCATTGTATTTTTCGACCCAGATGTGAGTGTAAATTGGTGCTACAAGGCAGATCGCTGCGCGAGTACAAAGATTAAGGTCTTTATTCATCGATCCAAAACAACCTACTATGGCAGACAAAGAACTGACCATTAGCCTGACCCGGCGCTTCAAAATTGTCTTTAATTCAGTACTCATCGTAACCGTGCTCTCCATGATCGGTTACAGTGTCATTTTTGCCATGGACATGGCCTATCACAGTGAGGCTCTGATCGGAATTACCAATTCATTACTCACCATTTGGAAACTTGGTTTTGGCGCCTTAATTGGTTTGATCGGGGGGAAGATCATGTAGCTTTCCCCTCCGACGTAACAAACCTTCAAGTCCGTTCTCTTTTATTTTGCAGGTTACTCATGTTTCAGCGATTCGATCGGGTTGACCGTTGCTGCTCTGATGGCGTGGAAACTCACGGTCAAAACGGCAATGGTCACCCCGAGCAAAGCTGCAAATAGCACGGTGTGCCAACCGATGCCTGCTTGATATTCAAATCCCTGCAGCCATTGTCTCATGAGCAGATAACCTGCTGGCAGAGCAATGATGTTGGCAATGGCCACCCACTTGGCAAACTCCGAGGTGAGCAATAAATAGATTCGGCCAACGGGGGCTCCCAATACTTTCCGGATCCCGATCTCCTTCGTTCGTTGTTCTGTAGTATAGGTGGCCAATCCTAGTAGTCCGAGACAGGCAACAAAAATGGCGAGAAAAGTGAATAAGCGGATGATGCCTCCGATCCGGGTCTCTGCCTCGTACACTTGAAAGAAAGCTTCATCCATGAATTCAAAAGCAAAAGGTTGTCCCGGTGCAAATTCATTCCATTTTTTCTCCAGGTTAGTCAAGAAATTGGGGAGGTTATCGGTATTGACTCTCATGGTCAGGTTGCCCTGACTATTGGAAATAAACATCATTAAAGGGCCAATTTTCTCCCTCAGGGATTCGAAATGGAAATTCTTGACCACGCCGATGACTTTAAAAATGACGTAACTACCATCCTGACCTCCGCCCCAGGTTCCGATTTCCTGCCCAAGAGCATCTTCCGTAATGCCGAATATCTGTGCTGCGGCCTCATTGATGATTACCGCACTGGAGTCCGTTGGAAAGTCGTGCGAAAAATCACGCCCTTCAACGATCTCCATGCCAAGTGTATTCACGTAGTCATAGTCTACTGAAAACTGAGTAACGACGTGGGTACTGCTCGTTTCCGGGTTCCGTCCGAGGAAGGTAGCATTGTTGTTGCGGCTGGAAGGCGTAGGCAGGAATCCGCTGATCGTCGCATTGAGGACGTCGGGGTTTCTTTTCAGCTCTTCTTTGAAGGGCATTATGTTGTTTTGCAGCGCATAGGCATCATTTAGGATCAGGATTTGATCTTTATTGAATCCTAGTTTTTTATTTTGTATGTAATTCAATTGGTCGTAGACAACTAAAGTACCGATGATCAAAATGATGGTAATGGCAAATTGAAATACGACTAATGAATTTCTGAACAAACTATTGCCTCCCTTCATTGCCAGCTTGCCCTTTAGCGTCTGTATGGGACGAAATGCCGAGAGAAAAAACGCCGGATAACTGCCGGCCAATAGGCCTACGCCAAATATCATTCCCAACATCGCCAACCACAACCAGGGCTGATTAATTTGACTAAAACTCATCGTTTTGCCGGCCAGGGCATTGAAATGGGGCAGGCTAAGGCGCATGATGGCAATGGCAATAACAAGCGCCAGGAAAGAGATGACCACAGACTCACTAAGGAATTGCATCACCAGGTTGGAGCGATCCGCACCAACTACCTTTCTCAAACCGACTTCCTTGGCACGATTGGCAGATCTTGCTGTTGATAGGTTCATGAAGTTGATACAGGCCAGCAGCAAGATAAATAAGCCAATGGCGGAAAAAATATAGACATATCGTATGTCGCTGTTGGCGGATAATTCACCGTCCAGGTGAGAATGCAGGTGTATGTCCGTCAAAGGAAACAGGGAAAATGCAAGGCTATTGCCTTGTTTCTCAAAGTCGTCGTAGGTTACTCCCATGTATTGTTGTACTTCCCGGCCAATGTGCTCTTGAATGATGTCGGGAAACTTGGCTTCTACGGCTTTTGGATCAGCGGTTTCTTTCAAGACCAGATAAGTTTGGAAATTGAAACTCAACCACTCGGTTCGTCGACTTTCATTCAAGGAAGAAAGAGATAAGAACATGTCGTAATTGAAGTGGGTGTTATCCGGGATGGGCTCCATTACGGCGGTGATGCGATAATTGCGTCGATTATCGAGTTCGAGGCTCTTGCCGATCGGGTCCGCATTACCAAAATACTTCTTAGCGATGGCCGGTGTAATGACGGCGGTAAAAGGTTCTGCCAGGGCTGTGCTGGGATCCCCCTCCCGCAGGGGAAAAGAGAATACTTCGAAAAGGGTAGAATCGGCAAAAATTACCTTTTCTTCCCGGTAGTTGTTGTTTTCATAGTTTACAAGAAAACTTCCGCGTTCCCGAAAGCGGACTTGTTGCAAAACTTCTGGATATTGTTCGACCATATAGGGTCCAAATGGTGCACCGACTTGCGGCATCTTCAGGTCTTGTTCGAAAATATTCGCTTGAGAATGCAACCGGTAAACCCGATCCGCTTTCTCGTGATACCGGTCGTAACTCAACTCGTCTTTGACGTAAATCAGAATGAATAGAAAGCAGGCCAGCCCGATCGCCAATCCCAAAATATTGATGAAAGAATAGAATTTGTATTTCCACAAATTGCGAAAGGCGGTTCTGATGTAATTTCTTAACATGGTTTAAATTTCAGTGGGTGAAAAAGCTGTTCCGGTCCGTTGGACGGTCCTAAAAGGCATTATGTTACAGCGTTTGGGCAGGTCTTTGATGAATCCTTTAAATGATGATGCATCAAGTGTCGGAACACCCTCACCCAATGGGCTCATTCTTTGTTGTCGTCTTCTAAGAATTCGTCGGTGAAGTGAGCTTTTCGCTTCGGCTGGGAAAATTTCTCCTGGTTGTATTGGTTCGACTTCCCCTTGGGGATGGAGAGACTTAACCACGCGGATCCCTTGATCATTCTCCCGATGAAAACAATTTGGCCTACATGGTAAGCATAGTGGGCCATCTGACGGTTTACGGCCTCGGGGATGGTGTGGCCCATATTACGAATGTAAATGGTGGTCTCGAAGTTATCCTGAGTGACGGAATCTAAGGCATTGAACAGAGCGGCCCAGCCCTCTTCCCATTTTTTTAGCATTTCCTCCATTGTCCGGATATCCGCTTCGAATTCGGCGTCCCGGTTGCGCCATTCTTTTTCTCCATCGGCGGTTAGGAAATCAGTCCAGCGGGACAGCATATTTCCCCAAAGATGTTTGACTATTACCGCAATGCTATTGCTGACTTCATTAAACTGCCAAAAGAAGTCTTTTTCGTCCAATTGGTCAAAGGTTTTATCTCCCAATAATTTGTAGTATTGGAACTGCTTTTTAGCACTTGCCAGGTAGTTTTCTTGCATTTCTTTTTCTCTTCCAACAAGTTCACGGCCGAGAAAGTCGAATCATTTTCGATATTTTGTACTTTGGAATTTGGAAAGATCAGATTTATGCGCACACAATTAGTACACCAGATCATCGGCATTACTGCTCTGCTATTGATCGCTTTCTGGATGGGGCCGGCGATTGGTTTGGACAATCGACAATCCGCAACAGTCGCGATTGCCTTTTTGATGGTATACTGGTGGATCAGCGAGACCTTTCCGTTGCCGGTAACTGCTCTGATTCCAGCGGTACTGCTGCCTTTAATGGGCGTATTCCCCATGGGAAAAGCCATTCAGCCCTACGCCAGCACGATCATTTTTCTCTTTTTGGGAGGATTTATGTTGGCCTTAGCGGTTGAAAAATGGGGACTGCATCGGCGTATCGCCCTGTTGTTATTGAAAAAAATTGGTGCCAGTCAACGCGGTATTATTGCAGCTCTGATGATCTCTACCGGCTTCCTCAGTATGTGGATCAGTAATACGGCAACCGCAGTTATCATGATTCCCATCGCCATCTCCTTGGTAGAGGTAGTGCATCCGGGGCAGGGCAATGAACAAAAGAGGCGATTTGGTATTGTTGCCATGATTGCAATAGCCTATGCTGCAAATGTGGGAGGAACGGCCACCATTATCGGTTCGCCTCCAAATGCGATCCTCGTTGGTTTGAGCGAACAATTTTATCAGCGCAACATCTCATTTCTTAGCTGGATCATGATCGGATTGCCGCAGGTGATCGTCCTGTTAGCCATCGCCTATGTATTGTTGGTTTACTGGTTTTTTCCAATGCGCGAGAAATTGGCGGATGATGTAGGGGAGAAAATTGACCAGCAATTGGCCGAGTTAGGCCCTCTCAGCAAAACTGAAAAACGCGTTTTGTATATTTTCTCCATCATGCTGTTCTTTTGGCTCACCGGGGGCTGGATCAACAGCATCGTGGGGTACAAACTTCTGACGGATCCGATGGTGGCGATTTTCGGGGGCATACTTTTCTTTGCGGTCCCCATCTCTCGCCAGGATTCCAAACCAATTTTAGAATGGCCCGATACTACCCGACTGCCCTGGGGAATTCTACTGCTGTTTGGCGGCGCGCTAAGCCTGGCTGCTGCCCTGGACCAAACCGGCAGTGTTAAACTAATCGGTAATGCAATCAATCAATACGCCCACTGGAGTCCGGTGTTGATTACTTTGGTCTGTATCGGCACCATGATGTTCATTACTGAAATGATGGGAGGGACAGCGTTGACGGCGGCTTTCGTACCCGTCCTTTTTGCGATTTCCGATCAGATGCAGATCGATCCCATTCACC
The DNA here is from genome assembly GCA_028284395.1 of Saprospiraceae bacterium. Taxonomy (GTDB): domain Bacteria; phylum Bacteroidota; class Bacteroidia; order Chitinophagales; family Saprospiraceae; genus JANQRV01. The sequence continues at coordinate 5,910 of JANQRV010000305.1, forward strand.
TCGCATTGCCGGTCACGATCGCCTCTAATTGTTCCTTTATGTTGCCCATTGCGACACCTCCCAACGCCATTGTCTTTTCCAGTGGATACCTGGATATCAAAGATATGGTACGAGTAGGGTGGGCCATGAACTTCATTGCAATTGCCGTAATTATGTTGTTTAGTTTTACATTGTTGAAATGGATCGGGATTTAGCGTGCCGTTACCGGTCAACAGCATTGAAAATTAAAACCACCACCAAATAATGAACAACGAGATCTTACAAGATTTAATTGGACAGGACAATATAAAGGAAGCCCTGATATTGCTCATGAAGGAGTTTCCCGGTGGGAAAAAAGGAAAATCCATAAAACTCCTCAATGGCCGTCTCATCGAATTGACCAGAAGAAATAATGAAGGAACGATCAGTTCCGAAGCGTATGGCTTGGAAAAAAATAAGATCAGGGCTGCCTTACTGGATTTGATTGATGACGAAAGTAAAGCATCGGGAACCGTTTCACGTACTAATTTCTTACCCTTATTGATTGGGGTATTCGTGGTACTGATTGCGGTAGCGGGCATTTATACTTTTGCATTGAAAGGAACAACAGCAGCTCAAAAGGAAAATGAAGAAATCAGCCAACAAGGCCAAACGGAGGAAAATGAGGCCGCAAGCGAGGAAGACCAGGAGCAAATTCGGAAAAACCTCCAGATGATCTTTGGCACCACTCCCATGGTCGTCAACTGGCGTGCACTGAATTTCAAAGAGGATAAAGAATATCGAGCGGGGTTGGCCTACCTGAAGCGGAGCTATACCTGGGAATCCGACGTGATTGTAGAAATTCCGGAAGGTGGTATTGAAGTTGTTCAAGCCGATTCGGAACAAACATTGCAAATTGTCGTCCGTCGTGCTCGCCTTGCTTCTTCGGTAGCCATCCATAACAAAAACTCAGAATCCCTGGTCAATTCACTCTGGGCGGAAGAAACGGCGAAAGACGGTACATTTTGGGAAGGCATCAATCAACTGACGAAAACCAAGATAAATGATCGCATAAAATCTAGTGCAAGTACTAAGAAGTCCATCGCTGAAGCCGTTCATGCTGCGATTCGGAAGAAAATGGAAGTTGCCGGATCAAAAGACATCCCCATTGTACTGCGGGAACTGACGTTGTACAATGGAGCAGTAGTCCAATTTTAGAAACCTACTTCATCGGCTGGTTCTACCTCTCCAATGGGCTCCACTTCTCCCACCGGTTCCACTTCCCCAACCGGTTCTACTTCTTCTACTGGTTCCACCATGCTGCCGGGTTCTACTTCACCGGCTGGCTCCTCGTTTAGCGTAGATTCAATTTGCTGGCTGGTCGGGTTCGACTGATGTTTTTTGCAATTCATTAAGGTGAAAGCAATGATCGTGATGACGATTAGAAGAAAGAACCGATTCATTGTTCGAATTTTAGGATGAATGATTAATGACTTTCGTGATCAGACGTAGCCGCGACAGAAATGGTTACAAAAAGCGGTATCTTCGGCCCCGTTTACCGATCATTTTCTATGAGATCAGCATTATACTTGACCTTGGCAACGGTATTTTGGAGCCTGAATTTCCACCTGGCCCAGATCATGATGCAAAGTAGTTCCGCTGCCGAGGCTGCTTTTTGGCGCTATGCATTTGCCATACTGATTTTGTTGCTTTTTGTCTTTCGAAGTCTGCCAAATTGGGCCGACATCAGGCCCGTTTCCAAAGGGATGTTGTTGGTTGGAGCCATTGGTCTATTTGCGTTCAACTATTGTTTTTTTAAAGGTTTGGAATACACCTCAGCGGTCAATGCAGCATTGATTATGAGTCTGGCACCGGCCCTGACCCTCTTGCTATCCGCCCTGATGCTCGGAGAGAAGATCCGCACTTTTCATCTTTGGGGCATTGGGGTTGCCTTACTTGGTGTACTCTTGCTGTTGGGAAAGGGAAGTCTTGTGAATCTGGCCCAATTGACTTTTTCTATCGGCGACTTGATCATTTTTATGGGCAGTCTTTTTTTTGCGCTGCACAATGTCTGGATAAAGCAATATGCTCATCGCATTGGCATGCTTAACTTTACCTTCCTCACGACATTGATCTGTTTCCTTTGTTTTGCGCTATTGATGCCCGTGTCGGGAATGGGAAAGGTGTCGAACTATCCCCTTGTCTACTGGCTATCTACCATTGGTATTGGTGGGCTTGGTACGGCACTGGCGTACTACTTCTGGAATCGCGGCATCAACGATTTTGGTGCCGCCAGAGGGGCCATATTTCTGAATGGCGTCCCTCTGTACACTTCGTTATTCGCCATATTTTTCGGGCAATCCATTATGGGATATCATCTTGGCAGTGGATTGCTGATCATTAGTGGATTGGTATTGATGCAAACGCAAAATCTCAAGTCGCGATCTCGTTAAAAGCGATGGGCTTTAGAGAGAACTACTACCCGTATAAGGTCTCAATTTCTTATTGCCGTCTATCTCCATCATCAGACGCCCATTGACATTGGCTATGCCATTTTTCTCGGTTACGCCTCTGACGTTTTCGCAATTCAAAGTTTCTGCCAATAGCTGCGAATCGGATACTACCCGGTAGCTGATGCTTTCGGCTTCACCCGTCAATTTCAATTGGCTTTCACCAAACAAACGAACGTCTACGTGCTGGCTTTCCAGGCTAAGGTCGCCTTGCGAGTTATTCAACAAAAGGAGTTCCAGGTCATTTTCATTCATGGGTTGGCCGGAGTTGAATTTGGCACCACCCGCAGCAACGAGTTTAGTTAGTTCGTTGTAGACAATCTTTACTTTGACAAGCTCATCGCTTTTTTGCAAGTGGCGGATCATCAGTTTACCGGCTTCTACCGCCCACTCTGCTTCGTTTTTGTTGGATTTAAACTCCAGTACGGAGCGACTACCGGGAATAAGTTCAACTTCGATGTTGCCACTAACTCTGATCTCATTAAAGGAAGGTTGACAAGCGTTTTTTTGTGCGTAACTAAACTGGACCGTTAGCAAAAAGACCAATGTTACTAGAGTAGATTTTACGATTTGATTTATCATGATTGTTGAATTTATTCGTATCTCAATGACTTAATTGGGTTGGAAACGGCTGCTTTGACGGATTGATACGCAACGGTCAATGCGGCAATCAGCATTACTAACAACACGGGCAATAGGAAAAACCACCACCCCAGTTTTACGGCGTAAGCATAATTGTCGAGCCATCGACCAACTTGCCAGTATGCCAATGGCAAGGCAATTACACTTGCCAATATGATTAATCGAAAGTAGTCTTGCGAAAGTAAGATGAGTATTTGACTGGTATTGGCGCCCAACACCTTTCGAATACCAATTTCTTTTGTCCGTCGGGTAACACTAAACGAAGATAAGCCAAATAATCCCAAGCAGGCAATAAATATGCCCAACAATGTGAAAAGTGCTACAATCTGCCCGAATCTGACGTCAGACTGATATTGCCGTGCAAAAAAATCGTCCAGGAAAAAATGGGTCAGCGGAGCGTCCGGGAAGTGACTCTGCCATTTTTGTTCGACAAAAGCAATGGTTTGTGCAACATCAGTGGTATTGATTCTCATGGAATAGTATTCCCATTCATCTTCCAAAGAGAAATAGACAATGGGCTTGAACGGAAATTTCAGACTTTCCTGATGATAATCGTCTAGGACACCGATGACCCGGAAGGTATTATCTCCCGAAGGATTGGCGATTTCTTCTCCTACGGCAGCTTCCGGCGACTCGAATCCGAGCACTCGCACCGCCGTTGCATTCAATAGAACCGATTCGCTATCCGTACCAAAGGCTTCGGAAAAATTTCGGCCCGCTAATAATTCCAATTCATAGTTGGGGACAAATTCGGGATCAATTTCGAATACCCGACATCTTTTGAGGCTTCTGTTCTCGTCTTTCACTCGTCGCAAGTTCCAGGAACCTCCCACTTCTTTGCCCGGGACATCGCCACTTGCTGTAAAATTGAGAATCTGGGGATTTGCCAGTAGTTCAGATTCAAAAGCAGCAAGTTTATCGTGGTGGGTGCTGTCGCGAGGCATGTTTTCCTGTAAAACGAGCATTTGATCAATATTCACACCCAGGTCCGTATTTCTCATGAATTGCATCTGCTGGTAAAAGGTGAGGCTTCCGGCAATCAGTGCGACCGAAGCGACAAACTGTACGAATACGAGGCTCCGTCTCAGCCCTCCCTTCTCTGCAGAGATATTACCTATTTTGAGCAGTTGACGCAGAGCTGCCAGCGGCGTAAATCCAGACATGATAAATGCGGGATACAGCCCGGCTAGCAAGGTGCCGGCCAACAACAGCCCCGTCAGCAATAAAAACCATTGGCTATTGCCAAGAATATTGCTTCCCAATGATTTGCCTACCAGTTGTTCGAAGGAGGGAAAACTGATCTTGAAAAGCAGGACCGCTAACATCAACGCTACCAGATTGACGAGAAACGTTTCCATTAAAAACTGTCGCATCAATTGTGGTCTTGTGGCCCCAACGACCTTGCGAACGCCTACTTCTTTGGAGCGGTCAATGGCATTGGCTGTCGACAAGTTAATGTAATTGATCCACGCAATGATTAAGATGAATAAGGCGATCAACCCCAGTGCCAAAATGTATTTCGAACTGCCGTTCACACGCAATTCGTAGGCTAGGTCAGAATGAAGATGGATAGAGGTCAGAGGTTGTAATCTTAAAGCTATTTCATAGCCGTATTCTTCAAATTCGTCTCCCTTATACTTATGGATGAAAGCGGGTAATTTTGCCTGTACGGCATCCGCTTGAGCACCAGGTCTGAGTTGGACGTAAGTGTAAAAATCAGACCATCCCCAATTGTTCTCCGCATCAGCTCCGAATTGGGCTACGTAGCTTGAATAAGTAGCATATGGGAGTAAGAAATCAAAGTCGATGTGAGAGTTTTCGGGCACGTTTTCCAATACACCGGTCACTTCAAAAGAAAGCAATTGACCACCGGCATCCAATTTGAGTTGTTTGCCCATCGGATCTTTGGTGCCGAAGTATTTCTGGGCCATTTCCTCGGAGATGACCACGGCGTATTTACCATCCAAGGCAGTTTCGCGATTGCCCTGAATCATGGGAAAGGAAAACATTTCCAGGAAAGGCTTGTCGACAAAATAGACGACTTCCGAATGTTTTACATTTTCGTAGCTCACCATAAAACCGGTCCTGCGGACACGCACCGCCTCTTCAATTTCGGGCATTTCTTCTTTTAAATGGGGCGCAACTGCCGGATAGGTGAAAGCAAAGGTCTGTTCCGGCTCTCCTTTTTCGTATTTGAACATCGCCACTCGAAACAATCGATCTGCATGTTCGTGGAAGCCATCATAACTTTTTTCGAAAGTGACGTACTGTACAATTAGTAGGCAGGTAGTGATTCCCAGTGCAAGCCCGAGAATGTTGATGACCGAAAAAACACTGTTTTTGGTCAGGTTTCGGAATGCCAATTTTAGATGATTGTACAGCATATGATCTGCTTTTTTGTTTCTGTATTATTCATATTTCAATGCGTTGACCGGATTTGTAGAAGCCGCCCGGAATGATTGATATCCCACGGACAACCATGCAACGACCAAAGCCACTAGTATGGCAATGAAAAACAGAAATGGATTGATGGAGATCCGATAAGCAAAATCCGCCAACCACTGTTTCATCAAATAGAATACAAGAGGAGCAGCAATAAAACCCGCAATGACTACCAAGATGGTAAATCTACGATTGAGCAATAGCACGATGTCGAATACGGAAGCTCCCAATACTTTTCGGACGCCAATCTCCTTCGTTTTACGACTAATCGCCAGGGTAGCAATGCCAAATAATCCCAGACAAGCAATGAAAACTGCTAGCAGGGTAGCAAGAGCCAAAATGGTGCCCAGTCGCTGTTCCGACCGATATTGATTATCGAGGGTTTCGTCAATGAAAGAAAAGCTGAATGCTTGATCCGGAGCTACTTTCTTCCAAGCTGCTTCAATGGTCTTGATCGTAGCAATCAATTCCTGACCACTGACCTTAATGGTAATTTTGGGAATGGTCGAGTCCTTGCTGTTAGAGTCCGAAGCTTGGCGTCTGACCGCAACCGGGTCTACCGAAAGTACCAACGGAGTGATCGGAGTGTGCAGGGAACTAAAATTAAAATCTTCTACGATGCCAATCACTTCAAAAGCATCAAAAGGCTTGGGTAGCCGTTGTCCTACACCAGCAATATCAAATTGCCTGGCGTAGGCTTCGTTAACGATCACGGCCGTTCGCCGGTCGGTACCAATTTCCTCACTAAAATTGCGACCTGCGGACAAGGGTATATCCATAAGCGGTAGAAAAGACGGATCTACCGTTAAATAATTAAAATTTCGGAATTGCTGGGATTGGGCATCAGTATATCCCAGGCTTAACCAACCGGAGGTGCCAAGCGCATGAGAAGAGGAAGTGATGCCTAGCACGTTGGATTCACCAGCCAGTTCATTTTCAAGTAATTTGACCTTTTGGCGTCCCTCTTGATATACTTTCGAGAATGGATTGTCGGGCGAAGGCGCACCACTATAAGGGATGACCAACATTTGATCCTTCTCATACCCCAGGTTTTTGTTTTGTAAAAACGAGAGTTGTTGGCGCATGATCATGGTGCTGGAAATCAATCCAATGGATAAAACAAATTGCAAGCCAACCAGGCTGCGCAAGATCAATTGGCGGTCAGAGCCCAACTTGGAGACCGTTCCCCGGATGATTCTGGTAGGTGAAAAGCCGGATACAACCAGCGCGGGATACAAACCCGCTATGATTCCCAGTAGCACACCGGCACTGCCAATGATGAAAAATGCAGCAAAACCATAGGGTATGCTCAAGGATTTACTGGCAAGGGTGTTAAAGGAAGGCAACGCCAGTTGTGCCAGCAGCACTCCAAATACGACAGCGATCAGGGCAATCAACACTGCTTCGCCCCAAAATCTGATCATTAGTTGGAAGCGACTCGCGCCAGTCACCTTCCGGACGCCTACTTCCTTGGCTTTATTTACTGATCTGCCAACCGCCAGTGTTACAAAATTAATGCCGGCAAGGAGTAGGATCAGCAGTGCAATCGTACCCATAATATAGGGATATCGTCCGTCACTTACCGAGACTATGCCAGTCGGAACTTCATTGTTGAGGTGAATATCCGTCAGCGGTTGGAACCCCACCACATATTCTCCCGGCTTGTAGTCTCTGGATACTTCTTTGTCCACGTAGGTGGCTACTTTCGAACTTAGGTCTTCGATCGACTGACCTTTGCCCAAAAGAATATAGGTCTCCGGGAAAACTACCGTCCAACTGTTGCGCGCACCGTCCGATACGAACGCCTTAGCATTTTCGAATGGGAGTACAATGCTAAATTGTATGCTGGAATTGGCGGGGGCTTCATCAATGACCCCTCGGACGGCAAATTCTTCCGCTTCGCCACTGATTTCTATTGCTAAGGTTTTACCCACCGGAGACTCCGTGCCGAAGTATTTTTGGGCAATGCTCGGTGTCACCAAGATGCTTTTTAAATCATCCGACCGGTTTCCTTCTAACATTGGAAAGCCAAATACATCAAAGAAGGAAGGGCTGACAAAGTGGATGGGCTCCTGGTCGGTAATGGTTCCGTTCTCTACCAAACTATTGATGGTTATATAACGGGCCATACTTTCTACTTCGGGAAAGTTTTCTTCGACAGCACGTCCCAACACAAATGGAGTGACGGAGTTAAAGAAAATGTCTCCCCGGAAGTGTTCTTTTACCCATAGGCGATAAATGCGGTCTGATTTAGAGTGGAATTTGTCAAAGGACCATTCGTCAGTGGCAAAAAGCAGCATCAGTACTGCGACTGCAACGCCTACAGACAATCCCAGGATATTAATGAAGGAATAAAGCCGCTCCTTAATAATACTCCGAATTGCCAGTTTGAAGTAATGTTTAAACATACGGTCGGGTTGATTTATTGGCAATTTGAAGTTTTAACACCAATAAATATGCCGTATCTTACAATGGTTTGATTTTCATTATTTTACCCTGCTGTTTTGCTGAGCCTCTATTCGTTATGTGTGCAAAATCGAACAGCGCGTGTACAAAATCGAACGGTTTTAGCATCAGAAAAAAAATGCCCCCCATTCCAACTTTTCTATTTTATTCCTATCTAAGTAGTAAAACCCGAGTGCTTTAAGTCTTAAAATGACAACACCCGACCTTAAAATACTGATCAATCGTTGCCTCCAGGGCGATCGTCACGCACAAAGTCGATTCTATCGTCTTTTTGTTCAAGACATCTACAATATGGTGATACGCATGACAGCGGATAAAATGCTGGCCGAAGACATTGTGCAGGAAACTTTCATTAAGGTATTCAAAAAGTTAGGGACGTTTCGGGGAGAGGCGCAGATCAGTACCTGGATGAAAAGGATTGCCATTAACATTGCTCTCTACCACTTGAAAAAGCGGGGCCGAATCCAATTTGTAGAAGTGGAAGATCATTTGTTAGTGGATTCAGAGCGGGAAGAAGAAGAGATTGATATCCGACAAATTCATGAGGCCATCAAAAAACTGCCAGAAGGCTGTCGACTGGTCTTTACGCTCTATTTATTGGAAGGATATCGACATCGGGAGATCGCCGAAATCGTCGGGATTTCTGAATCGACTTCGAAGTCCCAGTATCAAAGGGCCAAAAGTTTATTAAGAGAATTATTGAACCATGGATCCATTAGAAAGAAAAATTCTACAAGACAGGGATGCTCTGAATAGGGTCGAACAACCGGAGGTGGAAGCCATTTGGGAAGGGGTTCGGCAGGGACTTGAAGAGCCGCGCAAACTGCGTGCAAGACGTTGGTGGATGGTTGCAGCGGCAGCAATTCTCCTTTTATTATCCATGAATGTCTTCCTGCTCTGGGAAAAAGGAGGGGAATCCGAACCGGCTTTGAGTCTGGCTGATGTATCCCCGGAATTGGCGGTCAAGGAGCGCGAATTTCAACGCCTCATCTCCGAAAAGGAGTCGGCGATTAGTAAGGAGGAATTGCCCAAAGCTGAATTTGCCGCCTTGTTCCACGAGTTAGAGATACTGGAAGACCTGAATGCAGAGTATCGGAAAGAACTACCGGTCTACGGTAATAATGAACGACTCATCAACACGTTGATCCGGTATTACGAGCTTAAAATCTTGATCTTAGAACAAATTGAAAATGAAATCATTAAAAAGAAATATAATGAATCTCCCGGACCAATTTATTAGACCGAATGCCGTCCTTTGGACTTTTTTGCTAACGGCATTCCTCTTTTTTGACGGCTATGCACAAACCTTCAATAAAACCATTGAAGAAAGTTATGATGGCAAACCTAAGGTTGCTTTTTCACAAGCCCGAGGCCCTTTGCAGGTTCGTACATCCAATGATGGTAAAGTACGGTTCGTGACCCAGATTCAAGTGGAGGCTAACTCACAGGAGATTGCCAACCAATTTTTTAATAAGTTTCAACCACAGGTAAGTGAGACTGCAACTCAATTGGATATCGAACTGACCCTCAAAGGCGTTAAACGTTGGAATCAAAACAACAACAAGATCACCATTACTTTCAAAGATGGCTCGCGGTTAAGAGGGCTCAGCGACTACAAAATTCAAACGACACTTTACGTACCGGCCACTCAGGAACTGGCCCTGAAGAGCCGATTTGAAGATATTACCATCGAAGAGAATGTAACCATAAATGACCTAAAAGCCGATCTCTTTTCTGCCGATCTTGAAGCCGGTGATTTGGGTGGTTCCTTGTCCTTGGAAGTGAAATTCGGTAAAGCGAATTTCGGGAAATTAGGGGGCGATGCAAGGGTGAGAATGCACAATTCTAAACTGAAAATGGGGAATGCTAAGGAGGTTAACCTGGATACCCGATTTTCCGATATCCAAATGGGAGATATTTTAGCCTTGACTTCTAAATCGCACAACGACCGGGTCGAAGGTGGTCACATTGCGGGGGATCTGAAGGTAGAAGGGCAGTTTTCAAGCTATATTTTCCAAACGGTCAAAAATGCTGAAATCAAATGTCATAACGTCAATTTTGAATTTGAAAGCGGTCAAAATTTTCGTGTCAACGGTAAATTCTCTGATTTTGAAATTGAACGCCTTGAATCATTGGAAGCTATGGACTCGCACAACGACGAATTTGAAATTGGGACCATTAAAGATCTTAAAGCAAAAGCCCAATTCAGTACCTATCGGATCCAGGAATTATCCGGCTCTATTCGTTATACGGGACACTCCGGGAAGTTTGCAGTTCGAGCCATTCAGCCCGGGTTTGAGGACATTGAGATCGATGGCCGCTTTTTTGAAGTCGACCTAACCATGCCTTCTTCCGCCCCATACCATGTAGCGGCTAATCTGACTTTTGGTGATTTTCAAGGACCCGAAAACCTGAAATTCATTCGTCAAATTGAAAAGAATTCGCAACTGAACTATACATTAAAAACGGACAATGCTACCGAGTCCAGTCCTAAAGTCAACTTTGAAGGACAAAATCTTCGGGTACGCCTTCGATAGGTCTACCCGGCAATTAGAGCTGCAGAGCTCACCTGCCGGATCACATTTGTATAGAAGGGTTTTTCAATTCGCAATTGTTGGATCAAACATGCCAATTTTAAGATTATTTGACTTAATTTCGTAGACATGGCAATTAGTTTGCGATTCGAATTTTTCAAGCTATTGCAATATTCTGGGTTTTAAATTAAGACGAGTAATCAAATATGCTAATCCTTCTCATCTTGCAACAAATAGGATGGATGGTGGGAGCTGTCATTGTTGTGGCTGCCGTATTCTATTTTATTTATCGCTACCTTCTGACCCGTAAGATCAATCAACAGGAGAACTTGCGGTTGAAAGATTTGGATGATGTCAAGACAAAGCTGTATACCAATATCACCCATGAATTTCGCACGCCGCTGACCGTCATCATCGGTATGGCCGAACAGATTCAAGGTAATGAAGAAGAAAAGAAATTGATTTTACGCAATAGCCAAAGCTTATTGCGCTTGATCAACCAAATGCTGGACTTATCCAAGATCGATTCGGGGCATATGAGAATTAATTGGGTCCGGGGAAATGTCATTAACTTTTTAAAATACATTGTTGAGTCCTTCAATTCTTTAGCCGCTTCCAAAAACATCCAATTGCTATTTTATAAGGAGGTGGACGAATTCGAAATGGACTATGATGAGGAGAAGATGCAGCATATTGTTTCCAACCTCATCTCTAATGGACTGAAATTTACTCCTGAGAATGGTCAACTCATTTTGCATGTCAACGCTGTCAAAGAGGGCGACCAAGAACAACTGATCATTAAGGTCAAGGATTCAGGTATTGGCATTCGGCCGCAAGTTATTCCCCATATTTTCGATCGCTTTTTTCAGGTAGATGAAG
>JANQRV010000319.1 GCA_028284395.1 Saprospiraceae bacterium
CGGGAATAATGACTTTGCTGACTGCCGCCCCCCAATCGAATCCTTCTACGACCAAAGTATAAGTACCGGAATCAGTCTGCGAACATCCTGGGTTCAAAACCAAGACCATTAAAATTCCTGAAAGTGTTATTCGAATTGTTTTATAAGATATCATGGTTTGCTTTTTAATTATTCGGAGATTTCCGAACAAAAAAACGCATTTATTATTTGATTTACCAATTCATTCGACTCTATCATCTCTCATTGCTAGATGTCAACCAGCGTATTCCTAGCATATCCCTTCGTTAAAACCGCTTCCCAAAGTTGACACCAATGGGCACGAATAGAATATCTGGCGCAGCAATCCCGGAGAAGGGCAGAGCCAGGAAAATCCGAAAACTTGCTTTTTGAGGGTTTGAAGGCAGTTTTCGATAGCCAATCAATGGAAATGGAATAAACGGTAGAAGTGCTTTTCCTTACCCAGGTTGCCAGATAAATGTAATGGAAGGGTAAGGTAATTGGTAGTTGGACTATTACATGATCCCCAAAGACAAAGACGAAACTCCGAATTATAGCCAATGCCGATTTTTCCGATCAGCAGAAGGTCTTCCTTTACCGGAAACAATCGTTCGTAATTAATGGATACGATGGATCCATCGCCAAAAAAATTGAGCGCAATATTATTCAGGAGTGTTGATTTTGGAGGAGTGATTTCTTCAATTTGAGCATGCACCGAACCACTCAAAAACAAGGCAAAAACAATGCTAGTCGTAATCTTCATCCAATGGCAGTTTTATTACATTCGCGCTTTGCGAGTGAAAGCTACAACCAATTGGAAAGTGAAGTCATGATCGGCATCAATACATTAAATGACACTTATTCATAAGACTGAAACTCCTCCGTATAGATCAAATCTCCTTTTAAATCCTTCAACCGAAAATAGTCGACTACTCCCCTACCCGAAAACGTCAGTACTATTCCCATAATCCTGCCTTCCGTCCCTTCAAAAGGAGTATCCAGAATCAGCTGACCATTTCGATAAAACTTCAATCTTTGTCCGCTGCTAACCAGCCTTATCGTCTGCCACTCGGTCAAAGTGGCACCTAACTTCGAAAAGTCGTTCTCCGAGCCTTTGAGTATGGAAGTTCCCACCTTCAAGTAGAGATTGCCCACACACCCCTTATCGGTAAGCGTCAACCAGGTCGCGTCTGCTTCATCAATAACCCTGACTTCAGCCATAGGGCAAACCAGTCCCTTGACATCGTCAAATTTTAGTTTGGTTTCCAGGATAAAAGCATCGGATCGCAAGTCGCCAAATGCTCGAATGTTGAAGTAAGACAATACCAATCCTTTCTTCGGGTCAAAGCCGGACTCCGAAAAATTATCGTCGCTAATCCGCATCTGACCGTTTTGGTACAGGTCCTTTTGGTTGAGATAAACCGGAATTGGAGTTAATCGTTCCGGTTTTGCAGTAGCGAACCATCCGTCCGTTTGAATGTTGATCCTCGTTCTTTTGATGACCGTTTCATTGGCAATTAAGCTAGCCCAATGGAAACCGGGATAATAGTAAGTTTCGGAGAAATACCGTTTCTTCGGATCGACACGATTTTTATTACTTGGATTCCAGGATCTTTGAATGAAAAAACTGTCCGCCTCCACCTGAGTTAGGTCATAGTTGAAAATGACGGTATTAGGCACGCCATTAACGACCGTTTTGTTGGCCGAAAAGTGGACTTCGGTCGGTATTTGTACCGGCTTTGGCCGTTGGATTGTAAAGTAGGTAAAACCGATCAGCAGAATGCCGCCGGCAGCTACCAGAATTTTCCAAAGAACAACACTGCTGCCCTTGGTTTCGACCCGGGAAGGCGAGGCCTGATTTGCCTGTCGAAAATCCTTCCAACTGCCGTGTCCAAGTAAGGAAACCAAGGCACTGAGCGTATTGGTATGAGGCAACCGGTTGAAATCACCTCTCCAAATTCGCTTCATGGTCGATAAGCTGATCCGAGTAGCCGACCGCTCTTCAATTAATTCCATCAAGTATTCTAAATCGCGTTGCTTCAACTTACCACCCCTAACTTCCAACTCCGGGAAAAATCGATGTTCGATTTGTCGGATGCAGCGATCGATTAAGTCTCTTTCAGAATATTCCATACAGCGTTTTAAGAATTGGCCGAAAAATAAACCTAAAATAAACGAAAATTGATTGAAGGAACCGATGCCAAAAACCCAAAATTGCATCGATCATAAAATCTTTCTAAAATAACAACTATGCGGTACAAAAAACTCATTCAGCAAGCAACCTGCCTGCTCCTCTTCATGACTCAACTTTTTCCGTTGGTCTCGGCACAAACGATTCCTTTGACCGCTGAAACGTGGCAAGTAATCGACAACGAAAACAATCAGCAACTCGATTTGCAAATTGCCGAATACAAAGGAAAAACAGCTGTTCATTTAGGTCGGCACGAAATCGCAACATTGAAAACGGGGGAATACGAAAACTTTATTCTGGAAATGGAAGTGGCAGGAAAGGCCATGCCCGGCATCGGTTTTCGAGCAGAGGATCTGTGGAATTATGAATTTTTCTATTGTAGAGTTTTTTCCGGAGGCAAAAGCGATGCCCTCCAATACATTCCGGTATACAACGGTGCACACCCCTGGCAACTCTATAATGAGCCAGTGGATGAGGCTCCGGCTATTTTTCAACCGGAAGAATGGTTTCGGGTAAAACTAGAGGTATATGGCCAATTAATGCGTGTTTATGTGGGCGATGCGATCACCCCCAATCTCGAACTTGAGCTCTTACACGACAAATTGACAAGAGGCAAAGTCTTCCTGAAAACCAGCTTTGCCGAGGCTTATTTTTCCAACATTAAAATTACAGAACTCGATACTCCTTTTTCAATCAAGCCTATTGGCAACGACCAAAAGTACCTGACCGATTGGAAAATCTCCGAGCAGATCACAGGAAACCCACATTCCCAAAGACAGTATTACCAGTGGTTAGATCAGGCAAAAAAGGAGCACCAATGGCAGCAAATCAAAACCGACAAAAGAGGTGTCGTCAACTTGGCCAAGTACTTTGAACATCCACGTGCTGCGGTCTTTGCGGAAACCACGATTCCCGCCTCCGAAGAAAAAACCGTGAACCTGGCTTTCGATTTCACACAAGTGCTTCTAATCGCTCTCAACGGCGAAATCCTTTTCCACGGCCGTGAGCTTGATACTGGAAATTTTATGCGCGTCATGACGGGGGAACAGACCATCCCGCTTTCCCTGGATAAGGGAGACAATCAATTGACTTTCTGGATCCGTTCTGATGATGAATGGCAAGAGTCTGTCAATAACCCTGCCTATTTGGGGCGAAAGCAAGCTATGAACTGGGGCTTTATTGCGCACTTGGAGGAGTAAGATGCTTCGCCCACTGTTAACTTCTCTGTCGAATCAAACGGCTGAATGCACACTCCTTGGTCCAAGAAATCCAAGGCATCACCGATCTTTTATTTTCCTTAACGATCGTTAATTACATCGATGGCTCATCATAAGAATACGCCACTCCCAATTTATTCACTGTTAATATTTTAACGCTGGTTAAACTTGGTTTAAAGAAGGGACTTTTTTGCGGCTTATACCGATTTATCCCCGTCCTTTAGTTGAATACTTCCCGAAGTCTACAAACTTATAAACCGAAGTTATGAATAAATTAATCGTTAGCAGTTTCTTATTGATGTTATTCCTGTCGACGGCAAACGGACAACGCGGGCCGGATAGAACGGGATACGAAGGGGATTACTTCAGTCTCGAAGGAGCCATCGACCTGTTCAAACAATCCAACACCTTACGGGATTTTGAAAGAAAATTGAATACCGAAAGATACTGGGTCAATAATCTGGACTTGGACTACGACGGCAGAATCGATTACATTCGGGTAGAGCACCGGCGGCAGGGAAATTTCCACGCCATTGTCTTACACGCTCTTCTCGATCGGTATCAAGTACAAGACGTGGCCGTTATCGAAATTGAAGTGGTGGGGCGTAGAGATGCCGTATTACAGATCGTTGGGGATGAAGATCTCTACGGAAGAGAAGTCATTGTCGAACCGGTAGACGAATATGCCAGTGAACGAAGAAGGTACCCGTCCGATTACGATAATTACGTCAATGTATTTTACTGGAGACCGGTACAGTACATTTTAAATCGACAATACCGTGTTTACAGTTCGCCCTATCGTTGGCAATACTACCCTACCTGGTGGAGTCCGTGGCGGCAATGCGCGTGGAATGTATTTCGCCCCCGGATCGTTGTTTATCATCGCTTCTACCATGTCGTTCCGACCCATCGCGTATACCGAGTCCATCGCTTTTATCGATCCCAAAGATCCTATTGCCCAAGGGTGGTAGATCGTGCCAACCGGATCCGGGTTCGAAATGGCGTAACCCCCATTTACCGGCCGGCACCGGTTGCACGACAAAGGGGAGAACGCGAAGTTTACGGAAGTTCATCAGGGCGAAGATCGTATGCCAACACTCCACGTACCTCTGGCAGGACCCATACCGTAGAGCGCTATACGGCTCCTTCCCGCAGCTCTTCGACC
>JANQRV010000327.1 GCA_028284395.1 Saprospiraceae bacterium
CCGGAGTTATGCCAGAGCATAATGAGGATTTTTGTAACACCGTCAAAGGAAAAAAGAGCCCATCAGAATTAGGCAAATTAAATTGATCACTTACTTAAAGGTATTATTTTTTTTAGTTTAGCCCTCCTCCATTTTGGAGGGTTAAAATGGTGTTTGCCCCTCCACTCACCGTGGGTATATTAGCCTTCACGATCAATCCTGGAAGTACTTAGTGTTGATGGTCATACATGGAAACCATTGGAAAAGGCATCTTTTGCAATAGATCGTGTGCGTGGAGTGATCACACTAAAACTGCCTTTGACGCCAAAAAAACTATGGGTCTCGGCTCAGGAAAACCTCAACTCAAATCATATTGGCGCCTGGTCAGATTCGCTGGCCAAAACTGATTTTATTGAAAAAGAAAAAATTGGGGAGAGTGTCTGAGAAGCTCTTCTAATTGTTTTGAAAATTTAAAATTTTCTCCGCTTCCTTGAAGTAGATCATCAATTGTATTTCTCGACTTACAACTTCGCGAAACTGATTTTTGAATGTTTGTAAATTCGGTTTTGCGTGCTCCTTGTTGTTAAAATCAGCTGAAAGTAATAATTCAATAACTTTTGGGATCGGTTCGTAGGTCATCGCTTGTTGATTATAGATTCTTGACAGGACGAGTAGTTCCTCATAATCAAAATGTACAATTAAGGGGTGGGACTTGGCGATGTCCCACGCATCATCGGAAGGCGAGCTCCCCATCAGATTTCCTTCGGTAAGTATTGCTTCGAAGAGGGTAGATTCATCATCAATGAAGTCATTGATGAAGGTTTCATCATTAATGAGACTGTCTAAACGATGAACTATCTGTCGGTGATAAGGAACCCATTCTTCTAAAAGCTTTTTATTGTCGTTTACCTCTGACGTTATTTTTGACAATAACATGGCAGCCTCCCTTTCGTTTTTTCTTTCCTCTATCCTTTCACTGAGAAAAAGGCCAAGCACGACACTGAACACAATTAGGAATAGTTGTTTGAGATTGTCCGTTAGTGAGTTTTTCATTCTTTATTCTGTAAGTAGTTTTTGAAGTATTTTTATGGCACCTTTGGGTCCGTTAATTCAAGCCGCGCTCTTTTAAGACGGCTTCCAGATCCTTGTTCTTTTCTGAATTGTTGACCAGTCGGTAAATAATGAAAATGGGAATGAGCAACGGGATCAGAAATCCCACCTGTTTTTGCGAAGAAAGACTCCAGGAAACAACTCCGAAAATGGCTATTCCCGCAAGAATACCGATTAGTGTCGCATAGAAAAGTTTTGAATTTTTCAGTTCCTTTTTTTTGACTAGTAGTTCTTCGTCAGTCAACTTCGAGAGATCTTTTTTTTCCATATCAATCTTTTTTGTAAAATTTTTTCCGGCATTGATCTTCAAGTCATCATTACGACTATTAGTATTAGGGTAATTCCTTTCAAAGCCAGCTTCAAGCTGGGCCTTACGGGCCCCTTAAAGCCGTATATATTAACAGAAGGTTTATTTTTCGAACTTGTTCATTTCACAATCACGTTGTTTATGAACGTTATCATCCTAGCTTCTCTGCTATCATTTCGAACCTGATGAGCGGTACGTTAGCTTTTTCCAAATTGATTCTAGTGGACCTTGTTTGTACCGACTAAGCCATACTTTACTAAATGCCCATTGTACGAACAAAATACCAAATGCAAACAGCGGCAGATAGGAGAAAGGCACCTTGCGCATTAAAGCAAAGCCATATCCAAAAAATAGTATAATTGCCGTTAGATTTTGAAATATATAGTTTGTCAATGCCATGCGTCCGAGGATAGCAAGATTTCGGAAAAAAGGCTTAGCCTTACCCGAAGCCCACCAATAAACGAATAGCATGGCGATGCCCAAAGCCAGACTGGTAGAACCGATATTGTAGACGATTACTTGGACAATGCCTATTTCATTCAATTCGAAGCCTGATCCTGTAACGAACTTGGTTACGGCATAAGCAAATGAACAAATCAAACCAATTACACCTAACCAGATGGCACTTTTGGGTACGGATATGTCTCTGTTACGAATCCTGGGCAACCAATGTCGGGCAAGCAAAATGCCAATTAAGAACAATCCCAATACATGAAAATAACGCCCGGACATCAAGTAGCTCATTGGTCGGGGTATTGCATGAATTACGTTAATAGAAAAAACCTCTACGGGCACATCAGAAGTTCGCATCTTCAGGAGCGATAAATCTCCAAACCCCCATTGTGCTTTTAGCCCCATCGAAAAATTTCGCACAGAACTCCAAAATGGAGCGTCTGGCGTCGAATAGAATATGCCATAAATCAATAAAGGGGTGATTAGCAGGACTGCAATCCAGCGTAGTATTGCCTTATCTGAAAGTCCCATAAACCAGGGCAATAACATACCCAACAAACTATAAAGCGTCAAAATATCTCCATTCCAGACGCAAAACATGTGCAACAAACCGATGCAACACAATACCACCATTCGTCTAAACCAAAAGGAAGAAAAATTTGCTCCCGTTGCTCGAAAACGTTCTGCTTGAAGTACAAAACCCACACCGAATAAGATGGAGAAAGTCCCATAAAACTTACCTTCTACGAACCAGTCGATGAAGAATAATACAGCTCGATCAAGAGTTGGTAAAGCCATCACCTCCGCGGGACTATAAGTGTTGTATCCGATAAAGCTGTATAGATTGGCAAACAAGATCCCAAAAAGGGCAAATCCTCGAAGTGCGTCTATTACCTGAAGTCGCTCTGATGCGGTAGTTGGTTTTATGTTAGACATTGTAGGTTTATTATTTTGAGTTGTTGGTTTTCCATTTTACAAATTTCTGCTAACGGTCATCATTTGCAGAGATGTGTTCATCAGATTTCGTTCAAATGCCTAATTTTTTCATCTTTGGAATTTCATATCTGCTATCTTCCGCAGGATATCTCAATTCGCCTTCATATTTCCCCGATTCTTTAGCAAGCGACCAAATCAAGCTCTCTCCGGCAGGATTTACCATTGGCATACTTTCAAATATTTTGTCCCGAAAAGCGACATCTGCATCCACGACTTCCCATCCTTCCTCTTTGAATCTCTTGATGAGATCATCTAAAAATAATGCGGACGTCAGGTTGTGATGAAGCAGTAAGGTATGGGGTATGTTTCGGTCGGTTAACTTGTAAGAGAGACGCTCGTAGTAATTTGCTCTTTCCAAGATATGTTGCAGATAGAATTCTTTGTATTTTTCAATCTTGGGATCGTTAACCCCTTTTTCCTGAATGAATTTTATTAATTCACCATTGACATACCAGTCAGAAGCATCTATCGTCACTGATCCGTTCTTGTAACCGTGTTTTTTCAGAATACGCCGAAATCCCGATATCTTTTCTTCGGTATTCCCTTCCTTTAAATAGGGAAAGCGGAATAACCTCGCATAAGTATTGTATTCAGCAATTACTTTATCGGTTTGTAATAACTCTCGCTCAAAATCTTCTACACGGACCTTTTCGCTATTGAAATTTGGATGTGTGAACGTGTGATTTGCGATTACGTGCCCGTTTTCCGACCAGCTTTTTAACAATCCTCTTCCTTTTTCATCTAATTTATTGCTACCGGTCACAAAAAAGACGGATGTTAAATCTTCTTCTTCCAAAGCGGACAAAATCATTTTGTTCCAGTCCTCAAATTTATAGGAAGCCAGGTCTCTGGTAATCCCATCATCGAAAGTGAAGCTGACTTTAGGTTGAGGCTGTAACTCCGATTCCTTTGTGGTTAAGACGGTCTTTTCTTCTGGTTTGGCTTTGGGCTGACAACCAAATACAAATAGCGTGGCAATTAAAAATATCTCTTTTCTCATACTTCAATATTGGCGTTATTCTAACCTTTATTTTTGTGGAATGTACCATACATTTTTCACTAAATCCACTCCTCCTCCTAACTCTTCTTGCACTGCTCTGTCCACAATAAAGAGCCCGGTATTGGCCATATCGACAAAATTGTCCATGCCATCATTCATGAAGTTTTGGCGGGTTCGATGAATGAAATATTGATCGGAAAACTTCCGGTCAAAAGTTTTTTCAATGCCTTCTCTTCCCATCATGAACCCAAGCAGCCCACCCCAGGTGGCGGTTGGATTATCCGAATCCCAACCGGCCAATGTTCCTATTTTGACCGTTTCCTTATAGTCCCCTTCGCCGTATAAAAGGCTGACGATACCGGCGGCGAAGTTGATACCTGCCGCTACACATCCATTGCAGAAACCAGAGGTTTCGGGAGTGGTATAGCCATCCTCCATATTTATTTGATAGCGCGTATTGAGAGAATCACGGGTTTGCTCCCACGCAACACCAGCCAGATATTGCCCTTTGACAAAGTCATACATCTTTGCCGGGTAAGAATCGTCCGGAAGATGTTTGCGAGCTTCATCGGCCATCCAATGAATGTTTTCCTTCAGGGATTTTTCGGGGTCCGCCACGGAAGCCAGCGCATACAAGATAACGTGATATTCGGAGATCCAGGCGGCTTCTTCCCGGGCAGTGGTGCGGATGGGAAGATGGGCCATCTCAAGTGCTTTATCGGGTCGGCCAGGGGCAAAAAAACCAAATATCTCAGTGGTTAGTTGAGCGTCAATCTGGTCCCAATTAGGATTCTTTTCGGGGTCGCTCGTTTGTGGAGGAATGACGCCCTCCTTCATCAAATCGAAAGCACTTTGATTGGAAACCCAAAGGTAGTTTTCCTCTTCTCCGATGATGTGCTTTAACCAACCTTCCCGAATCTGTTCGCCCGATAGCTTGCTGGTTTGATGGGTAAAAGCAAGATGCTGGTAGATGTATTCTATATCCGTGTCGTCATCGGCTCCCCATATCCCATCTTCATTTTCAAAAACAAAATCGATGGTAGGAGACAGTTCACTGGGTTCGCCGCCAAAAAAACGGGGTAGATCAGGTTTACCCCAATCTTCCCGGGTATAAAAAGGCATGGTATTTACTTCACCAAAATATCCGGTTTTATCCGTAAAGGCACCGACTTTATCTAACTCGGTGACAATACCAGTCCAATTCGCAATGCATTGCCCCAACCAGAACCCGTGAAGTTTTTCCTGGTATTCAGCGCGGGAGATCTCCAGATCTGTGGAGTTGGGTTGATAGGGTTCGTAAGTTAAATCCTGGTCAACTGGCGTAGACGGATCAATTTGGCCTTTCGGCTTGCATGCTACCAATAATAGGGTCGCCATAAAAAACACTAGTCGCAAGTTCATATATCATATATTTTTGTTCGGTGAAGTCATTGGCGTAAGGATAAACGGAAGCGGAGAAGTAAAAGATGAATGGCTTTTTTCATGTTTAATAATATAGATTTTAACCTGAGTATAAAAATTTCGCACCATCAGAAGCTGTCAAAATTTAATACTATTGTTAATATGAGCACCTTTTTCTGCCATGCTGCGTTACCAAAATCCTCATTATACTTAGGCATAACTCCGGT
>JANQRV010000335.1 GCA_028284395.1 Saprospiraceae bacterium
AATCAGATAAATGGTTCTCAGAATCGGTTTTTTTCTCTGCATAGCAGCGCTACGGTGATAAAAAAAGCTGTTTTGAGGTTCATTTAGCTGGGTTTTGCAGTCGGAAGAGAAACTTTAGACAACTTCAATGCCTGGTTCGCGGCCGGGGAATTATTACTGAGTGTGCAACAAGGGCACAAAAACGGTGGCAGAGTTCCAACAAGCATTTCTGATGAACTGGGCCGCAAGATGGAAATGGCTCAAATGAACTGGCCATTATCTAAGTACTTGTATTTTCTGAATGATTGCCCGACCTGCTTCTTTCGTACTTGCTTTACCTCCCAAATCTCTCGTTAGGACCGCTCCATCCGCAACTACGGCCTGTATTGCTTGCATAATCAGATCCGCTCCGTCCTTTTCTCCGAGGTGGTCCAACATCATGGCCCCGGTCCAAATCATCGCAATTGGATTGGCAATGCCGCGACCGGCAATATCCGGGGCACTACCGTGGACCGGTTCAAACATACTTGGGAAATTTTTCTCCGGATTGATGTTGGCTCCGGCGGCAATGCCCATTCCCCCCACTACAGCAGGTCCCAGATCCGAAAGAATATCTCCGAATAAATTGGATGCAACAACTACATCGAAAGACTCCGGACGGGTAACGAAGTGGGCCGAAAGGATATCAATGTGGTAAGCCGATGTTTTTACCTCAGGATACGCCTCCCCGATCACCTCGAAACGCTGATCCCAGAAAGGCATGGTATGGATGATGCCGTTGGACTTGGTGGCACTGACTAGGTTCTTATTCCGGCTTTGTGCTAAATCGAAGGCGTAACGCATCACACGGTCAACCCCCCTTTTAGTAAAAACACTCTCCTGAACGGCCATTTCCAAGTCGGTCCCTTCGTACAACCTTCCACCGATAGACGAATATTCACCCTCATTGTTTTCTCTCACAATGAGAAAGTCAATGTCTCCCGGATTTTTCAAGGGAGAATCGATTCCCCTGATCAATCTAACCGGACGTAAGTTGACATATTGCTGAAAAGTCCTGCGAATGGGGATCAATAAGCCCCACAGAGATACATGGTCGGGTACTCCAGGATACCCTACTGCCCCGAGAAAGATGCCATCGCTATCCCGCAACCGATCCAATCCGTCACTGGGCATCATGCTGCCGTATTCCTTGTAGTATTTGCAAGAATAGTCGTATTGCTTATAATCAAAACTAAATCCACACAGTACTCCTACGGCATCGAGTACTTCTAATGCTACGGGAACTACTTCTTCTCCGATCCCATCTCCCGGGACAACAGCTATCCGGTACTTATTCATAATTGAGGAGGTTTTTGCCTATCAAAGCGCAAAAATAGAGGATTCCAAAGTCAATACCTAAATCCGTAAATTCTGTATCCACTTCAGTGAATTGAAGAAGAAGCTGTAGGAGAGGATGCCACAAAGGGAATTTTCACGGTAAAAGTGCTACCTTGATTGGGTTGGCTCTTTAATTTGATTTCCCCTTTTTGTCGTAACACAATATTTTTACAAATCGACAAACCCAGGCCGGTCCCCTGATACCTAGAGCGGTCGTGCAATCGGCTGAACATCTCAAATACCTGGTCCTGAAATTCGGGATCGATCCCAATGCCGTTGTCTTGAAATTTTAGGATGTGATGGGAGGCATCGGACTCGTAACTGACCTTAATCGTAGGGACTGAAGATTCGTTATATTTTAGGCCATTGTCGATCAAATTTCGAAAGAGCAAAAACAATTGGGTCTTGTCGCCGGTAATAACGGGCAGGTTTTCGTGGTGTACAGCATGTCCCTTTTCCTGCATCTCTGCCTTTTTCTGTTCACAAATCTCATGGACGAGCAGCCCCAGGTTTACTTCATCACGATTGGTGCCTGCCTTCGATACCTTAGTATATTCCAGGAGATCTTCGATCAGGGCGTTCATCCGCTTGGCATTGCTTTTAACGATGTGCAAATAATCCTGCACCTCTGTTTTTGCCGAACGCAATCTGCGTTCGATCAACCCTACAAAACTTGAGATATTACGCAAAGGCTCTTTTAAGTCATGAGAAGCGATGTAGGAAAACCGTTCCAATTCCTCATTCTTGTGGAGTAGCAATCTGTTGTTTTCCTCCAATTCCCGGGTGCGCATTTGTACTTTCGTCTCCAACTCTTCGTTCTTGCTTTGCAGCAGTTGATTTAACTTCTCCACTTCTCCGGTTCGTTCTTGTACCTTTTCCTCGAGAAAAATTCGCTGTCGATTGATTTTTTTGTTACGCCAATCGTCGACCAGGAAGGCAGACAAGATCAACAGTAACATAGCAATATAAAGGAAGCTCTTTCTCTTCCACCAGGGAGGTACTACGTGGATCCGCAAAGATCGAACTCCTTCCTTTTCGTCGCTATCGTAGACCTGAAAATTGAAAGAGCCGGCGGGTAGATTGTGATAGGTAACATAATTTTGGCCGGTCAACCTATTCCAGGATTTATCGACCCCCTCCAGCCGGTAGGTAAAATCGCGGTAATTGTAATCATTGAAGGCAAGGACCGAAAAGCCAAGGGTGAAAGAATTGATGGGAGATCGAAGAAAAATCTCATCCTGGTAGGTGATCGAACTTTCCAGTTTAAAGTCACTGTTCGGAACGCCGAAACTAGTCAGCACCAGGCTATTTTCGTAGGTTTCGTTGATCAGACTATCGGGGTGAAACAAAATCATGCCGAAGGTTCCTCCAAATGCAATTCGCCCATCTTGCAGGGTAATCCCTCCACCGAAAAAAAAGTCGACCACCGCAATGCCATCATCTTTACCAAAACTTCTGATGGTATACGTCGAGTCGATGCTGAAGATCCCAAAATTAGTGCTGCCCCAGATTCTTCCCTTCTCATCTTCGGTCAAAGCAAAGACCTTGTTTCCAGGGAGTCCGTCAACCAGGTCAAACCCTCTGAATTTTTTTGGCAGTCCTTCGGCATCGGTTTCAACGACTTTGGCCAACCCACCTTCGAATGTACCCAACCACAGGTTCTCCTGTCGGTCGATTAATAAGGTCGTCACTTCGTTCTTGGGAAGAGAATGAGGGTCGCCAGGAACTTTCTTCCAGGACCTAAAGCCATCCCTTTCGTGATCATAACAGTTGAGCCCTCCACCCCAGGTCCCTAACCAAAGGCGATTTCGATTGTCAAAAACCATCGCGTTGGTCTGTACCCGATTATCGGAAATCGTGGTATGATCATGGGGATCGGTTTTGTAATGCCGCCACGTATTTTTTTGCTCATCATAGTAGTCCAAACCCTGTTCCGTGCCAATCCAATAACCTGGATGGACGGGGTCTCTTAACATACCCTGGACAAAATTGCTGGACAGGCCATCTTTCCTCTCGGTAGCAATCGGGATTTCCGAAAGACGACTCTCATCTTCATTCAAGGACATCAATCCGTCATCAAAGGTACTGATCCACAACTGTCCGGCGGGGTCGTGATACAATTGAGTCACATCGAAGTTTTTGGTCAGCAAGCCGGTTTGTCGTAAGTCCACAATTTCAGAAGGAACATTCGGATCAAAAATATAAAGTCCACCATTGATCCAGGTTCCGAGCCACAATCGTCCGTCCGGGCCCTGGGAAATAGATTTCACCCATTTCCCCCTTAACACATTGCGATTGGTGTTGGTCGGGACCAATTCGATGTGCCGATTCAACGTTAGTTTCTTTACGAGGCCCTCATTTAGTGCCACCCAAAGATTGCCTTCCCGGTCCAGGTAAGTTGTATTGACTCTAAAGTCTTCAGTCCCTTCGATCAAGTTAAAACTATACGCTTCGGTTTCATGATCCCGTAGGCTGTATACGCCCTTTTCGGTCCCCAGTGTGATAAACCCCTCCGGATGGACCTGGATGGAAGCAATGTGATTTTCCGGAGCGTGGTAATCGAGTTCGTTGATTAGACCAAAATGCTGGACTTCCCGGGTCTCGGGATCCACTCTTTTCAATCCGTAACGGGTCGTACTAAACCAAAGTCCTCCGGAAAGATCTTCGTCAATGGAGTAGTAAAAATTTCCGTTCTGCTTGATTTGGTCGGGCCCGCGGCAGGAAATTCGCTCGACGGTCGAAGCTTCCAGTTTTCTTCTATTAATGTGGCCTTTCAAAATAGGACCGTCCGTAATGCCGGTCCAAAAGCGATTTTGTCGGTCGATCTTGAGGTAAAAAAGTCGGGTATTCTTCAGTGCATGAACGGTGCGAAACTTTGGCTTGCGCTTATTTTTCTCGTTTTTTGGAAGAATACATAGGCCCCCTCCATTGGTTGCCATCCAGATGTTGTCATCGGCATCGACATCAAGAGCGATGATGTTATTGTTCACTAGAGAAGTACTGTCTTGGTTATCCACCATAAAAGAGCGAAAAGACTCCGTCCGGGGGTCAAACCGACAAAGACCACCAGCTAAGGTTCCCATCCACATAACCCCTTCCCGATCCTGGCTGATAGAATAAACATGATTACTGGAAATGGCAGTGGAGTCTCCAATGAGATTAAAGAACGACTTCACTTCAAAACCATCATACCGGAACAATCCGCCATTGGTGCCAAACCAGATGAACCCAATCGAATCTTTGAATACCGTTTGCGAAATCCGGCCGTTTAACGGACGTAAGTTAACATCGTCAATGATGAAGTTTTGTGAATACAAGTGGGCCGAAAGGCAAACCACCAACCATAGGCAAGCCAGAGGAATCCTGCATAGAAGTAATCGGGAAGTGAGATATTCCATTCTTGTTTTGGACCTTTCGTATAATACATTATTACACGAAAAAAGCCCGAAATTGTTCTACAAAACCCCGATCCTCTTTGCTCATTTTTTTTCTTTCAAAACGTTCTCTATGACCGGTAAAGCCAAGTTTTTCATGACATCGAATCCCTTGGGCGTGGGATGCACCCCATCGGCCGCCAGCCCAGGATCCATTCCATTGTCATCGTTTTTCATAGCACTGTGATAGTCGATAAAGGGCAGGCCGGTTGCATCGGCATATTGCTTAATCCGTTTGTTCAGTTCGACAATCATTGCCGAACGATCGCCTAAAGCCCGGTTCCATTCAAACTTTGCCGAGGGCAACACCGACGCCAGTACCACCTCAATGCCATTGGCTTTGGCAATTTCCGTCATTGATCGGATATTACTCATCGTAAAACCAGGATTGAATGGCCCGGTATTTTCGGCCACGTCGTTTGTACCGATGTGGATGACTACCGCCTCCGGACTCAATTGGATCACATCTTGCTGAAACCTCAAAAGTAACTGGGCCGATGTTTGACCACTGATGCCCCGACCAATGAAACCGCGTTCGGCAAAAAAGGCAGAATCGGTCCGCACCCAGCCTTCAGTAATGGAATTCCCCAGAAAGACAACCCGTTTGCGGACGGGCTCGGACGATCGGAGAGACTGGTTCGATTCATTGTAGCGGGCAAGGTTGGCAAAATCACGCAGCAGTTGTTGCTCCCTTTCAATTTTTCCCCGGGCCACTTCGTCCTGGCCGTACAGCTTTTCGTATTTATTGGGGTATAACTTCTTTAAATATCCCTGCAGATGGAGCCATTCTCCAAAACGTTCATACCAGGTATCCGTCGGAAGGTTTTGTCGGCGCATGCCAAAGCCATGCCCTCCTTTTTGGTAGACGTGCAATTCCGCCGGCTGGCCCGCCTCGAACCATTTGCGATAAATATTGATGCTGTGCGGCATCAATTGCAACTGATCATCGCCCGCAACGGCAACAAAAATGGGCGTTTTGGTCTTCGGCACCTCGGAGCCAATGATCGCTGGTTCATAGGCATAGATCGGTGCAACAAAGTTGGGTCGATTTTTTTCCGCTCCATTATAAACTACCGACATGGTCAAAGTTCCGCCGGCAGAAAACCCCATAAACCCAATCTTGTCCGGATGAATATCAAACTCCACCGCATGATCACGCACGTATTCGACAGCGGCCAGTCCATCGGCCATTGCCAGCGGAACGATCGAGTCGTTGGCTTCATCCAGCTTTTCAAAATTCGTCATTTTAGACAAGAGTTCCTGTACCGGATTGTCGGTCAAGGAACGATTTACCCGGTATTTCAACACAAAGGCGGCAATGCCTTTGCTGTTGAGCCATTTGGCCACCTCTCTCCCTTCGCTTTCGATACTTAAAATATGGAAGGCTCCTCCCGGCGCAATGATGACCGCAGTACCGGTAGCGAGATAGTATGGAGGTAAATACGCCGTAATGGTAGGCTCGGCAACATTGTATACCAGTTTGGTATTGAATGGATTGGTTTCGCTGACTTTTTCACTCCAGGTCCAGTTTTCCGACCCGGGAGGCTTCCCTTCATAAAGTGGAATCACTTTTTGGGCAAAAGTTAGACCAACCACTAAGCAGCCCGCCAATGTCAGATAGAGTTTCGCGTTCATTTCCGGTTTGTTTTGATTTTCCAAAGTACACAATCAACCGACTAATTCCAATCTACGGACATTTTCTTGATGCCGGATTCCACGTTTTCTGGTCTTTCGGCCAACTATATCTGGGCTTATTGCTATATTATCCTCACAAAAGCTCAGCTATGAAACAGCAAAGTCAATTGTTATTGGTCCTCACCGTTTTTTCATTGTTTGCCTGTCAGTCGGTTCGTGAAAAAGCGGTCCTTCTTCCGCCGGATCCCAATCGGTTTACGACTTCCATTATTTCCGAACCTGGCTCTCTGGACGAGCCGATGGCTTTCACTTTCCTGGATGAAAAGGAAATGTTGATCGTCGAAAGAAAAGGAGGCGTTAAAGCATTCAACGTTGAACATGGGATCATGCGGTCCGTAGCCCAGGTACCCGTCAATACCAAATACGTGAACAAAGAGGGGCATTCGCGGGATGCCGAGGAAGGCTTGATGGGCATCATTGCTCATCCAAACTACCAAGACAACCACTGGATTTTCATGCTGTATGCAGACCCCGAGGAACCCAAACACGTTTTGGCTCGCTGGGAATTCTGGAAAGACTCTCTTTATGACGATTCCAAAAAGGTAGTCCTGGAATACTTCGCACAACGGGAAGTATGTTGCCATACGGGCGGCGGTATGGCTTTCGACAAGGCCGGCAACCTTTATTTAACAACGGGAAACAACACCGCTAACCCACCCCGGGGCACCTCTAACCTGGACGAGAGACCAGGCTATAAAGTTGCCGACGACCAACGCACTTCTGGCAACACCAATGATCTTCGAGGCAAGATATTGCGCATTCATCCGGAAGACGACGGCACGTACACCATCCCGGAAGGCAATCTTTTCCCCGAAGGAACTGCTGGAGCCAGACCGGAGATCTATACCATGGGGCACCGGAACCCCTGGCGCATATCCGTCGATTCCAAAACCGGTTATATCTATTGGGGCGAGGTCGGACCGGATGCTTCCGAAGACACGGAATATGGTCCCCAGGGTTACGACGAATTTAATCAGGCAAAAGGTCCTGGATTCTTCGGCTGGCCTTATTTTGTAGGCGACAACAAGCCCTACATGGACTATGACTTTGTCAAGGATTCAATCGGCCAGCCTTTCGATCCAAGCAATCCGATCAACGAATCTCCCAACAATACCGGCCTAACCCAACTGCCTCCGGCCGAAAAAGCTTTCATCTGGTACCCCTACGGCTATTCAGAAGTGTTCCCCTTACTCGGCAGCGCGGGTAGAAGCGCCACCGGAGGCCCCATTTTCCGGCAGCAAGACTTCCCTGCATCGGATAAAGTCTTCCCTGCCTATTACGAAGGCAAATGGCTGATGGTAGAATTCATGAGGGCTTGGATCATTGCCGTTGAAATGGACCAGAATGGCGATTACGTATCCATGGAGCCGTTTTTACCGCAAGAAAACTTTTCGAGTGCGATCGACATGCAATTTGGTCCCGACGGCACCCT
>JANQRV010000339.1 GCA_028284395.1 Saprospiraceae bacterium
CTCTTTTTTGGAAGAAATTTTGTCTAGTGCCTGCTCACGGCAATCTGGAAGGCATGAAACATCGTTTGCGGCAAAGTATGATTGTGGTGAGCGATGGAGATTCAGAACCGACCTGGGGGTTTATCGACACTTTGGGAAATTGGGTGGCATCGACTCGATTTGATTTTGCAAGAGATCTTGTTGATGGCCAATCTGTGGTGGTTCGTAATGGTCGATGGGGCATTTGGGACGCAGTGGCCGACAGTATGCTGGTTGATTTTGAGTTTGCTCATATTTCTGATTACTATGGAAACTGGAAGGTCAATTACCCCAATAAAGGTATCATCTTATTTGACCGAAAGGGGTGGGAGTTATCTAGTTTTGAGTACAAGTCCATTGAACCCTTTAAGGAAGGGTTCAGTCGTGTGTTGGCTGATAGTACGAACCGATGGGGAATAATTGATACCCTTGGACAAGTCGTCATCCCCTGTTCGTATTTGGAAATTCGCGACTTTTCGGAAGGATTGGCAGCAGTTCGTTCAGATAGTCAATGGTTTTTTATCGATACCACCGGATCGGTGGCATTAGACTTGCAGGCCATCGGCTGGTCAGTCAGTACCGTCGGGAGCTTTAGCGAAGGGCTTTGCTGGTTCCGATCAGGAAAATTTGTGGGATATTTGGATCGTCGAGGCAATGTAGTGATCCCTCCAGATAGATATGTGAATGGCTTGGATTTTGAGAATGGAATAGCAAGGGTCGTAGCGGCTAACCGTAAGACCGGTTTGGTCGATAAAGAAGGTAAAGAAATACTGTCGCCTTCTGCTTTTGAAGTGATCAGGGACTTCAACGAATATGGAGTTGCCAAAGTGGCAAGAAGAGCGACAGTCAAAAAGTTTGAATTGATCGATCGGCAAGGCAATGTACTCACCACGGCTGGAAAGAAATACGATTTCATCGGAGAATTCGAAAATGGATTGGCCCTAGCGAAAACCGGAAACAGGTTTGGCTACCTTGATACCTTGGGAAAAGTTGCCGTTGCATTTCAATTTGTCGCTGCCCGAAGCTTTTCTGAGGGGTTAGCTGCCGTAAAACTGGAAAACCGGAAGGGGTGGATTTATATTGACGGCGATGGTCAGAAAGCATTCGATGGTCAGTTTGCCGTTGCAAAATCATATCGGAATGGTTTTGCCGAAGTGCAAGTTCGGTTGAATGACCTGAGCACAAAGATGGTTCTGGATTCCAATGGCCATGCTGTCCATTTTGAGAGAGGGACTTTTCAATTCTATCACGAAGGCATTTTTGGAATGCACGATAAAGATTCTCCGGTCCGGAAGCACCCCTTTTACTACGCTGATAAGAAAGGGAATAATCTATTCGATCTGTATTTTGAAAAGATTGAACCCTTTTATCAGGGGTTTGCTTATGCAGAACAAAACAGTAGGAAGGTTATTTTGGATAAATTAGGCATGTTCGCTTTACGTCCCAAATATCGGGCTGTGGAACTCCTGGGAGATGGGTATTCATTGGTAAGACCTCCGGCTTTTGGTATCATAAGTCGAACTGGAGAAGAGCTTCTACCTCCGGAGTTCGATTTTGTAACCGTTTTGAGTGGGAATATTCTGAAAGCCGAAAAGGGCGAACAAATTGGGTACATGAATGCTCGTGGTCAATGGATTTGGAGCATGCAAAAGTAACTACACATGCCGGCATTATGAAAACCGGGCGTATACTCGATCGATCGCTTTTGCCAGGGCCCGGTCTTTATCCGTTACGATATTACCGGCATCATGGGTTGACAGACTGATTGTAACCGTATTGTAAACATTGCTCCAATTGGGGTGATGGTTCTGCGTCTCTGCATAAAAAGCAACTTCCGTCATGAATGCAAATGCAGCTTTGAAGTCGGCAAATTTGAAAGATGCATGTAATTGATTGTCTTTTTCCTCCCACATGATTATTTCGTTTTCAGATTCTGGTAAACTAAAAGCCTAAATCGCCTGATCCGCCTTCCAGGTCGATGTTTTCAAAAGCCCAATTATTGTTATCGATGTTTTCCAATGCTGTAGTTAGTAGCTGGATACTATCGGCAATGTCTTGCTTATGGGCGAGCTCGATGGTTTGATGAATATGACGCAATGGAATTGAGATAGCTCCCGTGATGGCACCATTCTTACCGTAGCGTTGGATACCTGCAGTGTCTGTTCCGCCGGCCGGGAGAATTTCGGGCTGCCATTTGATGTCGTTTTCGGTGGCGATTTTTTTCAGATACTTTACCATTCTATAATCACAAATGGTGGAGCCATCCATGATCTTGATGGCTGTCCCGCCCCCCAATTTGGTAACGTACTCGTGTGGTTGGGCTGCTGGGACATCAAAGGCGATGGTCACATCCAGACCAAATCCAAAATCTGGATTGATGGCATGGGCGGCGGAGATTGCTCCTCTTAGTCCCACCTCTTCCTGAACAGTAAAGACGCCGTAAACATCATAGGGTACTTCCTTGTCCTGTAAGGCTTTTAAGGTTTCGATTAGGATATAAACAGATACTCTGTTGTCAATGGATTTGCAAGTCACGCAATTTCCCATTTCGACCAAATCTCGATCCCGGGTGATCGGATCACCAATCGAAACGATTGCTTGTACTTCCTCTTTCTTCATACCGGTGTCGATGAAGTATTCTGTGATGGGGAGCGGCTTGGTTCTTTCTGCCGGGCTCATAATGTGGATCGGCTTGCAGCCCATAACCCCATAAATATCTTCTTTGCCGTGGATGATGACTCTTTGTGAAGTTAGTGTTTTGGGATCGAAACC
This sequence comes from Saprospiraceae bacterium, assembly GCA_028284395.1. Classification (GTDB taxonomy): domain Bacteria; phylum Bacteroidota; class Bacteroidia; order Chitinophagales; family Saprospiraceae; genus JANQRV01. Next base: position 2,791 of record JANQRV010000339.1, read on the forward strand.
CCCGAGTGTATGAAACCGAATGAATCCCTCGTCGTCGATATGGGTGACAATGAAAGAGATTTCATCCATATGAGCTGCAATCATCACTTTTTTGCGTTCTTTACCTCTTTTAATGGCATAAATATTCCCCATGGCATCCACGGTAATCTTATCTACTAGAGGACGGACTTCTCGTACGACCAATTCTCTGATTCTCTGTTCGAAACCTGGAGCACCTGCAACTTCACAGATTTCCTTCAGCAGTTGTATATCGATCATCTTGCTCATTTTCTCGTTAAATGGAATGAGGGAACAAATTAGGATTATTTTTGCATCGTTCAATCATCAGAGAAATAAAATTTCATGTCACTAATAAAACAGTTGGCTAAGGAAACGGCGATCTATGGTATTAGTAGCATTTTAGCTCGGTTATTGCCGTTCGTCATTTTTACGCCATTCTATACTTGGTTGTTTGAGAAAATAGAATACGGGATTGTCACGGAGGTTTATGTATGGACAGCGGTATTGATCGTCCTGTTCACCTATCGAATGGAAACTACTTTCTTCCGATTCGGTAGTAAGAAGGAGGATATGGAAAAGGCGTTTTCTACTGCTTCGCTTTCCTTGATTTTGACGACTGTTTTATTTGGGGGGATCCTGCTGTTGTTGACCCCAACGATTACCGAGTTGCTATTCAAAGAAGCGTCGAGACAACCCCTCTTCCTACTGTTGGTAAGTATTGTGGCTCTCGATACGCTTGCTGCTATTCCGTTTGCCCGCTTGCGATTGGAAAAAAGACCGATGCGATTTGCGGTGATCAAGATTGTTAACATTTTGACTAATATTGCGTTCGTCTTCTTTTTTCTGATGGCGTGTCCCTGGCTGATCGACAATGGTTATTCCTCTTTCGAGTATATATATGAAGAGGAAAGTCGTATAACCTACGTTTTTTGGGCAAATTTGATTGCGAGTCTGGTCACCCTGATCATTTTTTTGCCGATGTACGGCAAGATGAAATTCAAATTCGATCTTAACCTTTGGAAACGGATGTTGGTATATACCGGCCCGCTGATCATTGTTGGACTGGCCGGAGTGATTAATCAGTTATCGGGGAATACCTTGATAAAAGAATTGGCTTCGGATGATTACAACCGGAATTTCGAGTTCGAAGCTATTTATGCAGCAATTGCCAAATTGGCCGTATTTATGAATTTATTTACCCAGGCTTTCAATTATGCCGCTGAACCCTTCTTTTTTAATAATGCTCACCGGAAGGATGCCCGACAGAACTATGCTGATGTAGCCAGGTTGTTCACGATTACCGGAGTCTTTGTTTTTCTTGGAATTTGGTTTTACATCGATATTGTAAAGCGATTCATTGCCGACAAATATCACGAGCACCTAGAGATAGCTCCAATCTTACTGTTGGCGTATCTGTTTTTGGGACTGTACTACAATTTTTCAATCTGGTATAAATTGACGGACCAGACCAAATATGGAGGAGCGATTGCTCTTGCAGGAGTTGTCATTACCCTTGGGTTAAACCTAACCTTGATTCCCGATCCGGATATTAGTTTTTACGGACCGGCATGGGCGGCATTGGCCTGTTATTTTTTTATGACCTCCATTGCTTATTTGCTGGGCCGCAAGAAATACCCAATACCCTATGAAATAGGCCGAATGGCGGCGGCTATTATCATCGGTCTGCTGTTGTTTGGGGTGAGCTTTTGGATGAGAAACGTAATTGGATTGGAACCGATAACGCTGATGTTGAGCAACACGGTTTTATTAGTGGTGTTTGCCTTGGTGATATACCGAATGGAGAAGCCATTTTTTGAGCGCGTCCTACGCACTTAATGGTACGGGCTCGGCTACCCTTTAGAATAAGAAATATCCATATCGTTCAAAACGGCATCCAGGATGGGATCTTCGCCAGGTATGTACCCTTTTTTTAGCTTATAGCCCAGGAAACTACCCGCTATTTTCCATTTTCTGGCAGTAATTCCATTTCTAAGATCTTTAATCAGGAAATACATGGGCGTATCAAGCTCTTTTTCAATCATTTTGATTAGAATACGACCCTGAGTTCTGGTCAATTTTTTCAACGGGTCAGTAAATTCGTCTTTTAGATCTTTATGTAGCTGCTTAGTGTATTTTCTTCGTTGTTTTTTCTTCATTTGCTGGGTTTCGATCTCTAGTTCTTTAAATATTTTGATCGCTTCCACAGCATAGGGATATACCTTGGCAGCATACCGGCGATATTTCCGATAGCGGTTGTATTCTTCTTTACTTTCAAACTCTCTAAATGAAGAAACCGAAACTCCGTCTAGATTGACAAGCACCAACGTATCTCCACATTCGTCAATTATAAATGGCATGAACTCACCATTCACTCGAGTGGTGCCGTCTTGAGCCATTAAGAATGGAGAGCACATTATCCCTATCAAAAGCAGCTTAAAATTCCTCATTTCAATACAATTTCTAAACAACTTCAATTTAAGGCAAATTTTAGAATGATGCTGTTTCGGTTCTGTTAATATTGGTATATTGACAACGAATATTGCCTCTGAATAGTTTATTGCTCTAAAATCATACTGTTTTGTTGAAAGAAGAAAATTTGGCTTTGGAGTTTACACGTCGGATCCGGTTAAGTATTGAAAATCAAACCTTTGTTAAGGTGACTTTAAGTAAGTCAACTGGTGCCGCAGAAAAACCGAAGAACATCTACGGGCGATTGGTGGAGATAAAAGGAAGAGAACAATTGTCGTTTACGCTGCGATTCCAAACGCGGGATGAAGTTAAAAATTTCGATCCGGAGGAAGGTCTGGAAAATTTGACTGGGTGGCTCGGAAGCCATTTTCTCAATGCCGATTTGTTTACTCTTGATGGTGACTTTACACTTTTGTACAATCGAAAAAGAAAACCTCGGATTTTGCAGAAGCGACCTTCTTTTTCGGAGCGACAACCCATGTCGCACGATAGGCAGAAAAGACGGTGGGTCGTGGGAGAAGACAGTCCCTATTTGCATCATTTGGGCATTACGAGTCGGGAGGGAAAGGTACTCAAAGCAGGACAAAAAAAGTATCGTCAGATCAACAAGTATATCGAAATCGTCGCCACTTTATTGAAGCAATGCGAATTACCGAGTTCGTCCACGATCGTCGATATGGGTTCGGGTAAAGGATATTTAACATTTGCTCTTTACGACTACCTTGCCCACTGGAAGGACATGCGGCCAGCAATAACCGGAATTGAACTGCGCCCCAATTTGGTGGAGCTTTGCAATCAAATTGCTCGAGACATTGGTTTCGAACATTTGAACTTTGTCGCCCAGGACATACAAGAATTTCCCACAGAGAGAATAGATATGCTGATTGCTTTACACGCTTGTGATACCGCAACAGATATTGCCCTGGCAAAGGGCATTCAAGCAAACGCCAAAATCATTGTGGTAGCTCCATGTTGCCACCGACAGATTCGCAATCAGATGGATTGTCAAAATGAACTAAAGCCCATACTTGATTTTGGCATTCTGAAAGAACGACAGGCGGAGATATTGACCGATGGCCTCCGGGCGCTAATCTTAGAAGCAAATGGCTATCGGACGAAAGTCTTTGAGTTCATCTCGACGGAACACACGAGTAAAAACCTGATGATCACTGCTGTACAGGGTAAAAAAGATCCGGGAGCATTAGAAAAGGTAGACAATATTAAGCGGAAATATGGTATCGAATACCACTATTTGGAAAAGCTGTTGGCTAAATAACGGCTTCTCTAGCGGCCTTCATTGGTATGCCAATGCACTTCTTTTCCATATAAGTCATCATGCGTTCGAGTAGCTCCCGACTCTCCTGGTCCAGGGAGGCAACTTCTTTTTGGAAGACCTCGTTGAACGCTTTTTCTCTGACGGCTTTTACTTCCGTAGGGATTTGTCGCAATGCAATTTCGAGTTGACGTTGACGAAGCAAAACGGGAAACTGATCCAGTTCTTCAGAGAGAAGATTTCGAGCTTTAACGACTTCTTGTTCGCGATAGGATAGATTGACATCAGCAAGAGATTTCAGTCCTTCGATTTCGATGTAGCGGACTGGGTAATGCTCCAGTACTTCTTTGTCAACATTATGCGGGATGGCAAGATCGATAAGGATCTTTGACGTGGTTTCACCAGCCAGCAATGTGGTGTACATTTGCCGATCGATGATTGGGGTCACGGCACCGGTACACACAATCATGCAATCAAAGCCCCCTTTATGATTTGACAATTCAGATAAAGATGCAGCTTTACCACCAACCATCTCTGCAAGAAGGCTGGCTTTACTTTCGGATCGATTGAAAACCGTGAGGTTCTCATAACCGTACTTTGCCAGAAATTTGGTGACAAGGGTATTGGTTTGGCCTGCGCCGATCATCAAAATCCTTGCATCTTTCGGCAGGTTGGTCTTTAGCATTTGCCGTATGGCTAATGAAACTACCGAAACCGGTTTCTCTCCAATACCGGTTTTAGAATAAACCGCTTTTGCGGCTAACACAGCTCGATCTAATGCCAACTTGAGTTGATCGCCAATCAACTGCCATTCTAAACACTTCTGATATGCTTCACGAAGCTGCCGCAATATCTCTCTTTCTCCGATTACCAATGAGTCGATAGAAGCACTAACTTCCATCAAGTGATTGAGTGCAGCTCTCCCCTCCAATTTAAGAATGGGATCGCTGATTGGATGGTCATCTGAAGTTGTTTCTGTTTGGCCAACAGATTGTAAGAATCTCGAGACGAAACTCTCGTCTAGCGGAGCATCGCTCGTAAAAAAATACATCACCCGGTTGCAAGTCTGCAAATAAAAAAGTTCTCCTAAATCAAGTTGAGAACGAATTGCTTTTAACCGGGCTTCTATGCCAATACCATTTTCATCTGCAACAACATAGTGTTTCAGATGTTTGAGGTTAACGGTCTTATGTGTGACGCTTAATATTTTGTAATGGCTTAGCATACCTGATTTCTACCGAATTTTCGTAGCATAAAAGTACTTTAGATCCCCAAAACTAGTGTCACGCTTCTGTAAACAGCATTTTTCTGTTGGCTATTTAGAAGGTGTCTAAATAGTAATAGTGGTGGTTGGTTGCGTGGCAAACCTAGTGCACTTGACTATCTACTGCTTATTAAGTGAGATTAGAAGGTGTTAGGTTCCCGGAGTCTAAAAATTCTTAAAACTAAGTTAGTGATTTTTTATTCTATTTAATATGGTCTATCAGGAAATAAATCCCGATCCTTCCCTTAAAGAGTACATTCTTTGTTACTGGAAGTTCACGGTTTCCGAGCTAAAGGATTCGGAAGAACCTCTGCGTCATTTTTTTCCACCGGATGGATGCACTTCCCTTATTTTTGTTTCGATACCAAAATTCCAGTTTAAGGATACCATTTTGTTTGGTCCCACGAAACTAATCACCGAGAAACCGGTCATCGCATGCTCTTCCATTCTAGGGATTCGGCTTAAACCGGGCATTGTGCAGCAACTTTTTCCCATTCTCCCTTTGGATCTAAAAGACCAGAGCTTGAGCCCGGTTCCCGTCTTAGATAATTTTGACTATGGAACGATACACGAAAAGCTGTTGGAAGAAGGCGATCATTTCGCCTTCGTTAATGATTGGTGTAGGCAGGTTTTTTCTGACCGATCGATTGAGTTTGACCCATTGGTCAGGCAGGCAACCGAGCTGCTTTTCGAAGCCCAGGGAAATATTAAGATATCGGAAATCCTTCGACAGGTTCCATTGAGCGAGCGACAGTTGCAGAAAAGATTTAAACGAGAAGTAGGATTGACACTAAAGGAATTTGCTACCGCAATGAGAATCCGGGCGTCCATCATAAATCTCGAGATTGAGAAAGAGGATTATCAAGACACCGTATTCAACTCCGGTTACTACGATCAGGCCCATTTTATCCGCGATTTTTCCAATTTGTCCAAGATCTCGCTACCGGCATTTAAATCCTACATCCGGAACATCCATCACGTAGATGTCGAGTTTCGTAAGTAGAAGCCCATTTTTCATAATGACGGTTTTTTCCAATCACCTTTTTTCCAAACCCTTTAAGTTTGAAGAAAATCAATATTTATGAAGAAAATTATCGTTTTAGTATTCATGAGTTTTTCCTTCTTCTCGACGATTGCTCAAACAGATCCGGCCGTTATGAAGGAGGCTATGAATAAGCTTTCTTTCATGGCTGGTCAATGGTCGGGTTCGGGCTGGATGTATTTGGAAGGAGGGGTAAGGGCTGAATTTACCCAGACGGAAGACATTCGATTTGAATTGGATGGGGAGGCTTTGGTCATTAAAGGTTTGGGCAAGAGCAAAGATGCGGCTTCGGGTAAAGAGAGAACCGTTCATCATGCCCTGGCTATGGTTACTTACAACCCGGGATCTGAAGATTACGACTTCCGTTCTTACGCAGTGGGGCGAGGAAGTGGGAATTATAAGGGGCGCATGATTGCAGAGCATACCTTCGAATGGACGCTAAACATGCCTCAAGGTAAAGTGAGGTATATCATTACCTTGAATGAGCAGGGGCAATGGTTTGAGATCGGGGAATTCGCACGTGGAGACTCCTGGTTCAAGATATTTGAAATGACCCTCAATAAACTGGAAGAATAAGAGAGCTTATTCTTCCAGTGTTTCCGTCTCGAACCCGCTAGAAGTCAGCGTTTCTGTCTTTTCGCTATTCTTGAGGACGTCACTGCGTCTGAGCAGTGCGTCCCGATATTGTTTTTCCGAGAAAAGCTTCAATTGATCTCCATTGTGTGGAGATCCCTCTTCGGATGAGTTGCCATAACTCAGGGCCACCTTGGCGCGTACGGAGTTGCCGAATTCTACGATTGCCACATAGGAATCACCACTGCCAATGATCTTTTGGTTATCCTTCATTCTGCCGGGACCGGCTACTCTGAAAACCCCTAGTCCTCCCGGTGCACCATTGGCCGGCAGGTCGATTTCCCCCTTCTTTAATCTGTGAATTTCGCCCCAGGCAATATCCAGCGCCCCGAACTGATCAAAGACCTCATCAGCGACTGATTCCAATACCCGGACTGCTTCGACAGGATTACTCAGACCATCGGGGGTTGTCCTGGCCTCTTCCAGGCTCCACTCTTTTTCGAAAACACCGGGTTTTTGAAAATTCATATTCACTACCCAGCGGTAAAACAGCCAAGCACCTTTACTGTCATTCTCGGCACTTCTATCCCATGCTTCCAAGACTTTACCTGCTTCTAAAGCCCGCCCCTTGCCGTACTGTTCGATGGCCGGGATCAGGTCGTCGAGAATCCTGTCTGCTAACTCCATTCGCGTCGACATCTTATAATCCAGTAATTCCTGGAAGGAAATAGATTCGTCTTCAGCCAGCATTCGCACGGATCGTTGGGGTCGGAAGGGCATAAAAACCGGAGCCATGTACGGAGGATAGTCTTCAGGCTTCAGGACCATTGGAAAAGTACTGGTCCAAGGAGGGTCATTGGCGTTTTGCAACCAGCCCTGGGCGGGATTGGTGAACTTTGGCAATTCGTCGTAACTGTGAATATCATTCCAAATCAGCTCTGACTGATCTCCCGGAACAAGTCCGTCCCAAAAACTCCAATCGCCACTTGGTCTTTTGGGGACTTGACCATTGAAGAGGTAAAAAATGTTCCCCTGTGCATCGGCGTAAATGGTGTTGAACATAGGGACTTGAAGGTCCTGCATGGCAGCCTCAAATTCTGCCAGGTTGTTGGCTAATCCCATTTGCCACCATTGATAAGCGCTGTGCGGTCTGTCGGCACCCGGAATCCGCAATGCTACTGCCTGTCCATCCTTTTGGGCAACGACTGGCCCATGAATGGAGTTGTAGATTTCGATCGGCTTCTCCAATATGCCTTCCTCGGTTTTTACTTTAAGGGTTTTCTTTTGGATGTAAAAATTTGTGACTTCGCCGTCGAGTACATAACCGTTACCCTTCAGTTGCAAAGCGTATAGGTCCGCAGCGTCGATGGTATTGACCGTATGGGTCCATCCAAGAGAATCATTAAAGGCAATTGCCAAAGTAGGTAAACCAACCAATCCCGTTCCGTAGATATTGACACCCGGAGCATTCATATGTGCTTCATAGAAGGTGAATTCATTATGCCACGGCAAATGTGGATTTGCAACGAGCATTGCTCGGCCGCTTTCCGATCTTGAAGGTGCGATTGCGTATGCATTCGAGCCCAGGTTTTCAGCCCAACGCATCCCGGTCTGGATTTCGTCACCCGCTATGAACTGCCCAAAAACATCGTAGAGACCAAGGGCAAAGATGTCTTCAGCCAGAATGGGCAGCACCTGGTTGAACTCTATTCCGATTTGATCCGGGTGAGCTTTTGCATAATCATTCAACCCTTCTACAAAAGCATCTACCAATGGTTTGAATTCTGCATGTTGTTCCCGATACCAGTCGGCAGCCAGTTTGTCGAATGCCATTGTATGGACGAGAATGTCTGTCTGCAAATATTCCTCTCCCCAGTATTCCGCACCTTTGCCCCGGGCAGTTCCGTACAACTTTAGCAACAAATTGCAGTGACTCTGCATCTGAGCCCATCCGAAACTGTAAAACAGATCCCGGTTATTCAGAGCAAAAATGTGAGGAACACCCCATTCATCCCAGATGATTTGACTTTGTTCCGGTTGTGTATCTTCGGAGGGAAGGGAGCATCCAAAAATAAATGAGGAGATCAAAATAATGACACCGTAAATGCGGAAAAAGGGTTTCATTGGTCCAAATAAATTGATTCCCGATCAAGATCGTGATATTTCCTTAAAGGAAAGAAAATTTAACGGCTATCTATTCCTTTTCTCCTCCTTCCGGCCCATAGAAAACGACCCAGGTGAGAAAGTCTTCCGAAAAATTTTCGAAGCGGTGCTCTTCTCCAGCCGCCACGAATAAAACGTCGCCGGCTTTAAAATCACTTTTCTGATCCCCGTTGATAAACGTACCAGTTCCCTGCATGATGATGTATACTTCATCCTGTTCATGTGGTCGCTGCTGGTCCATTCCTTTGGGTTGGTACATACCTACGTGCATAGTACCATTCTGAATGAAGCGACCATAAACCTTGTCATTTTCTTTCAGGTAGCTTGTGGCCTCTTCCATAGTCACCAACCATTTATCGGGAGGTTGCTGTCCAGTGAGGACTTTTTTAGGGGGTTCTTCATTTTTGGAAGCTTCTTTTTCGGAACTCGAACAGGTCAGCAATCCGAGAGCGAGGCCGATTAGAGCTAAAGGAATAGGAATTCTCATCAATTTCGGTTTGATTTCTTTAATTAGAGAAAGTTACATGATTTCTCAGGAATTCCGACCAATAACCGCCAGCATTCTGCCGGTTTGTCCCTTTTCTTTTCGATAAGAAAAATATTCTTCGTTGTGGATAAAGGTGGAGTAGGGAGAAATTTCAATGTGCTTTTCCTGTAGTCCGGATTGAATGAGTTGATTTTTGTTTGCCCCCTTTAAATCCACATAAAACTTGCCCTGTTTTTCTCCTTCTGATTTGAAAGCAGGGGCGAAATGTTTGGCCACTTCTTCGCCTACCTCATAAGAGTGCTGATCAATACAGGTACCGATGAAGGCAATGCACTGCTCCGGCACGATCCGGAATTGAACGATCATTTTTTGAATGGTCTTCGCCGCGATGGAGGCAACAGTTCCGCGCCAACCCGCGTGGATTGCTGCTAAACTTCCGCTGGGAGGATGGTAAATTAATACTGGTGTGCAATCGGCTATGGTAATGGTAAGGAAAATATTCGAATGATTGGTGATCAGGGCGTCGTATCCTTCAACGGCAACGGGTTGTTCTACTAAGAGGATTTTGTCAGAATGACATTGATGGGCGTGGGCAATCGTCGAATTTTTAATCCCAAGGCTATTAAAGAAGTGATTTCTATTTGCTATTACAGCACTCTTTGTATCTTGAGTAAATAGCCCAAGGTTGCCACTTTTCCTAGTGCTTTCAGCAGCAATGATCTCGGGATATGCATCAAAAATCTTCGGTTTTCTATACATGTGTCATTTTTTATCTTATTAGGTAAACCTATGAAATACTATCAAGAACAGCAGGATAAGATCCGTTATCAAATTAATAAGTACATTTTTGAAAATGGCTATGCCCCGGAAGTGAAGGACCTTTCCGCAATTATGCATGTATCAGAAAAAGAAATCGAAAAGGGGCTGGACGAACTAGCTGCCAACCACGCTCTAGTATTGCATCCCGCTTCTTACAAAATTTGGGTAGCTCATCCGTTCGCATTATTCCCGACGCTTTTTTGGGTAAAGACAAGTAAAAAAAGCTGGTGGGGAAATTGTACCTGGTGTTCTTTTGGCATTGCCGCTGCGATCAAGAAAGATGCGGAGATTTACACCAAAATGAAGGGAGAAGAAGAAACTATTATTTTATCCATTAAGGATGGCCAGCTTCAAGATGCCGATTTACTGGTGCATTTTCCGGTTCCAGCGAAGAAGTTTTGGGATAATGTTATTTATACCTGTGCCAATATGTTGGTTTTTCGGTCCGAACCGGAAATTGTGGAATGGTGCGAAAGGCACCGGGTAAGCCGCGGAGAAATAGTCCCGATTCAACAAGTATGGGAGTTGGCTCAGCATTGGTATGGCAACTACTTGCACCCTCGCTGGACGCGTAAAACAGTGTCGGAGGCGGAGACAATTTTCAAGCAGGTTGGATTGACCTCTGATTTTTGGCGATTGTCTTAAATGTACGATGATGGCAGCCGGTTAACTAGATTACTGCTGCACCGGCTGCTCCTATTGATCGAATTATCTGGCGACCCTAATTTTCTGACTGGCGATTGTATTGCCTGCGCGGATCGAATAAATATATATGGAGGCGGGGATCCGACTTTGTCCAATTGAGAACGGGATTTGGTGTTGGCCTTGACTTTGCATGCCATCGAACAAGGTTGTTACGTGTTGTCCGGCCACGTTGGAAATGTCGATCCTCACTGGCATTGAATGTGGAAGTTCGTACTGGATCAGAATCTGATCTTGCTGGTAGACCGCCTTATGGAAGAGTTGGTGGCCTGCGAAATTGGCAACGGGAGTGGTAGGATTACAGGACAATCCTAACTCACCCATGCGATCGAAGGACTGTCCCAACGCCAGATCCACGGCTTCTTTGTCCAGGCACAGCCAGTTTTCCAGGACGGTAGCATAGATTTCACGGAAATCGGTCCCGAATTTCAGGTTGCCAACATCGTCAACGTCCTGGAGGTCCGGAGCTTTACCCAAGACTCCGTTTCCATTCAAGCCCGCTCCAAATAGCATCATGGGGGCAGCCGCTCCGTGGTCGGTACCTGCAGAGGCGTTTTGTTCTATTCGCCGCCCGAATTCCGAGTAGGTCATGGCCAAAACATTTTCGGCACAGCCACCATCAGTCAGATCTTCAAAGAATTTCTGCACTTCATTCGCAATGGTGGAAAGCAGGAAAGGGTGCGCGTTGTTCTGACTTGCATGAGTGTCGAAACCATCGATGGAAACCATATACAGTTGAGTTCCCAGGTTGCCTTTGATCAACCTGGCCACCAAGGCCAGTTGTTCGCCGAGACTTTGTTCGTATTCGACGGCATTGTTTCCTCTTTCGAAAGCCTCCGCTATGATGTCGGCGTAGAAAAAGGTACTGTTGGCCACTGTTCTGACATGCCGCAATTGCTCTCCATAATAGCAATCAGGAACATCATTGGGGTCGTATAAGACTCCCGTTTCGGCAATTTCAGCAAGTTGCTCGGGGTTATTGACAATGACGCCCAACGTTGTCATGTCAGTATTGTTAAAGAGAATATTGCCCGTGCCGCCAATTTGGATGGCTGGCGGATTGGTAGGTGGATTATTGAGATAGTCTGGATACTTATTATCCAACAACCGACCGAGCCAACCGGACTGGTCATTGACATTGGCGTCGCTGGCTGAAGCCCAAATGTCTGAAGAACGGAAATGGGATAGATTTTGGTCGGGATATCCAACACTGTTGATCACTTTCATTTGGCCCTCCTCCCACAGTGGGAAGAGGTTCCCCATATAATTCGGTATTCCAAATTCGTCGGTCAGATTGATGATCTGATTTTCCGGGATATGGATGGTGGGTCTTTTACTACGATAGGTTCCGTAATCGAATAGGGGGATAATCGTATTCAGCCCATCATTTCCTCCTTGCATTCGGATCAGTACCAGAATTCGGTTACTGTCGTTCTGACCAAGGGCCATGCTCAATGGTGAATTCGATAAGGCGGAGAGCGGCAATTTGTTCAGGAACATGGAAACGCCGCCGGCTAAGCCCAAATTGCGAATGAATGACCTTCGACTCCACTGGTTGTGGTCACGTTCGTGAGCTTGTCCATGTTCGAGTGCACTACCGTATCTTTTCGTATGATTGTGTGACATTTTCTTTAGATTTTGATATGAAAAACTATTGCAACTGGAATTCTGGAAGTTGAGTCAGGTGACGCATGAGAAGTGCGACCTGAGCCGGGGCAGTTTCCCAGTCAAGATTCCATAATTCCTCGTCAAAATAATTTTGTGGCACCTCAAATTTGAAGACAGCTGTAGCCTGGTCGTAGGCATTGGGAGCGTTCAAACCATTAGGAATAAAATGATCAATGATCGATTGTGTGACCACGGCCGGGTCTATGGAATCATTACTGACGACTTTGGCAAATTGTACGAGAGCCTCGGGTTGGTTCTCAAACATGGAAAAAATGTAGAATGTCATTGACTGCCAGCGTATCGTAATGGTGTTGTTATTGATCCAATTGCGATTGCCGGGCCAGCCGGAGACGTCGGGAGGGCTGAAGAGTTGCTGACCGGCCAAATACGAAAAGTAGGTGACCGCTTCCATTGTTTCGTCATTGGTTGGGAATTCACCGTCTCTGATGAAGGAAAGGTACATGTCGACCGGACTTTTAATCAAGGCGCCAGGTATCTTGTCATCGAAGAAATGTTCGCTTTTAAACAATTGACGCAGTACCGGTGCAATTTCGAAGTCATTGTCTTTAAACGTTTTGGCAAGTTCTGATACAATGTTCATATCCGGTTCCGGGTGAACGAAGTTGGTGTAGAACTTTGTGCAAATGTAGGTAGCAATTTCGTCGGCTCTTTCTTCGAAAAGAATGCGATGGACGTCTTCGTAGTTCCAATTGCCGACTTGTCCAAAAATCTCTTTTTCTCCTTTGTCGTGAAAAACATCAACAAAGCCGATTGGTGCGCAGAAGACTTGAAATCCAACGTAACCGGTAAGGGCTCGGGCGGTCTCTTCAATGTCCCTTTGATTGTAGCCATTGTCTCTTCCAAGAGAGAAGAGTTCGTAGAGCTCACGGGCATAATTTTCGTTCGGATTGATATTGGTGTTTTGAACCCCGTTGAGAAAAAGCAACATAGCGGGGGTGCGGCCCATTTCCATCAAGAATTCCTTGAAGTTTCCCAAAGCATATTGCTGTAATAATCTATGGTACTGATACATGTAGGATGGACATAGGTAGGCTTCTATTTTTGTTACGAAGTGATTGTGCCAAAACAATGCCATTTTTTCCCGCATACCGTTCCGGGCCATGTCTTTCATCCATTGGATAAACCAACCAATCCGTTGTTCATTCGTTTCTTCATCGAAATTGGTATAGTCGTTTTCATTCCAGTTGGCCCATTCCGGTGTTTGTGTAAGGGGCATATTGATTGCTTCGTCGATCAATTCGTCGACCAGTTGAGCAGGTGATTTCTGGAGGGCATCGCCGACCATCGGCGGATTGGCTCCAAACCCCATTCTTCGATAGAGGTGTTGGACCTTGACGGTGGTCCACGGCCTTATTTCATCGGGTACATAAGGCGTTATGGTACCAGTTGCGCAATTCATCGTTGTCATACGGATCTGATATTATTTGTAAAATGAAATACGCACCTGAAACGATTCAGCTGAACAGGACCCTACCCGGTATTTGAATTTTTTTTAAAATAAACTGGCCTGGCGGGCAAAACTCATTGGATTTTCAAGCTCTAGAAGACTCCGCTTGATGTCAAGCCCGTAGAAATAGCCATGCAAATCTCCATTTTTGGCCAGAACTCGGTGGCAAGGAACCACGATGGCAATGGGGTTGTTCCGGTTCGCTAAACCAACTGCTCTGACGGCTTTGGGATTTTCGATCTTATGAGCTAAGGCCGAATAAGAAGTGGTGTGTCCGTAAGGGATTTTGATCAACTCTTTCCAGACGGAGATATTGAACTCAGACTTGCCGGCCCAATCGAGTTTTAGATCAAATTCCTGTCTCTTTTGCTGAAAATATTCGTCGAGTTGATGGACTGCTTCCATCAGTATTTCGGGCACAGGACCCTGGTTTTTCATGGTGGGCTCCTCTACGAGTTTTAAAGAGGAAATTCCCAAATAACTGCCTTTTATTTCCAGTAGACCGAAAGGACAGTGATAATGAATTACGTGAAGCATGACCGTGGGATGTGGTTACCCTAGCAAGATACCAATTTGTCCCCTTACTTATGCCGTTCTCGCAAAATTTCTTCTACATCCTCTAAAGCGAAGCCCTTTTCCGTTAATAGTACCAGAAAATGATACAGGAGGTCGGAGGCTTCATTGAGAAAGAGGTCGTTGTTCTGGTCTTTTGCCTCGATGACCAATTCTACTGCTTCTTCCCCTACTTTTTGAGCGATCTTATTGATGCCTTTCTGAAAAAGTCGATTGGTATAGGACCCTTCCTGGGGATTGGCTTTTCGTTCTTCGATTATGCGTTGAAGCCGGGCCAGGAAGCCACCGCGATTGATTTCGTCGAAACAAGTATCGGCTCCAGTGTGGCAGGCGGGACCTACTGGATCAACTTTGATGAGCAGCGTATCGTAGTCACAGTCGTGCAAAATTTTCTTAAGGTGAAGAAAATTGCCAGAGGTTTCTCCTTTTGTCCACAGCCTCCCTTTTGAGCGGCTAAAGAAAGTGACCTTTCCCGATTCAATAGTTGCCTTTAACGCTTCTTCATTCATGTAGGCAACCATGAGAACTTTTTGGCTGATGTAATCTTGAACGACTGCTGGTACCAAGCCATCAGATTTTGTGAAGTTGATCTTGGAAATGTCTTTTTGTAAAATTCTCACGTTATCTCGTTTTTTTGGGTTTAGTGTATATTGGACAACCGCATGGGCAAGCCCTTATCTTGTAGAAATTGTTTTAGTTCCGGAATTCCGATCTCCTTAAAGTGAAAGATGCTGGCGGCAAGCCCGGCATCGGCTTTACCTTCCGTAAACACCTCGTAGAAGTGATCCATGGTGCCCGCTCCTCCCGATGCAATGACTGGAATGTGAAGATCGGTCGAGATCTTTGCCAGCGCCTGGCAGGCAAAGCCAGCTTTTGTTCCATCGTGATCCATGGAGGTGAAAAGAATTTCGCCCGCCCCTCTTTCTTGGCATTCATGAGTCCATTCAAAAAGTCGGCGTTCGGTCGGAATTCGGCCGCCACTCAAGTGGACAATCCAGTCTTCGGCCACATTTTTGGCATCCACGGCAACCACGACAAATTGACTTCCAAATTGCTGAGCCAGTTCATCCACTAGTTTTGGGTTTTTAACCGCAGCAGAATTAATGGATATTTTGTCGGCACCGGATTCTAACATAATGCGAGCGTCTTCTACGGATCGGATACCACCACCGATGGTAAATGGGATGTTTAAATTTTCAGCGATCTTTTTGGCCAAGGCAGAAAGGGTTTTCCTTTTTTCATGCGTGGCGGTGATGTCGAGGAACACCAATTCGTCGGCGCCCTGGTCGCTGTAAAGTTTGCCGAGTTCAACGGGGTCGCCAGCATCTCGAAGGTTGACGAAGTTGATACCCTTTACCGTTCTGCCATCTTTGATATCCAGACAGGGAATGATTCTCTTAGCCAGCATGGATTCTTTTTTTGACTGTAAAGATATTTTCTTGCGGGGTATTTTTCGGATATATTTGTGGTGTTTCAACCCCATTGTTCAATTAAAAGATGTAAATGTACTCGAAGACGGTCCAGAAATCACTTTTTGAACTATCCAAAAAATACTTAAATGAGGAAAAAAGTTCCTCCGTTGAAGTTGCAATCGAAGATTTGCGTCGGCTGATTAACTATCATGAATGGCGCTATTATGTCCTGAATGATCCGGTTGTCAGTGATTTCGAATACGATTCCCTCTACAAGAAGCTGGAAGCATTGGAGGCCGAAAAACCAAGTCTCATTACTCCAGACTCTCCCACACAAAGGGTTTCAGCCGATTTGACCGATGATTTTCCATCGGTGGAGCATCTCCTCCCCATGCTATCTCTCGACAATACTTACAACGCCGAAGATTTACAGGATTTTGATACACAAGTCCGTAAGCTGGGGGGTATTGAAGAGGGGGTTGAAATTGAGTACGTAGTAGAACCGAAATACGACGGTGGAAGTATTGCTTTGGTATACGAGGATAACCACCTCCTGCGCGCTGCAACCCGAGGCAATGGCACCAAAGGGGAGGAAATGACCGCCAATGCGCGGACCATTAAATCCATTCCATTGAAGGCAGATTTTGCGGGACGTGGCATTCACCGCGCTGAACTTAGGGGGGAGGTGGTGATCCGAAAGGACGTCTTTAATAAAATGAATGAGGCCCGGGCGAAGGAAGGGCTGGCACTTTTTGCGAATGCACGAAATACCGCATCGGGCGGGCTTCGAATGAAGGACCCGAAAGCGGCTTCAAAGAGAGGTTTGGTGGCATTTGCCTTCCAGTTGGGGTTTGCCGAGGATGCCTCCGGGCAAAACGTATTGTCCAACTTCCGAACCCATGATGAAAGTATAGAAATGTTGAGCAATCTGGGCTTCAAAGTGCCTACGGAAGAGCGAAAGGTCTGTAAACACATATCGGAAGTAGTAGAATTTTGCCAGTTTGGGAAGCCAAAAGGGAGGACTACCCCTTTGAGATCGATGGAATGGTCGTGAAGGTGAATAGTCGGGAACTCCAAGAAAAATGTGGCTATACCAGTCACCATCCGCGATGGGCGGTAGCATATAAATTTAAGGCAAAGCAAGCAACTACCAAATTGCTCAGCGTAGAATATCAAGTTGGCAAGATTGGATCTATTACACCGGTTGCTAAATTGGAACCGGTTTCTTTAGCGGGTGTCACCATTTCTTCTGTTTCTCTGCACAATGAAGACTTCATTCTCGAGAAGGACTTGAAGTTGGGAGATACCGTTTTAGTGGAGCGAGCGGGGGATGTGATTCCCTACATCGTCAAAGCAATGGGAGATCTAAGAGATGGATCGGAGAAAACCATTAGCTTTCCCGATCAATGTCCGATCAATGATACCGATCAACCAGTCGATCTGACAAGGGTAGAAGGGGAGGCAGCGTGGCGTTGCCCAAATTGCGTTTGTGGTGCCCAGGATCTTCAGCGGATGATCTTTCACGTATCGAAGGATGCAATGGATATTGAAGGGTTTGGTAGAAGCATTGTGGAGCGCTTTCATAAGATCGGCTGGTTAAGGACGATTGCGGATATTTATCGGCTTGATTTTGATGCGATTGCTGAACTGGAGGGGTTTGGCGAAAAGTCGGCAAAGAATATGCAATCCTCCATAGAAAGAGCAAAACAGAATCCCATTCATCGTCTGTTGCATAGCTTAAGCATTCATCACCTCGGTAAAAAAGTTTCTAAGCTGCTGGCTGCCGAAATAAAACATGTACTGGACCTTCAAAATTGGGTGCTGGAGGACTATACAAATATCAATGATGTTGGACCAATTGTTGCGGAAAATGTTATGGCGTTCTTTCAGAAACCATCGAATGTGGAATTGTTGGAGACGATGGAGTCACTTGGGGTAAACTTACATCAAAAAGAAGAAGATAAGCCCCGCCAGGTTGCCGCAGACGCTCCCCTGGCCGGAAAAACCATCTTGTTTACAGGAAGCTTGCAACAATTGGGTAGAAAGGAAGCGAAAGATCGAGCCGAGGCAGCCGGTGCTCGAAACCTCAGTGCGGTCAGTTCAAAGTTGAATATCCTGGTGGTCGGAGAGAAAGCGGGATCAAAGCTTAAGAAAGCCCAGGAGTTGGGAACCGTTGATATCATGACTGAAGCCCAGTTTCTCGAATTGGTATCATAGATTCTTTTGCAAAGCCAGTGCTTCTTCCCTTTTAAAAGTTGGTTGCAGTGAAAGGTAGTTGGTCAGCAGCTTTTTGGCCTGGTTCTCCTGTTCGAGCTGGAGGTAAATCAAAATCTGATACCAGAGTGCGGGGTGATAATAATCGGAATTGGAGGAAATTTTTTTTAAACTTTCCATAGCTGGTTGAAATTGTTCTTGTACCAGCAGTGCGCAGGCTCTGAAGAGTTGAATGTCTTCGCTTTTTGGGTGATAAGGGATTTGGTCGAATAAAATCAATGCCTGGTCGTAGCGTTCCTCAGAGTATAGCCTGAAGGCTTGCTCTGTGAGGTTGGTGGGGGCTCGGTTTGGTGGAAGCTTCAGGTAATCATTGGGATGTGGCTCAAAAAGTGCTTCGAAAGATGGTTCAATCCTTCCCGCCGCCGAAAAAGGCCAAAACTGGATGCAAAGCAACAAAACAATGGCCAGAACGAGGATTGACCTGATTGCGGAAAATAAACTCCTTTGATTTTCTTTACCCATAATGTATTTGTATTTTTACAAATCCTCTTTGCCCGCTTATGAGATCGCTGATTTGTCATTAGAACGATCGGCAAACTACGAACAACCAGGAAATTATGATTTTTTTCCAAGATTTGGATTTCAGTGTAATTTCCAAGACAATTCAGACTGGAATATTTTAGTAGAGCAGAACCTAAATAATGATTCGTTGTTCATTTTGATAAAAATAAACACATCCACCTATGAGTAATGGTCAGCCAATTTGGTACTTCGAAAACCTGGACGTTGCGGGCATTTTCTGTCCACAGAAAATTGGTGCCGGTGATATGGAAAAACATCCCCACAAGGTGTTCAAAAAGGGAGATTATATTTTTTTACCCGAAGAACATGCTGACAAGGTCTTCTTCATTACCGACGGGAGGGTAAAAATAGGGACGTACGGCGAAAGCGGAAAGGAAATTACCAAAGCCATTCTAACTCCCGGCGAGATATTCGGAGAACTGTCTCTCATAGGAGCTCGGAAAAGACGCGATTTTGCCTATGCCATGGAGCGAACGGAGGTTTGTATCTTAGCGGTGGGCGATATGAAATCGTTGATGCGTGATCACAGCGGATTAAGTGTATTTCTAATGAAGATCATGGGATCCAGGATGTTGGAAATGGAACAACGGTTGGAATCACTGGTGTTTAAGGATTCACGTACCAGAATTGTTGAATTTCTGGGGAATTTGGCTAGTAGAAAAGGGCAAAGGGTTGGATATGAAATGGTTGTTCGACGTTTCATGACACATCAGGAAATTGCTAACCTTACCGCTACATCCCGCCAAACCGTTACAACGGTCTTAAATGAATTGCGCAACAAAAATATTCTTACCTTTAATCGTCGTAGATTGCTGATCCGGGACATGGACCTCCTGGCAAAAGAAGCAGAAGTTTGATAGAAAAGTACAATCAGTTTTTCGTCAATGAAGTTCTGACACGTTTAAATGAACGCCAGAAAGCAGCAGTAGATCAGATCGAAGGCCCGGTCATGGTGATTGCGGGCCCCGGTACTGGTAAAACCCATATCCTGGCAGCTCGAGTTGGCAATATCCTATTGAAAACGGATGTCCACGCCAAGAATATTCTTTGCCTCACCTTCACGGAAGCGGCAGTCTTAGCTATGCGAAAGCGATTGCTCCGCTTTATCGGACCGGAAGCTCATCGCATCCATATTTTCACCTTTCACTCTTTTTGCAATCGGGTCATCCAAGACAACTTGGAACTGTTTGGGATGCAAGAGTTGGAGCCTTTGAGTGAACTCGAACGCATTGGCATTCTCAGAGGAATCATTGATCAATTGCCCTATCGGCATCCCTTGAGGCTTGGGCGTTCCAACCCCTATTTTTATGAGCGTCATCTTAGGAGTTTGTTTCGCTGGATGAAATTGGAGAGATGGAGTGCAGAGGACATCCACGAAAAAACGGAAGCCTACCTTGGGGAACTACACCTTCGAAAAGAATTTGTGTATCAGGTCAGTCGTGGGAATATTGAGAAGGGCTCCCTAAAACAAGCCAAGGCGGATGCCGTTCGGTTAAAGATGAAAAGACTGAAAGCCGCTTCAGATCTTTTTAGTTTGTACAATGAAGCTTTGGCACAGGCACGCCGATACGATTACGAAGACATGATCCTTTGGGTGATCAGAGCTTTCGAGGAACACGAATACCTATTGAAGACTTACCAGGAACAATACCAATATTTTTTAATCGATGAATTTCAGGATACCAACGGTGCGCAGAACGAAATCATTAAAAAGCTTGTGGCATATTGGGATAACCCCAATTTATTCATTGTTGGTGATGATGATCAATCCATTTTTGAATTTCAGGGGGCCAGGCTAAAAAATCTGACAGATTTTCGCCAGAAGTACATTGATGGCATTCAGCTCTATGTTTTAGACCATAATTACCGTAGTTCGCAGCGTATTTTGGATGGTGCTCATGCGCTGATTAACAAAAATGAAAAACGGATTGTACATTCATTGGGAAGTACTTCGATCGAAAAATTACTGGTTGCGAAGCATCCGGAATTTGCCGACCTCCCTTTTTTTCCGGAAGTGATCATTTTCAAAAATCGTTTTCAGGAAGACGTGGCCATCGTGCAAGCGATTCGGAAATTGCAGGAAGAAGGGGTTCCGCTGGAGGAAACGGCGGTTATTTACGCTCGTCATCGCCAATCGGTCAACATCGTTACCTTATTGGAAAAATACGGCATCCCCTACCAAACACACCGAAAGATCAATTTGCTAAATATCCCTTTGGTCATTCAGTTCCGTCAATTGTTGAGTTACCTGGCCTCCGAGCTCGAATATCCGGGGCGAGGTGATCATCAACTCTACAAGATCCTCCACTTTCAATTTGTCGGCATTCCAAGGAGCGATATCGAGAAGATTAGTTGGCATCTTGCCAAGACCATGGACACCACAATGGGAAGGTGGGGATTGGCTATCGCCGATACCGCCTTACACAAGAAACTGGAGTTGGAGTCCGGTACTCAGATAAAGCAATTGAGCAATTTACTTCGAGAGGCCATTCAACGTTCCACCAATTATTCGCTGCCCTACTTTATAGAGTGGTTGATTAATCAATCTGGTGTCTTGAAGTTTGTGATCGGCCATCCCGAAAAGGTTTGGTTGATACAGATTGTTAAATCCTTTATGGATTTTGTGAAAACGGAACACAATAAGAAACCCAGGTTATCCCTAAAAGGATTGTTGGAGCTTCTAACGCAAATGGACGACAATTATCTTCCGATCGAAGCCATCAATGAGGTAAAGGCTCATCAGGGGGTAAATTTGCTGACCGCGCACAGTGCGAAAGGATTGGAATTCCAACGCGTTTTCATTATTGATGCCGTCAAAGAAAATTGGGAGCCCAGTAACCGAGCCGGAGCCTTTCAATTTGCCCTTCCGGATACATTGACCTATTCCGGTGAAGAGGATGCGGTAGAGGCCCGAAGGCGTTTGTTTTACGTGGCGATGACACGCGCGAAAGAAAGAGTAACCATTTCTTACAGCGAGGAAAATGGTATTGGAAAACCTTTAGAAAGAGCGCTTTTTATTGATGAGTTGATTGAAGGAAGTTCCATTGTAGAACGGCACGAAGTTTTGTCGGAAGAAATGATATTGGAAACTCAGATATTGGAACTGCGCGAACAAGTGATCCCTTCCATTCAAGTCCTGGACGAAAAGTGGATAGACGATTTGCTAGCTGGCCTCAAGTTGAGTACTTCGGCCCTGACGCAATACTTGCGCTGTCCATTGGGGTTTTATTACGAATACATTTTGCGCGCTCCTTATCTTCCAAGTGAGGCCGCTACTTACGGGACTGCAATTCACGGTGCCTTGTATCAGTTTTTCGCCAATATGCTGAATCATAAAAGGAAGGCATTTGCGGCGAAAACCAATCTGTTGCAATCTTTTGAAAAAGAAATGTCTTTCCGGCGCGGGGATTTTGCGTTTCAGAACTACAAGAGATATTTGGAGCAGGGCGGACAAAATCTGTCTAATCTATACGATCGCAAAGTCAAAGAATGGCATAAAAAGGTACAGGTAGAAATGACGATTAAGGAAGTAGAAGTGGATGGTGTGCCGTTGAAAGGGACGATTGATAAAATTGAGTTTTACGAAGGCCAGCAAGCTGCCATTGTCGATTACAAAACCGGCGGACAAGATAAGAGTAAGTTGAGTCGTCCTACTAAATCCCGACCTTACGGAGGGAACTATTGGCGACAATTGGTCTTTTATAAGTTGTTGTACGAAAACTACGAAATTGCCCCCTCTACCGTCAAAGAGGGGAAGGTCGTTTACATAGACCCAGATGATACCGGGCAAAATCATGAAGTGGTTGTTCCCATTACCAAGGAAGATGTCGACCAGGTCCGGACTTTCATTAAGGATGTTTACCAAAAAATTCAGAACCACGAATTCTATCAAGGTTGTAATAAGCCAAACTGTAAATGGTGCGGTTTCGTAAAGAACAATGATCTGGTTGCGGGTTTTTCCAACCAGCTGGTCGAAGAGTTGGATGACAAATAGAGGACCTGTGCCTGGTTGTCCAAATAAATTTTTTTTTAACCTACGGCCCGTGAAATTTTATATCACAAAACAGTTCTCTTACCTAATCGACTAGGTGCTGAAAAAAAACGATTCTAACTCTTTGTTTTTCAGTTCATCAGAAATATGTAAAAAAATCAAAATCGCATTTTTAAATACAATATAAAATCATACCTTTGCACCGATTTTAAAGCCCCGTGGGGGATAAAACATTGTAGAGGATGCGTTGTACGTTTCTAAGTATTTTTTTCCTTGCCATTTTTCAGGTCGCCATCTACGGACAGGACGACCATTCCCACGACGGTCATGATTCTCATAGCGAAAGCAAAGAGCATACTGATGACCATGGTCATGACAGCCCCTGCGGCGGGCATCATGATACGGAATTTGATGCTCAAGCTACTGCTTTCCACCACATTGGTGATGCCAATGTATACAGCATTGGGCCATGGAGCATACCCTTGCCCTGTATGTTGTATGCTCCGGGTCACGGATGGTCTTTCTTTTCTTCCGCAAAATTTGGTATTGGACATCACGGGACAGGCCACAAGGCCATTGACCGGTACGTACTAGACGGCGGAACGGTCAAACGAATCCCCGATGAGTCCTTTCCTGCCGGAGAGGTTGAGATTGATGGAATCTTTCACAAGGAAGAAGAGAAAGGCGGCAAGAAAGTAGAATCCACTTATGTGTGTTACGGCGGGTCTACTTACAAGGCGGATTCAAAAAGTACCGCTGATGGGGGAATGTTTGGCGGTGGAATTACATCTTTTTATGATTTTTCTTTGACCAAGAATGTGGTAGCCATGTTGTTGGTTGTTCTCCTTTTGAGCTGGATGTTTCTCAGCATCGCCAAGGCTTATCGGGTCAGAGATGGCCGGGCTCCAAA
This sequence comes from Saprospiraceae bacterium, assembly GCA_028284395.1. GTDB lineage: Bacteria > Bacteroidota > Bacteroidia > Chitinophagales > Saprospiraceae > JANQRV01. The sequence continues at coordinate 26,401 of JANQRV010000339.1, forward strand.
AGGAATACAATCTTTCATCGAACCGATTTTTCTATTTATTCAGGAAGAGGTTGCCAAGCCATTCCTTGGAGCCAGATGGGAGCAATTTTTGCCCTTGATCATGACTCTTTTCTTTTTCATTCTTGGATTGAACTTATTTGGTCAAATCCCCTTTTTGGGAGGAGCCAACGTAACTGGTAACCTCGCAGTGACCATGGTCTTAGCGGTCATTGCATTCATCGTTACCAATATTAATGGTAACAAGCATTACTGGGAGCATGTGTTCTGGATGCCGGGAATTCCGGCATGGGTAAAGCCAATCATTACTTTTGTGGAAGTTTTGGGGCTGTTTATCAAACCAATTACTTTGATGCTGCGGTTATTCGCCAACATTACGGCGGGCCACGTAGTAATTATTGTCTTTGTAGGATTGATATTTATTTTCGGTAAGTCGGGGGCCAATCCCGGAGCTGCCTGGGGAACGGCAGTCGGATCGACCTTACTGACGCTATTTATGATGTCCATCGAGCTGTTGGTTGCTTTTATTCAGGCATTCGTCTTTGCGATCCTGACTGCTTCCTACATTGGTGCAGCAATTGAAGATCACCATCACTAGGAAGAAACCAGAGGGACATCATCACTGTTGAAGATCTTTATTTTCAAGCTATATAAAGATAGTTAGTACTTTTTAACAATAAAACACAGTAAAAAATGACAGGTACTATAGCTGCAATTGGAATGGGTTTAGCCGTAATCGGTGCCGGTATAGGAATTGGTCAAATTGGTGGAAAAGCAATGGAAGCTATTGCCCGCCAACCCGATGCCGTAGGTGAGATTCGTTCTAACATGATCTTGATGGCTGCATTGGTGGAAGGAGCTGCATTGATTGCAATTATCCTTTCTCTGTTTGCTTAAAAACCTATCAACAAAGAATTACTGACTCCGTAGTCTAATAAATAGGCTCCGGGGTCAGTCCATAGGTTTAAGCCACAACCCGTTGACGGTACAGCGACCGTTAAAGGGTTCAAAACGACTATTAGTTATCGCAGATCTTTCTACGGAAAGAGCGACATTAAATATATAGCACATGATGTTTTTAGCAGACTTTTCGGTAATTAAACCAGATTTCGGCCTACTCGCATGGAGTACGTTGATTTTTTTGCTTTTCTGGGGAATCATGGCGCGATTCGCGTTTCGCCCCATCGCAACCGCTTTGAAAAAGAGGGAAGACGATATCCAGGATTCACTGGATGAAGCTAAGAAAGCAAGAGATGAAATGGCCAATCTGAAGTCAGAGAATGAGCAATTACTGATTCAGGCTCGTGAAGAGCGGGCAAAAATCCTGAGAGAAGCTAAAGAGGCGAAAGACACCATTATTAAAGAGGCAAAGGATAAAGCCAAGGAGGAAGCAAAGAAAATTGTAGCTAGTGCCAAGACGGAAATTGAGAATCAGCGTATGGCAGCCGTAATCGATATCAAAAATCAGATCGGTAATATTGCTATTGAAGTGGCAGAAAAGGTATTGCGGAAGGAATTGCAAGGGGATTCTTCCCAAGAAGCATTCGTGAAGTCACTGGTAGAGGAAGTTAAATTGAATTAGAAAGTCCTAATTATAAGGTATGTCTGTACAAAGAATTGCTACACGTTACGCTAAGTCGCTGATAGACCTTGCCGTCGAACAGGGAAAACTGGATTCTATCCTTGGGGATGTTCAGGCTTTTGGAGAGGCGGTTAAGAATAGAGACTTGTTTTTAATGTTGAAGAGTCCGGTTGTTTCCGGAAGCAAAAAAACGCAAGTCATTGAAGCGATTTTCGGAGGGCACTTCGATGAGTTGACCATGGCTTTCCTCAACATTCTGATCAAAAAAGGTAGAGAGTCTTTTTTGCCTGAGATTACCAGGTCCTTTTATGCACAATACAAAAAACTGAAACACATATCTACCGTTACTCTAACTACTGCCAGTGAGATAGGAGAAGATGTTGTGGCTTCGATTCACGAAAAATTGGCTGGAAGTTCCGTGACTGATGAAAACATTGAAATCATTACGGAGGTCGATCCCGACTTGATTGGTGGTTTTGTGATTCGTTTTGACGACAAGATTTATGATGCCAGCGTTGCCAGTAAGCTGGAAGAAATGAAAAAAGAATTCAGAGATAACCTCTATATATCCCAGATTATTGCCAGTTAATCATTATTGTAAATGTTTCACGTCGGATACGGCGGAATTAAAATAAAGTCTTATGGTAGGTGTCAAACCTGATGAAATATCAGCAATACTCAAACAACAATTATCCGGTTTAGATTCAGCAAGTGAACTGGAAGAATATGGAACGGTACTTCAAGTTGGTGATGGAATCGCCCGAGTATACGGTCTGACCAAAGCACAGGCCGGTGAATTGGTTGTTTTTGAAACGGGAGTAGAAGCCATCGTTTTGAACCTGGAAGAAGATAATGTAGGAGTTGTATTGATGGGATCGGGAGAAGGCATTCGGGAAGGTTCGAGAGTGCGTCGTACCAGCCGCATTGCTTCGATCGAGGTTGGGGACGGTTTTGTTGGACGTGTTGTTAATCCACTGGGTATTCCCATTGATGGTAAAGGAGAAATCGGCGGTGCCAAATACGAAATGCCCCTGGAGCGCAAAGCCCCGGGTGTAATTTATCGTCAGCCGGTACAAGAGCCATTGCAGACGGGGATCAAAGCGATCGATTCCATGATTCCGATTGGAAGAGGACAACGGGAACTAATTATTGGTGACCGTCAGACTGGTAAAAGTGCAATTGCCATTGACACCATCATCAACCAAAAAGAGTTTTACGAGCGGGGAGAACCTGTTTTCTGTATATATGTGGCAGCTGGTCAAAAGGCTTCTACGGTAGCTCAGGTTGCCAAGACTCTCGAGGATAACGGGGCCATGGATTACACGGTGATCGTTTCCGCTTCTGCCTCTGATCCAGCACCATTGCAGTTCTATGCACCATTTGCTGGTGCAGCAATTGGAGAATATTTCCGAGATACTGGTCGCCCGGCGCTGATTGTATACGACGATCTATCTAAGCAAGCCGTAGCCTATCGAGAAGTTTCTCTTTTACTTCGCCGTCCTCCCGGGCGTGAGGCTTATCCTGGTGATGTATTCTACTTACACTCGCGTTTATTGGAACGCGCTGCCAAGATCATCAACAACGATGAGATTGCCAGAGATATGAATGACTTGCCGACTTCTCTATTGGAAGCCAAGGATGAAAATGGGCAACCACTGGTTAAGGGAGGTGGTTCTTTGACGGCACTGCCGATCATCGAAACACAAGCAGGAGATGTTTCCGCTTATATTCCCACCAATGTGATTTCCATTACCGACGGTCAGATCTTCCTGGAGTCCAACCTGTTTAATGCCGGGGTACGTCCGGCGATCAACGTTGGTATCTCGGTATCCAGGGTAGGAGGTTCGGCACAGATCAAATCGATGAAGAAGGTGGCAGGTACCTTGAAATTGGACCAGGCTGCTTATCGAGAATTGGAAGCATTCTCTAAATTCGGTTCGGATCTGGATGCTGCGACCATGGCGGTACTTGAGAAAGGTAAGCGGAACGTTGAAATCCTGAAGCAACCTCAGTATTCTCCGGTGACGGTAGAAAAACAAGTTGCCATTATCTATCTGGGAACAAAGGGACTTTTGAAAGATGTGCCAGTTGATAAGATTAAGGAGTTTGAAGCATCTTTCCTGGTAACTTTAGAACAGCAGCACCCGGAAGTATTAAAAGACTTCCAAGCAGGAAAGTACACTTCGGAACAAACGGATGTTGTTGAAAAGTTAGCGGCCGAAATGACTGCTAAGTACCGTTCTTAATTTATTCTGGCTAAAAATAAAAAAGACCATATATGTCAGGTCAACTAAAGGAAGTACGCGATCGTATCAAGACTGTAAATAACACACAGCAGATTACCAAGGCCATGAAGATGGTATCTGCGGCCAAATTGCGGCGTGCCCAACAGGCGATCGTGGAGATGAGACCGTATGCAGATAAGCTCAACCAAATGTTGCGCAATATTCTGTCGAACCTTGAAGGAGGGGCAGATACTTCCTTTGGCGAAGAAAGATCTATTTCTAAAGTTTGTATAGTAGTCGTAACCTCAAACCGAGGTCTGGCAGGTGCTTTTAACACCAATGTTTGTAAAGCGGCATTTGCCAAGATCAATGATGAATATGCCGAACAGAAGGCAAACGGAAGTTTGACACTGCTTTTCATCGGAAAAAAGGGTTACGACTACTTCAAAAATCGTATTTCCGGAGTCGAATTCAACCTCGATCACGTGAGTCTATTCGAAGACTTGGGTTTTGATAACGTGGCGAAAGTATCTCAAAGTTTGATGGATGCCTTCGAAAATCATGAATACGACCGCATAGATGTGGCTTATGCTCGATTCAAAAATGCCGCCACTCAGTTTTTCGTCGCCGAACAATTTCTTCCCGTTGCCAAATTGGATAAAAGCGACGATGGAAAAGACCTCAAAGCGGATTACATTTTTGAACCTAGTATGGAAGGATTGCTGCAACACTTGGTTCCCAGCATTCTCCAAACGCAGTTTCACAAATACCTCCTCGATACGCATGCCTCCGAACACGGAGCCCGCATGACCGCCATGGATAAGGCTTCAGAGAATGCCAATGAACTACTGCGGGATCTGAAAATTTCTTACAATAAAGCCCGTCAGGAATCCATCACCAAAGAGATTCTGGAAATTGTCGGCGGTGCTGCCGCACTGGAAGAAGGGTAGTCTTGTAAGCCAAATAGTATTTCTCCTTTCTAATCTTTTTTTGCATTCCTGGAAAAAAATCACAGATTCTATTGTCTAATGGTCAAACAATAGAATGTAACTTACTTGTGGTTAAATTCAAGAGATTGGAATTACAACTGAAATCAACTGATGCCGCTTTACTTCTAAAGGCACGTCAGGGAGACCGACTGGCCTTTAGGGACTTGGTAAATAGGCATCAACAGCAGGTAAGGACAACGGTATACTCAATGTTGGGTGATACCGCTGAAGTGGATGACGTAGCGCAAGAGGTTTTTGTTCGGTTCTATCGAAGTATGAGTGATTTTCGGGAAGAGGCAAAATTGTCGACCTATTTGACGCGAATCGCAATCAATCTCTCTTTGAATGAATTGAAAAGACGGCAGCGAAAACAGAGGATCTTACCTTTGTTTTGGCAGGCCGGGGAGGGCAGTGAAGAAGTGATGGAAATCGAAGACCACTCGATGGGGCCCGGCCGATTTGACTTGGATGACTTGATTCGGAAGAGCCTACGGTATTTGTCTCCGGAGTATCGGGCAGTTGTTGTGCTGAGGCTAGTCGAAGGTTATTCCGTGGCGGATGCGGCAGAAATATTGGACTTGCCCCAGGGGACGATTGCCTCTCGGTTGGCAAGAGCGCAGAAGAAACTTAAAGGGATCATTGAACGGTGGGAACAGGATGAAAAAACTAAGAATTAAATGATGAATTATGGATAAAGAAGCTTTACTGGAGCTGCTGATTTTTTCGCTGGATAATGAACTACCAGCCCAACAAAAGCTTCAATTGGAAAAGGCTTTACAGGAACAACCCTGGCTTCGTAAAGAAAAGCAAGTGCTGTTGCAATTGCGCGCCGGTTTGGCGAGGGTTTCCGCGCCTCCAAGTGAAAGCTTTACCGATGCAGTCATGGCCGATTTGGGGAAAAGTGAAGAGTTGCGGCATAGCATTATCGTCCGTCTTTTCCCTAAGGTAGCTGCAGCCTGTGCTGTCTTTTTACTAGCCTTTATTCTAAATGTTTACTTTTCGGATGGGAGCATCTCTATGGATTCAGTAATTGGAGTAGCAGATCTCTCTCCGGAGGAGGCATATTCATTACTTCTTGAAGAATAGTCAAAATGAATGCATTAAAGACAATATTAGCGATGGTAGGCCTGATATTAATTGGTTTCTTTACCGGCTTTTTTACCCATCGTCAGATGACCATCAATCGGATTGAAAAGATCGCTGACATGACACGCGGTCCGGGATTCAATCGTCAATTGCTTGATAAACTGGAAGTTACATCGGATCAGAGGGTGCTCTTGGAGCCAATTGTACAGGATTATGGGAAGCGGCTCGGCGCACTTCATCGGGAATCAAGACAACATCGGAAAGAAGTGATAGATTCCTTGCATGCTGCACTTAAACCTCATCTCACCCCTGAGCAGACCAAACGACTGAATAGTTTTTCGAAGCGATTTCGAGGGAAACCACCTAAAGGTTGGAAGGCCGGCCCTAGATATGACCAAACATTAAAAAGGCAGCGCCGGGAAAAAAAAGACACCTGATCTTGTCTCACTGATATCAGACCATAATTACGGTTCTCGTTTTCTATTTTTTAACCATTAAATCAAGAACAATGACCAGATTTAATATAGCCATTCTAGTCGCCCTACTATTCCTGTCTGTTGAGCTTCTGCACGGACAGCGCGGTCCCAAACATCACCGTGATAAAGGATTTGCCCTCGGACAAATTGATCACTTGAAAGAGGATCTACAACTGACGGAGGCGCAAGTCGCAGAAATAGAGATCGTCAAACAGGATCTTGACGAAAAATTGAAAGCCTTGAAAGACCAGGAATTTGAAAGCCACGAAGATCGTCGGGATGCTTTCAAAACCATCAGAACTGAATTGAAAACAGCTTTGGATAACCTATTGACGGAGGAGCAAAAGGCGCTGCTCGAGGAAAAAAGGAAGGAACGTTCCGAACATTTCAGGAAAGGTCGGGGAATGAAGGATAAAGAAGAATTGGGAAAAGCACTCAAGGAATACCATGATCAGAATATCCAGCCCGCCCTTTTGGCAGAAAGGGCCAAGTTGGAGGAAAAGATTTCTGAAGAAGACCAAGCCACTTTGGTTTCCCTGCGGGAACAGTTGAAAGACTTGAAGCGCAAAGGTAGACGGCCCCACAAAAAGGATATGCACCCGCGAAGGTCCGAAAGGGAAATGAGAGGCCATTCAGAATTATCCGATGAGCAGAAAAGTGCGTTGGCAGCTTTGAAAGACCTAACCGAAAAATATAATTCCGAAATCGAAGTTCATTTATCCAACCTACAGGGGCAAAGAGAAAAGTGGGCGGAGGAAATGAAGCAAATCCGGAGCTCTTTTATCGAGGATCACCGCAGATCCAACGAACTTAAAGAAGATAGAGAAAAACCCAGCCAATTTGAGGGAAGAAGACGCCAGGGAATAGGAATGGAAGGGCGGCGGGAGTTGGAAGGAAGAAGAGGAGAGCATTCCAAGAGGCGATTTCTGTTGTTAGCGCCCGTTGGAGAAGTACTTCCGGACCCGACTAAAAAGACTGCCGTCTTTAACCAGGTAAATGTCTTTCCCAATCCTTCTGCATTTTCCAATACTTTGAACTACCATATGCAAGAGGCTGGAAAGATACGCGTTGAATTGCGCCGGGAGAGTGGGGGACTGGTGAAAGTGTTATTGGATGATTATCGTGAGGTTGGAAAACATCAACTGGAAGTGGATTTTGCCGGCTTGAATGATGGTGTATACTACATTACCTTGATTGATGCACAGGGAATGGCTATTTCGGAGAAAGTGATCATCTCTAAATAATGAAATGAAAACTGCTGTACGTAGTGAAAACTACGTACAGCAGTCACTTTCATTCAACTTCCTCCAGGATTTTCAGATCGAGGTTTAACTCGTCTAATTGCTCCGGAGCAATACGGGCGGGGGCATCGATCATCATATCCCGACCCTGGTTGTTTTTCGGGAACGCAATGAAGTCCCGAATCGATTGTTGACCGGACATGATCGCACAGAGTCGGTCGAACCCGAAAGCAATGCCTCCATGGGGCGGAGCACCATACTCAAAAGCTCCCATTAGGAAACCGAATTGCTCTTCTGCTTCTTCCTGGGTAAAGCCCAATAATTTGAAGTTCTTCTCTTGAAGGGCCCGATCGTGAATCCGGATAGAGCCACCGCCAATCTCAGCACCATTAATGACCAGGTCATAGGCATCGGCACGTAAGCTCTTCATCGTTTCGAAATCGCCATTTAACATTCTCGGGATGTCCTGTTTTTTGGGTGACGTAAACGGATGGTGCATGGCGTGAAAACGCTCCGATTCTTCATCCCATTCCAGTAGTGGAAAGTCCAGCACCCAAAGCGGCTTAAACTCGTTCGGGTCCATCAATCCCAAGCGGCGCCCCATTTCAAGACGCAACTCATTGAGTTGCTTCCGCGTTTTGTCGGTCTCTCCCGAAAGAACAAAAAGCATGTCCCCTGGTTTTGCATTAAACTTATCGGCCCATGCACGAAGGTCTTCCTCATTGAAAAATTTACCAACACTGGATTTAATGCTTCCGTCCTCATTAATCTTGACATAGACGAGTCCTTTCGCTCCTATCTGTGGGCGTTGTATCCATTCTGTGAGCTTCTTGATATCCTTATTGGAATACTGCGCTGCAATACCATCTACACAAATGCCTACCACCAGTTCAGCATTATCAAATACTCCAAACCCTTTTCCTTTACCTAGGTCGTTCAGTTCGACAAACTGCATGCCAAAACGAGTATCCGGTTTATCCGAACCATAAAGTGACATTGCTTCGTCATAGGTCATTCGAGGAAAAGCCGGTAAGTCAATGCCTCGTGCCGCCTTGAATAAATAGCGCGTTAGGCCTTCAAATGTCTGCAAAATGTCTTCTTGTTCAACAAAGGACATCTCGCAATCGATTTGGGTAAACTCCGGTTGCCGATCTGCCCGCAGATCTTCATCTCTGAAGCACTTTACGATTTGGAAGTACTTGTCAAGTCCAGATACCATTAATATCTGCTTGAAGGTTTGGGGTGATTGAGGTAATGCGTAGAACTGTCCGGGGTTCATCCGACTAGGAACAATGAAGTCTCTTGCCCCTTCGGGCGTACTCTTGATAAGGTTGGGAGTTTCGACTTCTATGAAGCCGTGCTCGCTCAAATATTTCCGGGTTTCAATAGCAACTTTGCTACGGAAGATGATGTTGCTCTGTACCGGTGTGCGCCGTAAATCGAGATAGCGATATTTCATCCGAAGTTCTTCTCCACCGTCCGTTTCGTTCTCAATGGTGAATGGCGGTAGTTTTGATTCGTTGAGAATATTCAACTCGGAAACTTCTATTTCGACCCCACCGGTAGGGATCTTATCATTTTTAGAGGCCCGCTCAATAACGGAGCCAGTGACTTGAATGACAAATTCTCTTCCCAAGCCACGTGCTTTTTCAAACAAATTTTTATCGGTTTGTTCTTCCGAAAAAATCAATTGAGTAATACCGTACCGATCTCGCAGATCTATCCACATCATAAATCCTTTGTCTCTTGTTTTTTGGACCCAGCCACTCAATGTGACGGTCTTTCCGACATCGGAGATTCTTAGTTCTCCGCAATTGTGTGTACGATACATGTTATGAATATTTATTTGAAAATTGAGGACCTCAAAAATAAGATTTCTGGGCATCCTTAATTAGTTATTACAGGAGAAATTGCGTTTGGGTTCCATTTTTTACTAAATCATGGAAAGGAAAGGACGGCCCCAATAGAGGAGCTTGTTATTGTGGACGGTATTGAACTAAAAAAGGGGCCTTTTTGTGTGGTGGAAGAAAACGGTTTTATTGTTTCCCGCTGACTTCATCTCGATATTCTGTCAGTAGATCCCAGTCGCCATTGATGGCCAATTGTGCTTGCGCCGGCCAGGAGGATGGGTCAATAATTTGATAACCCGGTCCTTCTGCAAGCAGGATCGAGCGAAGTTCTTCGTCGTTGGTTTCTGCCAAATCCTGCCAGTTGTTAATCCCGGCATCGTGCAAAATGGATTGCAGAATCGGACCAATACCTTCAATGACAGTCAGGTCGGAGCTGTCATCAGTGGAACCCGGCAGGTCAACCGACCTAGTTGAGGCCTCAAAAGAGTCTGGAGTTTCGTGAATGGAGGAGTCGGCGAGTTTGGCTGCTTGTCCAATCCAGTCGTCTCTTTCAATTCTGCCGGGAATGTGGCCAATGGATCGTGTTAATTGAGGTATTTGATCCGCAGATACGGCGGCCAATTCAGCGTATGTAAATATGCCGGCTTCATTTAGTTTTTTCTCGAGAAAAGGACCGATACCATCGATCAAGGTGAGATTGTCTTTTTGCCGCTCGACCAGATCAATTTTTTGATCTAAGACCGATACTTCCATTTTTTTATCGAAGTCAATATCGTCGTCGACGTATTCTCCATTGGAAGTGACCTCTTTATCGTCTATCAAGGAAGCTGAAACAACTTCTGCCGGATCTACACCCAGCTGATTGCGAAGGGCGGTATTTTCGGCTTGTAGCCGTTTCAAGTGTTCCTCTGTACTTTCTAGTTTTCGCTTTGTTGCAAGATATACGCTTTGCATCTGAGCAAGGTTCTCCGTTTCGTGATCTTTGTCGAAAACGTCCGCTTTTAAGGAGTCATTGGTTGCTTTCAAGCTCAGGAGTTCCGTGTCCAATTCTTTTATCTTGACTTCTAGGTCTTGGTTGATATTTCCGGCTTCTACGAGTTCTTCCTTTAGCTTATAAGCTTCCGTGTAGAATTTATTGCGTTCTGTTTCGAGGCGGGCAACTTTGTCCTGGCCCTCATTTATTTCGTATTTGAGACGATGAATGTCGGCTTCCTTAAGTTCCAATTGGTTTCTCAATTCTTTGATTTCCAACTTGGTCCCTTCCAATTCCTGGTTGCTTGCTTTTAGCGCCTTACGAAGTCTGCGTACGACACGACTACGGAGCAGGAAGGCAGCGAGAAACCCCAATAGAAAAGAAACGATCATAAAGAAGATCAACGCCAGACTCTCTGGATTGTCAAAGCCACCGAACAATGTTGAAATATCAAACTCTTCCATCGTCTAAAAATTAAATGCTGTTATTGAAGAATGAAGTTAATCCGGCGATTTTTTTGCCGTCCTTCATGTGTAGTGTTGTCTGCAGCAGGGCGATCCTCCCCCTCTGATTTTGCTTCAATCCTTTTGTCGCTAATCTTGTATTGATCAAGTAGATATTGTTTCACACTTTTGGCTCTCTTTAATCCCAGTTCTTTGTTATAATCATTATCGCCAATCTTATCCGTGTGAGCAATGATGGTCAATGTTTTGTTTTTGTTTGCTTCCAGGTAATTGGCGACAGAGTCGGCATATTGCCGGAGTGCCGGCCCTGGATCGAAAGAATCAGAATCTAGTTTGAAATTACCATCTGAAAAGGTCATATTCTTGAATGTAAATGCTCGCTTCTCAAACTCATCTAAGCCTTCGGGAATATAGGTCTGGAAGTTTAGTGTTTCATTCAGCTGGTCGGCTGGTTGAAGTCCGTAATCAAGAGTTACTCGGGCTTCCTCAATGCCTCGACTTACCAACAGTCTTCTGACCTCTGCTGCACGGCTTATCCCCAGGTTTTCATAAAATCCCTGGGATTTGCCTTTTTCACTCCCCGAGAAATAAGCAGTGATTTCCAAGTTCTTAGCAGGGTATTTCTTTAGATAGTAGGCTAGAGTGTCGATGAAAATGGCATTGTTGTCATTGATCTTGGGTCGACTGATTCCTTCTCCAAACTTAAATTGGTCAAAATTGCGAAGAATCACTGCACCACTTTCCGTCAATTTCAATGATGATTCACGAGCCGGAATGACTGTCTCCGTCGCAACTTCATCGCACAATTGCTTTATTTCACAAATGTAATACCACCTCGCTACCAAAGCAAAGGCACAAAAAAAGAGGAAAATAAGGAGTGCGAGGAATCTCATAGAATTGTCAAAGATAATTTTTCTCAATGTAAGCAATAATACGTTTTTCTGCAATATTTTATTGATTGCGCTTGATGCCAAACAACTTCATTGTTGATCCTTGCCGGACGGATGGCGTTTGAAAAGTTTAAACGAACGACTAATTTAACAACGATTTATATCGGAACGAATTTTCTTTCATCCTTGTTCTGGGCAATAAATCCCGGATTAATGGAACTCACAGTTTATGCAAATGCCTTTGATTTTCTCCACGAGAATCGTTCTTTTCTCGAACATGAGGAAGCGCTCAATAATTTAATTCTAGGTCAGTCGGAGGCCTTACTTCGACCATCGGTACCAATATCCAAACCACCGGTTTTCATCGCAATAAAAAATCGGCGAGGACCTTCCTTGGTCGCCCTCCAAAATGGGGATAACCCAACGGTATTTTATGGCCTGACCAAGCTTCTACCCGAAAGCCTTCCAGTACTTAAGGAATTTGCTGCAGAATACCCCTCATTTCTAGATCGAATCATTGGGCCCCAGAAACTGTTAAATCCATTAGCAAACCAACTGGAAAGAATGTTGGATAGAAAACACCGAATGGGGATTTGCCACATCCTCTATCAATTAAAAGAAACCTTGAAGCCATCGGGTGGAACTGGAACAATGAGAGAGGCAAATACCGGCGACCAAGATTTGGTCACTCATTGGTTTCAAACTTTTTACCAGGATGCTTTCGGCAATCAGATGGACGAATCACAATGCAAACAAAAGGCAATTGACAGAATTGATCGGCGACAACTTTTCCTTTGGGAAACCGAGTTGGAAGTGGTTGCGATGGGGGCCATCGGGCGACAGACCAGAAAGGGTATGGCGATCAATTACGTCTTCACTCCGAGAGCAGCCCGCAAGAAGGGATATGCTTCTCAGCTGGTGGCTGCATTGAGTCAACATGTTCTGGATCAAGGCTTTGAATTCTGTACGCTATTCACGGATAAAAATAACGCTACGACCAACAAGATTTACCGACTCATTGGTTATGAGCCGGTAGCAAACTTTGTACAGGTTTTATTTGATTAATCGGGGTTTTGTCGCTCCAGTGCAAACCTTATTTCCAGTGTAAACTCGTCAGCAATGGCATTCTGTTTGAGGTTTTTGAAGTAATTGGGAGAATTGTAAAATATGTCAAAATCAGTCCGGTCGACATTTAGGACCCCTTCTATGGTTACTTCGTCTTCGGTAGGAGGTTGACAGCGGCACGAAAATGAATACGGTTTAGTAATTTCCTTGATAGTAAGCAAGCCCGAAACAGCAATAGAATCCGAATTCAGTTGTTCTACCTGCTGAGCCGAAAAGGATGCCTGCTGAAATTGCTTCACGTCAAAGAAGTCCTGACTTTTCAGGTGTTTCGTAAGTTCTTTAAGATCGGATTGGATGGTTGTCATGTCTATCTTGATAGAAGCGTTCCGAAGCTGACCGTTTTCGATTTGGGCAGAAGCTGAACTCACTGCAACGGTGCCGGAGAGGGTGTAAGCGTTAAATGCTGCTTTTCCCGTCCATACAATTTCACTGGTGTTTGGCTTCAACTGATAAGATTGACCGAAGGTAGTGAAGTGGGTACAGACCAGGATGAGGAGACAGATGTATTTCATGATTTTATTTTTATTGTTAGAGATATATTTTGACGTGAAGGAGATTAATTGTTGTAGAGCGTGCCGACCGTTTCGAGTTTGCCTACACCATATACTTGCTGGCCGAATTCATCAGTGCCAATGATGTACCACATTGCCCATCCGCCGAAGAGTCGATTGTCGGTACGCCAATTGTCCGAGAAAGTATAGGGTTGTCCATGTTTCATTTTTCCTTCGGGGCAATTAAAGAGTTTGGTAAATGTCTTAGTGTCATAGCTGACGCGGAGATTCCATTGGTTGTTGTAGAAGATGTATGCACCACATTCAATGACTTCGACATTGCTCTGACTGGCAAGGACGGCAGTATTGTGTTTCCAGAAATATTTAAAGTCCTTTGAATCTGGATCTTCAGATGCGTAAACCGTAGCGGGAAAGTGATTGATCAGGACTCTTGGCTCCATTCCGCTGAATTTTTCCGGCAGGGGAGCATCTGCTGGAGATTGTGCAAAACTAAGAATGCTTAGAAAGAGTTGAAAAATGATGATGATACGTTTCATAATTTGTTTTTGCTGCAAATCAAGAAGATTGCAAGGGATGAAGCGCCTCATTTGTGAAATTGAGGCTTCCCAAACGTATCAATTCAAGGAAATAAGACTTTTGAGCGTATTTGGAGCAAAGATTAAGTGGTTTTCCTAAGTTCTTTCGGCGACTTACCCGTAAATTTTTTAACCATCCGATTGTAAGTAGCCTTGGAATTAAAACCTGATTCGAAGGCAATGGCCAGCAAGGTAAAGTTTTCGTAATCCGGTCGATTGATCAAGGTAGTGAATTCCCTGACCCGGTATTCATTGACATAATCACTAAATGACTTGGTTAGTATTCCATTGATTGCCTTGGTTATCAGGTAGGATTTGATGCCCGTTTTTTCAGCCAGTGTTGCTACATTGAGTACTGGATCTAGGTAGGGTTTTTGAGTTTTCATGAATTGCTCCAATTGGTCGGCAATTGCTCTTAACTGCTCGTCTTTAACCGGTGCACTGATCTTTTCAAGGCTCGGTGAATTGCGATTCAACAAACCCTGCAATCCTAGCCAATAGGTAAGCAGGGCCATTCCGACATAAATGGGATAGATGTAAAAAGGATTAAAGGCGTAGTTGAAGAAAAGGTAGTCGGTCAAACAAGTTAAAAGGATGGCAATTGAAAAAACCACATAAGTGCTCAATAGAAGATTGATTCTTTTGGCACTGCTTTCAGTTGGACGCCAGCCGGAAGTTTTTTCTCTAGCGGCTTTCACCATTTTCCTGGATCTCAAGGCATAATACAAGATTAGAGAGGTCGCAACAAGGTACTGAAAGGGCGTGTGCATCCAGAGGATGTAAGATTGGGCCCCCATCCAACTCAAGCTTTCCTGAGTGCCGTCCCAGAAAAAATTTTGACTCTTGACAAAATTGCTGAAAACAAACTCAATGATGATGGGCAATAAATGCAGGCGATAAGATCGACCAAACTTTAGCCCGGGATTGAGTAAAGCCGCGATGTAAAAGAACAGCAGGGGGCCATAAACCCAGTTGAATTCGATGAAGATGTGGTATAACGGAGACTCGTAAGCCCTAATTTCCTGGCTGTGCCACAATTGAACAACCAGCCGATAGGAAAAAAAGAAAAGGATGATAGCCAGGATTTTATTGGCCAGATTTTGGTTGTTCTGCTGTTTGCTTCTAAGGAGTAAAACGCCAAAGACAACTCCTTGTACCATACCAAGAAATAGGATCAACCGATATATCTGAATCCAATCCATGCGAATGAGGTTCTTTTGGCCCGCCTATTGGTCGAGCTTTAGGGAGCGGGCACAATCCGGAATACCCGACCCGGTCCTTCTACCGTAAAATAGATCAATCCGTCATGGCCCATTTTGATGTCTCGCACCCGACCAATATTGCTTACCAACTTTTCTTCGCCCACAATCTTATTGTTTTCCATCTTCAGTCGGGCAATATACTGAAATCGGAGTGATCCGGCTAAAAGGTCGCCCTTCCAGGCGGGATACCGATCTCCGTGAACAAAAGTGAGTCCACAAGCCGCGATCGACGGTACCCAGTACAGCTCTGGCTGCATCATCCCTTCTTTTTCGGTAATGTTGGTAAACTGGGTGCCACTATAGTTGATGCCATAAGAAATGACGGGCCAACCGTAGTTCTTACCTTTTTGGATCAAGTTGACCTCGTCTCCTCCTCTCGGACCGTGTTCGTGGGCCCAAATTTGGCCTGTAGCCGGGTTTCTAGCCAGTCCCTGTGGATTGCGGTGGCCATAGGAATAGATGGATCCGACTGCACCTGAGGTGTTGACAAACGGATTGTCCTCCGGTATGGAGCCGTCGTCGTGGACGCGGTGAATTTTTCCACAATGGTTGTCCAGACTTTGAGGATTCTGATCCCGCCGACCTCGATCTCCAACGGATAGGAATAGATATCCGGAACGGTCAAATTCGAGACGGGAACCGAAATGAATGCGGCGACTGGAATACGGAGCTGCTTCTAAAATAACTTTCTGGTCGATCAATCGATCATTTTCGAGTTTAGCTCTTAGGATGGCGGTTGTTTGTTCATTGCCCTTAGGTTTGGAATAAGAAAGATAGATCCATTTGTTTTCGGAAAAGTTGGGATGAAGCTCGACATCCATCAAACCTCCTTGTCCGCGGGCAGCTACTTCGGGGACTCCACGAATGGCGTGCAGTTTCTCACCGGCTCGATAGCGGTGAAACTTGCCAGATCTTTCGGTGATAAGCATATCGCCGTTGGGCAAGAATGCTAAACCCCACGGGACACCAAGATTGCCGACAACTTCCTCCACTTCAAACTTCATTTCTTCCGATTCGATGATGCCGCTTAAATCAAAGTCATCATCAAAATATTCTTGGGTAATTGATTCGATTCCGTTTAAAATGTAGTCGGTAAGCTCTCCGATTTGCTGGTCCGTGAAGGCGGTATCGTATGCAGGCATTCCATCATCCGGATAGCCTTCCTTTATGCTGGCGAACACTTCGTTCCAAGAGTTGCCATAAATCCACTTACGATTTACAAAAGATTTGAGTTGTTCACCATGGCAACCGGCGCAGTATTCTTTGTAATGGGCTTTGGGGTTTTCGAAGGAAGGCTCGTCTTTCTTTAAGGCGAAGGCTACGATTGTTCCGATAAACAAGATGAGAAGACCAAACAAAAGGAATTTTTTCATGACTCCGGATTATTTGGTACTAAAGTATAAAAATGGCGTTAACTATTTCACATCGGCGAAATAGTTAACAATGGGGAATCATGCACCGGGTTTGTCAAAGATTAACTACCGACCGATTCGGGAATGTTGATCTGGTCCGTAATGTTTTGGAGTAACGTGCTCATATTCGTTCTTTCTCGAACAATCGCTTCTACCTGATCGATGGAGATGCGCTCCTGTTTTAAGGAATCTCGTTCCCGGATTGTCACCGTATCGTCCTCTAAGGTGTCGAAATCAATGGTAACACAGTAAGGGGTACCAATTGCGTCTTGTCTGCGATAACGGCGGCCGATCGCATCTTTTTCATCATATTGACAGTTGAAAGAGAGCTTGAGTCGATCGAATATGGCGCGTGCCTTGGAAGTTAATGCTTCTTTGTTTTTGAGCAGTGGTAATACGGCACATTTTACTGGAGCGATTGCTGGGGGTAACTTCAGGACCACCCGACTAGAATCTTTGCCTTTAGCGTCCGGAACAGTTTCTTCTCTTAGGGCCAGGCTCATCAGTGCCAAGAACATTCGGTCACAACCAATTGATGTTTCGACGACGTAAGGCACGTAGTTTTCTCCCAATTCAGGATCAAAATATTGAAGCTTTTTGCCCGACAATTCCTGATGACTACTTAGGTCGAAGTCGGTCCTAGAGTGAATACCTTCTAATTCTTTAAAGCCAAAAGGGAATTCAAATTGAATATCGACGGCTGCATTAGCGTAATGGGCCAGATTATCGTGATCGTGAAATCTGAGTTTTTCCGCTGCCGTACCCAACGAAGTATGCCAAGCTAAGCGAGCCTTTTTCCAATAGTTGTACCAAGTCATTTCCGAACCTGGTTGAACAAAGAACTGCATTTCCATCTGCTCGAATTCCCGCATCCGGAAGATGAATTGCCGGGCAACAATTTCGTTTCTAAATGCCTTACCGATTTGTGCAATACCAAAAGGAATCTTTTGACGAGTAGACCGTTGGACATTCAGGAAATTCACAAATATACCCTGAGCAGTTTCGGGTCTCAGGTAGAGTTTGCCTTCAGCACCCGCAATGTTACCCAATTGGGTAGAAAACATAAGATTGAATTGCCGGACCTCCGTCCAATTACGGGAACCACTTTCGGGACAGGCGATCTCCAGTTCTTCAATCATGGTTTTGAGTTCCGCCATATCTCCATCCGACATCGCTTTGGCCAATCGATTTTTGACGGTGTCAAATTTTTCTTGGTTGGCCAAGACCCGGGGATTCGTTTCCCGAAACTTGGCTTCGTCGAAGGATTCACCAAAACGCTTGCCGGCCTTTTCAATCTCTTTATTGATCTTCTTTTCGATCTTATCCATATAATCCTCAATCAGCACATCTGCACGATAGCGCTTCTTGCTGTCTTTGTTATCGACCAACGGATCATTGAAGGCGTCGACATGACCCGAGGCTTTCCAAGTTTTGGGGTGCATAAAAATGGCTGCATCCAGACCGACGATGTTCTCGTGCATTTGAACCATGGAACGCCACCAATATTGTTTGATGTTGTTTTTTAGCTCAATTCCATAGGGACCATAATCATAAACGGCACTTAAACCATCGTACACTTCACTAGATTGAAAAATAAAACCGTATTCTTTACAGTGGGAGATAAGCTTTTTAAATAAATCGCTTTGCTGAGCCATTTTCTTAAGTTTTGGTGAATTTTCCCCGTTAAATTTTGGTTAATGAAATTGCGGCAAAGATCGGAAAATATGCCAAATTTTGGCAATTCGGTCAAAATGCCAGGAAAATAATGTTAGATGTTTTAACAATTGGTATAGAAAACGTTAATTTTTTCAAAAAGAGATAGGGTGGAAAGCCTCTACACCCATCATCATCTTGAGACCGTGAAAAAATCGCTGCAACTTTACAAAAGTTAGCGACGTCTTTTAAACACAATAGTCGAATTAAGAAGAAGTAACGAAACTAAAGAAGAATAAGTTTCACTTTTTGCTAAAACCTTTAAACTATCAATTTTATGAAAACGGCTAGTCGAGTTTTTCTTGTTATTCTGTTTTTCCTGTTTATCTGGCTTACCAATACTTTTGGTCAAACTCGTCGTACCTTAGCTGCTTTTGATGCCATTTCTGTAACGGGCAACATCGACTTGATTTTAGAGGAGGGAGAAACGGAAGAAGCCACCGTTTATGCACACGGGATCCCGGAGGATAAAGTAAAGGTGAAGGTTGAAAGGGGGACTTTGAAATTTAAATTGTTAAATTCCGTTTTCTATAAAGACGACGAAGTGGAAGTCCGTGTTACCTACAAAAAACTTCGGGGGGTAAAGGGGCAAGCCGGTGCCTATATTCGCAATAAAGGAGTGCTCACATCAGACCATCTGAAGGTTGTTGCCAATAGTGGAGCCACCATTAAGCTCGATGTCGAAACCAACGCGATCGACGGCAGCGCATCGGAGGGTGGGGTGCTCGAGTTAGAAGGAAAGACCGGTAGTCAAAATGCCAGTGCAGTGACCGGTGGTCAGTATGATTCTGTTGATATGCAAAGTGAAAGGACCTACGTTAGGGCCGGCACAGGAGGCCAGGCAATCGTAAATGCTTCGGAAGTATTGGAGGCATCGGCCAACACCGGCGGTGTGATCGAGTACGAAGGGCATCCAAAAGATAAAACCGTCAAAAAATTACTAGGCGGAACTGTCAGAGGAATTTAGAAAGATACAAGCTCTTACTTAAGAAACTCAGAACTTAGAAGGAATTGCCCTCCAGCAATTCCTTTTTTTGATTGAAGAATGCTACAATGGTACGTAAAAAGGTGAGCGGGCGAGCATAAAAAAAGTGCCTTCAAAAAGGAATGAAGGCACGACAATAGTTAGAATCCCATGAATGTTGTCTTCATGCTGTTAAAGCACAATATCTTTGTTGGCTAGTGATTGCAGTTATTAAAGAGGAGAATTGTAATCAGACATCGGTTGCTCTACATTAATAATGCAAAAACTAAGCTATTGGTTCTGATAATTTTGAATAAGCGTGTAAAAAATATCCGAATAGGTAGGGTATTTCATCTAATTAATTATTTACAAAACTACCCAGGCCCTATATTTATTGTGTGTAAAAAGAAATATTCGAGATTTTGAGCACGTGGTGTTGGATCTAGGGTTCTAAATATTGGTTTAATGAAAAAAGGAGGTCCCGAAAACATATGTGAAGAAAGAACTTTTCAAACCTTGTTTTTAGACTTGGGGCAACGACTATGCCACTTTCTGTACATCCGAACGGGGGACCGTGAATTGGCCAATGATCTGACCCAGGAGTCCTTTCTGCGTCTGTGGAAATCCTGTGCTAAGGTAGATTTGGCACATGCCAAGAGCTTCCTGTATACCATTGCCCACCGGCTTTTTTTGGACGAAATGAAGAAGGAAAAAGTGCGGCTTCGATTCAAGAATAAAACCCATGCCTTGGCCGTACCGGATGATCCTCACCAAATTGCCGTGGGTGAAGAACTTCAAGAGAAAATTATCAAAACCATCAATTCTCTACCGGAAAAAAATAGAACCGTATTTCTGCTAAACCGAATTGAAAAAATGACTTACAAAGAAATTGCGGAATTGCTGGGAATTTCAGTTAAAGCCGTAGAAAAACGCATGCATAACGCACTTTTACGGTTAAAGGAGGCCGTGGAGTAGGGTCTGGCAGATTTGAATCGTTTAGGTTAAAGCTTATTGGATAAAGAATGTCAAATGGATGAACAAAGCAAGGAGGCCTCCATTTTAGCAAAGTGGCTGGCAGGAGAATTGAGTGAAGCAGAATTAGCAAAACTTCAAAAGGAATTTGATCTTCCGTTATTGGAAAAGATCGTTCGCGCTACCGATGAACTGGAGTTTGATGTGTATGATGGAAATGCTTCCTGGCAAAAACTAAAAGAAAAAAAGGACAGGCTTCGGCAATTAAGGCGGCGGCAACGCAGAAAATATCTTATTGCTGCTGCAATAGCTTTCGTTGCATCGCTTTCCGTTTGGCTATGGTTAGATCAACCTGTGGATCACATGGTAGTGAGGGCAGGCGAGCAAAAGCAGTATACCTTGCCGGATGGATCTACCGTATTCCTGAATGCCGGAAGTGAATTGCAATTAGCTCTTGGGAACTGGGATTCAAATAGGTCCATGACCATGAGCGGAGAAGGCTTTTTTGAAGTGACTCCCGGCCGAACATTTACCGTCAGGGCCTCCTTGGGAGAAATCGAGGTGTTGGGTACCAGTTTCAATGTTTTATCGCGTTCTTCGGATCAATTTTTCGTTCGGTGCTATTCTGGTCGGGTAATCGTTAGGTACGGTACGGTACAAGTTGTTTTAGAGGCGGGCGGAATGGCCTCATTAAATGCTCAGGGGCAGTTAATAGATGAAAGGTTTGAATTGGAAAGCTCGGGTCGATCTTCTTGGATCGATGGTTTATCCAAATTTAATGATGCAACCCTTGGCGACGTATTCGCTGAGTTGGAACGCCAGTATGACATTACCATTCATGGTGCCGGTCTTGCGACCCGAAGATACGGAGGAGCCTTCGTACATGATGATTTGGCGAAGGCACTCAAAATGGTCTGTGAACCCATGAATCTCCGTTTTTCGTATATCAACGAAAAGGAAATTGAAATTTCCGAGTAGCATCAAGTCCTATAACGCTATGAACGCTCCAGAAAAAAGGCAGTTTCATCTATCTTCTTTCGTTCGGTCGATTGGTCGATGGTTGTTGGTGACTGGCTTTTGCTGTTTCGGATCGCAAATTGTCACTGCTCAACAATCAAAACCACTTAAGGAGATCATACACCAGATCGAGGAGCAATATCGGGTGGTATTTGCCTATGATGAAGAAGCTGTAGCCCACGCTAAGGCGGTTATGCCTTCCCTAGCTGATGCAAAGCTTGCGGAGGTTCTGGACCAAATATTAGTTCCCAACAAATTGGAGTATGAATTACTGGACAATCGCTTCGTCCTGATAAGAAAAGCATCATTGACCGTAGAGAAGGAAGCCAAGAGACCGTTACCGAATATTTGCGGCCGGATCATCTCCTCCCGTACTCAGGAAGCACTCCCATACGCTACCGTTGGATTTCTAAATACCGATCACGGTGTATATGCCGATGCCAATGGTAATTTTGAATTGTACACAGCAGCTTCGAGAGACGATAGCCTGATTATCCGCCATTTGGGGTATGAAGAACTGCATCTTTCAGTCGCATCCGTTATTGATCAGCCATGTCGGGATATTTTGGTCAACCCGGCACAATTTACCATCGATAATGTAATCATAGAGGAGCGGGCCATTCGGCTCTTAAGGTCGGCTTCTAAGGGTAGTGGCTGGCAAATTAAGCCCGATAAAATGAGTACATTACCGGGTTGGGGAGACAACGACCCTCTGCGAATGGTTCAACTGCTGCCGGGCATCCATTCTACCGATGAATCAGCGTCTAATCTTCATATTCGAGGAGGAACTCCCGATCAAAACTTAGTATTATGGGATAATATCCCCATCTACCATACGGGGCACTTTTTTGGCCTTTTTTCTGCATTTGACCCTTTTGCTGCGGAAACAATCGACGTATATAAGGGCGGTTATGGACCCAAATTTGGCGGACGCGTTTCTGGAGTTATTGATATTAAAAGCAAACCTTCCCGGATCGATTCATTAGAGATGGGATTCGGGGCGAATTTAATCAACGTACAGGGGTATTTGAAGGCGCCCTTGGATAAGGGTAAATCAGCACTTTGGGTATCCGGGCGCCGATCCTTTACCGATATTGTTCAAAGTGGCACTTACCAGAACCTCTTTAACCAAATTGCGAGCAGGGGTAGAATTCGAGACAATGAACAAACCTTTAATCAGGAAGATCTGGAGATCCTCCTATCTCCTGAATTCTACTTCAGTGATTTAAACATTAAATGGGTGATGAGGCCAGCAGAAGATCAGCAGCTTGATCTGAGTTTTCATTGGGGAAATGATTTTCTTGATTATCAAGTTTTTCTGGATCAATTCGGATATTATCTCGATTCCAGAGATTTGATCGAATTGAATAGTGGTGGCGCCAGCATTTCCTGGCGTCAAGCTTTTGGCGATGAATTTGATTTTGGGCTGAACCTCGTGTATTCACGCATTGACAAAAAATATGACCTCGATGCGACTTGGAGAGCCAATGAAGTTTTTGGCTATCTAAGGAGTCAACGCAACGATTTGGAGGAGTTGGAAATGCAGGCATTAGGGAACTGGCGCCCCAATCAAAATCACCATCTTTCGTTTGGACTCGAGAGCCACCGGTTGAACTTGGGTTTTAACCTCGGAGTAGAAGACCGGGTAGAGATGCAAAGACATCGATCCGGCGGACGATTAGAGGGCACGCTCCACAATCTTCTGATAGACTACTCCTACTCCATTAAAGAAGAGGTGGCTTTGAATTATGGACTTCGAGTAGGTCATTACGATCACTTTGATTTCTGGTTTTGGGAACCCCGTTTTTCTATTGATTATCATATGTCGAAGCCTCTCAAGTTGCGGATGGCTGCAAGTCGAAATTTGCAATTTGTTTCTCAAATTGTTGAACTCAATGATCTGGGATTGGAAGAGGAATTGTGGATTCTAGCCAGTGAACAGGTTGGTACTCCACCCATGGTGGCCACCGAATACTCTTTGGGGCTTAATTACGAAAAGAACAACTGGTTTGTCAACCTCGAAGGCTACAAAAAGCGCATCAACAACATTACGACGGTGAAATTGCGTTCCGATACCAACGACAATCTACCAACTACATTAGGGGGGTCCGAGATCGAAGGAGTGGACCTTCTTTTTAAGCGAAAATGGAAGGTTTACGAAACTTGGTTCTCTTATGCGTATGGCCACGTAGACTATTCTTTCCCGGACTTGGAAGAGGACGGGTATTTTCCCGCTTCCCATGATCAACGGCATACGGTCAACTGGACCCATTTTTTAAAGGTGGGTTCCTGGGATTTTTCATTGAGTTGGAATTTTCATACCGGCCGGCCATTTACGCCGGCCGCGGGAGTAGATGTGAATGTTGATGAACAGGGAGAGGAGTTGGGAAAACGCATTGTGCTTGGACGCAGAAATAGCGAACGACTACCGGATTACCGTCGCATGGATTTGAGTGTTACCTATAATTTTATCCGTGATCGGTATCGTTGGAAAATGGGACTCTCCATTTTCAATGTGTTTAATCAAGAGAATATTTTTGATCGCAAATTCATACCATTTGAGGAGCATCGACCCGAAAGCAAGGGATATTTTGGGTTGGACCGCACGATGATCGGCCGTACTCCCAATATCTTTTTCAGAGTTGATTGGTAAACATAGATTTACCAAGCGATCTTCCTTATCTATTATATAAATCATTATCTTGCGAGGATGGCAGGCCTGATGATTATGTACAGGCTGCCAACAATCAATCATTCATTAAACTAAATTTTAGTCTATGTCTCTTCAAGACAAGTACAGGGCTGTTCTAGACCTGGGTTTGGAATTAAATGTTCAGGACGGAGACGTCCAGGAGATGGATGGTGTCCTTCGGATGAAAGGAACCACTCAGACTCAATACGAAAAAGATCTTATTTGGGATAAAATCAAAGAGATAGGAGGCGAGGACCCTGCTGATATTGCAGCCGACATCAAAGTGGCCATTACCGATTATTACCATAAACATACGGTAGCATCCGGAGAATCCCTTTCAAAGATTGCCATTAAGTATTATGGCAAGGACAAGGTGATGGATTACAAACAAATTTTTGAAGCCAATACCGATATCCTCAAAAACCCGGATGTAATTCATCCCGATCAGGTTCTTACCATTCCTTTTCCTTCTTAATTGGAGATTTTTTGCTGATCCGATGGCTAGGGAATCATCTTTCACCACTTGATGTGAAAGATGGTCCCCCGGCAACTTGCGCTCGCCTACTCAAATACCTCTTTCAAAATTTCGTGTGAATAGATGACTTGCATACCCTCCAGGTGTTGGCGGTAAAATTCTATTAGTTGGTTTAAAACGATTTGCCGTTCAGATTTCGACAGCTTCATTTGATGGCAATCGGAGATCTCGCATAGCAACAAATCATCCAAAATTCGATCATCTATCCGGCCATAAAATTTTTCTTTCCAGCTTCTGCCGGGATAAATACCGAGGTATCTGCTAAGTTCGAGTAGATAACTGATGGGCAGATTTTTAGTTGATGAGGTAGTTTGATCCAGAAAGTGAAAGGCTTGAAACAGAAAATTGAATAGCGGCTGGTTTTCCTCCGCTTCTTTTATGGACTTCTCGGCAATTTCGATCATGAATAAGCCAACTGCACCTTTGACAACATCGAACGGGATCGATTGGTAAATAAGTGCGGATCGCAGTTCTTTTATTCGATTAATGGTCTTGTCTTCTCGGTCGTAGACGACCAAATGGAGCATGTTCATCGGGCGCAAGAGCCCAACTTTGGTCTTGGCGTTCTTGCTTCTAACACCGTTCAAGATATATTGACGTAAGCCTTTTTTTTCGGTGTAAACTGTGGAAATTAAGCTGGTTTCCGAATATTTGGTGCTTTTCAGGACAATGCCCCTCGTGTTGATCAGCATTCGCGGAGTTTAGAATCGACCTATAAAAATCTTCAAAACCTTTTGAAGGAATTAAAAGTTAATATACTCTTGATACGTGCTAAAAAACTAAGTATATTGCGGCCTGTCAAAAAAATACGGATATCAAGGCAGTCGAAAGGACAGCCGTTGTATCAAATCATTCAAAAGTTTTGAAATTCGACTTCTAGGAAAGTTAAAATAATATTTCAATATATTTTGAGCAGATTTGTAACGTTTTGAAAAATGTCGAGTATTAATGATAGAAATCTTTGTCAGACTAGAGACGCTTGAAGCTAGTATTTACAGGGCTTCTTGAGAAAAAAAGAAAAAAAATGTAACTTTTTTTAATTCTAATGCGTCTTTTCTGAAAACTGATTGTCTTTAAAGATGTACAAATTACCCGAGCTAAAATATGGAGACCCCTTATGGGTTTCTTACCAAACAAGTTTAACACAATTACATTTTAAGTAGACTGTAAGAATTATAGTATTACCGTCATTGACGGTATTAAATAAGGAAGTTGGTGAAATTTCTTTTTGGAAATTTTCTGACCTACTTGATCACCTGACTGTTTAAAATTATTGAAGGATGTTATATCCATCATTGCATTTACTCCAATGTCGGTGTAGATGCAAGATGGATGTTCCATCTGTAAGTTCTTAAACCAAATTTAACATAATTTACAGATGAAAAGTGGAGTTGCGTCAATACTGAGTTTTCTATTCTGTTTTTCCCTTTCCTGGGCTTCAACAGTTTCTCATAACAATATGTTTTTGTGTGACGTCGATGTTAAAACTGTCCGGATCGAGCAGCAGTTATTGGCGAGTACATGGGCAACCTCTTTGAATCTTACTAAGGACAGATACATATTCCAGTTTAATCATGATGGATCCGGTCATTTAGTGAGGTATGATTACCCCACGGGTCGAGATTACGAACGTTATCAATGGCAGCTGGTGAGCGAAGACAATATGATTACGCTGGTGCTGGAGTACCCGGTTGAAGAAGGGGCTGTTTCGATTTTGGAAGTGGAAGCTACCGGGAAGGAGTTATTGCTAAAGGACCTTTCAACGGGGCAGAATTTTCGATTGCGTTTTCCAGTTGCTAAAGCTACGGGTCAGTTGGATAAGATCCGAGCCGGCTTGGTGGGAAAATGGGAAAATGCGACTTACGCCATTCAATCCCATTCTGAAAGTGGAATTCCCGTTTCTAATGATGTTTCGCTAGGTTTTCACTTCCAAAACGATGGAAAATACGAGCGCGTAATTGGAAACAATGTGCGTGAGAAGAAAGAGTCCGGCACCTGGGAATTGTCGAAGGATGGTGATTACATATTTTTCAAACCGATGGGTAGTCCTGCAACCTCTTATATGGTCAAGATAAAGTATTTGGAGGGAGATGAGCTGGTGTTAGAGCAGAACCAACCCAAATCTAAGAAACCAAATTCAAGAAAAATTAGAGATTATTTCTTTAATAAGATTTAGTGAGCGTTTTTTCAACCAATTTATTTGAAGTAGCCTTGTTTGCGCAGGGCTACTTTTTTTTTAGAAATCATCCCATCCGTCAATCTTATCCTGCTTATAGGCTATTTTTGAATGAACCCTCCTTTTTTGCCGATCTAAGACCAACCGAGCAATGCCGATATTTGCTGGCTCTTCTGAGTAAGGGGATAGTGCATGGTTAACTTTTTGTTCATCGATGTCTAACCGATACATCAAGCTCAATAGAAATTCCAATTTGTATTCGATCCAGTAAGCTACCTGGTCGGCCAGCATATTGAACAGCTCCTCTTCAGACAGATCTTCACTCGTACTCTCCATCTCAAAATCACGCATGATTAAATCCTGGGTTTGTTTTAATTGCTCTTTCATCAATCCAATTTTTTGTCGATCAAAATTTGTCTTGATCTATGCCGCTTAATATATTACTTTTTGAGCAACTGTAGTCGAAGATTTGGCTTTGAAGTCAAGTTGCAAGTATTTCGTTAATTTGCGTGAAACCTAACTAAAGCAATTATGATTACCAGAGATGAAGCTTTTACGATATTATCCGAAATGACTCAATCTAGCTCTCTATTGAGGCATGCCCGAACGGTTGAATTGGTGATGAGAGCAATGGCGAGGAAGTTTGCTGAAGACGAGGAGAAATTTGGCATTACCGGACTTTTGCACGATGCGGATTATGAGAAATATCCCGACCAACATCCGGCAATCATAGTAGAAAAATTGGAAGGAATGGGTGAAAATGAAATTGCCCATGCCATTAAAGGGCATTACACCAAATGGGATGTACCTCGAGAATCGCTCCTGGATAAGGCTATTATCGCTGCCGATGAATTGACGGGATTCATTGTTGCTGCTGCCCTGATCAGACCCACGAAGATTGAAGGAATGAAGGCGAAGTCAGTCTTAAAAAAATTTAAAACCAAAACATTTGCTGCTACCGTTGACCGGGAAGAAGTACGGAAAGGAGCCGAACTGCTGGGGTGGGAGCTCAGAGAATTAATTGACTTTATCATTCCGGTATTGGAAGCGCACAAAGAGGAATTGGAACTGAGTGCATAGATGCTAAGAAATCCCCGTTGAAAATGACAAAAGAGAGACAAAATTACAGTCGTAGAACCTGGATGAGGCAAAGTTTTCTTGCTACCACCGGTCTTGCTTTTCTGTCGGATCGCATTCACACAAAACTACTAGCCAGTCAAGAAGGGTTAGCAGGCATGAAAGACCGCGACGAAAAGTTCTGGCGCCTAGTGCAAAAAACCTTCCAGTTCGAATCAGGACTTAGGTATTTTAATAATGCATCCCTTGGGCCATCACCGGATCTTGTAGTTGGTGCTACCAATGAATTTAGGCGCCAATTGGATGCCTTTCCTTCCAAATATATGTGGTATGAGTGGAAAGATGAAAAAGAAGAAGTCCGGAAGAAAATGGCGGCGATGTTGGGCGTGGATCCGGAAGAAATTGCTTTGACCCACAATACGACCGAAGGGATGAACCTGGTAGCGTCAAGTTTAGAGCTGGAAGCCGGCGATGAAGTGATCCTGAGCGATCACGAACACCATACCGGAACCATACCCTGGAAGTATCATCAAGAACGGAAAGGGGTTCGGTTGGTTCGACCAAAATTACCCCTTGTGCCCAACGATAAATCCGAGATCATCGAAGTATATCGTCAAGCGTTAACTCCGCGAACCAAAGTTGTTTCGATGGTTCATATGACTAATACCAATGGCATGATTCTGCCGGTGAAGGAGATTAGCGAAATGTGCAGGGAGCGCGGCATACTGGTTGCTGTTGATGGTGCGCAATCCGTAGGGATGCTGCCGTTTAGTCTTCATGAACTCGGGTGTGACTTTTTTGCCGGCAGTGGCCACAAATGGTTGTTTTCGCCAAAAGGAATGGGCGTATTTTACGCTCGGAAGGCTAGTCAACACCTTCTAAAACCCATGATTGTCTGTGGTGGTTACGAGGATGAATCGATACGAAGGTTGGAAAATTATAACACCCGGAATTTGCCGGAACTATTGGGGATGGGGGCAGCTCTGGATTTTCAAGATCTGCTGGGACACGCTCATCGCTTCGATCGCATTCTGGCACTAAAGGCTCACCTTTTGCAAGGTTTGAAAGAGGATGACCGATTTTTGATCAAGACCCCTATTGGCGATGATTTTTCCGCGGGAATTATTACTGTAGAACTAAAGGGAAAACCCGTCAAGGCCATACAACAATCACTGATAGAAGATTATAGAATAGATTGTCGACCAATGACAACACATGGACTAAATGGTCTGCGCTTGTCACTATCGGTATTCAACTCGAAAGAAGACATTGATTATTTGCTGGCCTCCTTGGATGTATTGGCGGCCTGATTGGACGTGGATTTTTTTAATTCGCGGTAAAATTTGAAGTGTTTTTCATCCAGTTGATCTTTTCCTACTTCTAAGTTTTGCAATATTTCTAACAAACAGCCAATCCGACCCTGTGTGTCATAAAATTTATTGATCACAGCAATACGTTTATCTTCCACGATGCAGTATCCGGAGTTAAAGTTTCCTCTTTCATACCGGATGATATAATCCAATTGCTCGAAAAGCTCTTCCAATTTTTTGAGATTATATTTGGTGAACTTGATCATAAACTGAATTTTGCAGCAAAATAAACAAAAATGAAGATAAAAGTTGTTCTCGTATCGTTACTGGTTGCACTAGCTTGTACGACGACTCTGCATGCACAGAGATTTAAGGGAGGTGTAATTGGGGGATTTAATTTTTCGCAAATCGACGGTGACAATCTTGCGGGTTTCAACAAGGTTGGTTTGAATGGTGGAGGATATGTTTCGGCGATTTTGGCGGATCGTTGGCAATTGAGTGTCGAGATGTTGTTTTCGCAACAAGGGAGCAAGCTGAATCCAAGAGATGGTTTCAATGCCGCTTTTGACAAAGTAGCACTGAATTTTGTGGAAGTCCCGGTAATGATCAATTTCAAAGAATGGAAGTTCCACGTACAGGCGGGCGTCAGTTACGCTAACCTCATTAATTCAGAGCTAATTTCGGTTACCGGGGAGGATGTCACCGATCAGGTGCCGTTACAATCCAGTATCTTTTCTTATGTGGTCGGAGTGACCTTTTTTCCGGGAGAAAAACTGGGCTATAATTTTCGTTGGTTTAAGACTTTTAATGATCTGAGAGCGGATGAAGGTAGTAATACCTGGCTGGGCAGAAGTTTTAGTCTAAGGCTATTATATTTATTTAATTGAGTGTATCAATTTTTCATGAGGGTTGACTCGGATAGATACCTCCGAGAAAGGGCTAATCCAGGGTAAATCAACTCGAATTGTTTGGTTAAAACTACAACGATGAAAAACATTATTTTTCTTTTCCTGCTGATTCTCTGTAGTTGTCAGAACAGCAGCAAGGATATCCGTGAAGCAGCGCAGGCTGATTCCGAAGCGGCGGTTGCCTACCCCAGTATCACCGAAGAGATAATGGTCAAATTGTGGGAACAGTGTGATTTTGTGGATTATATTTTTTACGACTACGACTTCAGTCTCAGTCAGGAGGAAAAAGCAGCCATTCAAACTTCGATCAATCATATTACGCGCGAGGTACCGGTGATCGACCCCGCTTGTCGTTCTATTGGTCGAATCTTCTATCAAATTGATGGAGAAAATGTGATGGAGGCTGACATCGTGGTGTCCGAAAAGTGCCAGTACTATGTCTTCTATGAGAATGGCAAGAAGACTTATGCCAATAAATTATCGGCAGCCGGAATTGGGTTTTACCAGAAAATTTTTCAGCAGTTTGGCCAACATAAGTCAAACGGTGGATAGTGTGGTATGTAAATTAGTACAATGGATAAATTAGGTGTTATTGATCTTGGTACAAACACTTTCCACTTGCTGATCGCTACGGTGGCAGTAGAAGGAGAGATCAAGACTTGTTACCGCGAACGTCATTTCGTGAAATTAGCAGAAGCCGGAATTGAAGAGATCGGTGCCCAGCCTTTTCAGCGAGGATTAGAGGCCATGCAAAAATTTCGGAAAGCCATCGATTTGTATCAAGTTCGGCAGGTGAAGGCGATTGGGACGGCAGCTCTTAGAACCGCCAGGAACGGTCAGCAATTTATCGACACGATCAATAAGGCAACGGGGATTCGCGTCCAGCTTATTGATGGTGATGAGGAGGCACGACTCATTTATCTGGGGGTAAGGCAAGCCATCCCATTTGCAGAACGCAACTACTTAATAATGGACATTGGTGGTGGGAGTGTCGAATTCATGATCGCTAATAACGACAGCCTCAAATGGTACCAAAGTTTTCCCATTGGTGTAGCGGTCCTATATAGATTATTTCATCGGCATGAGCCGATTTTGCCCAATGATATTGATGCTCTAAATGACTTTTTGGAAGAACGCCTCCTACCTCTGCGCAAGGAGATATTAAAGTATCAGCCTACTACTTTGGTTGGCGCTGCAGGAACCTTTGATGTATTGGAGAATGTATTGGAAGTAAAGTCAATTTCGCCAAATGGTTCGATGGTAGCGATTAAAGACTTTAGAGCTCTCTACAACATCATCTTGCCAATGGATCAAGTAAGTCGATTGAATTCAGACAAAATACCGGATTCGAGAGCAGATATGATTGTGGTTGCCTTGATCTTGATTCATGCCGTACTTTCTTACGGAGATTTTCAACAGATCATTGTTTCTTCCTATGCCATGAAAGAGGGTGTTCTTAGAGAGCTACAAGAAAATGGATTTAGCTAGATAAAAAATAATTTTTAGATTAGTCTAAATATATTTTTCAATAATTTTAATACTTTTGTATTATAGTTATTGAAAAACAAACTGGCATGGCTGAATATATTGAAATATTCCAATCGGAATGGGCGATTCGTGCACTGATAGCATCCATACTGGTGGGGCTGATTTGTGGGGTGATAGGGTGTTTTATTGTTTTGAGGAATATGGCTTTGATTGGCGATGCTTTATCGCATGCCATTTTACCAGGTGTTGTCTTTGCGTATGTCATTGTCGGAGGCTATAGTGTATTGGGGTTTTTTGTCGGATCGGCAATTGCAGGTTTGTTGGCTGCCATCATGATGACCTGGATTCAACAAAATTCGACGACCAAAGACGATGCCGCGATTGGAATCGTCTTTACAGCCCTATTCTCGATTGGGGTGATGGGGATTTCCTGGATTAGCAGGAATCAAGGTGTTCACCTGGATTTGAAGGACTTTCTCTTCGGTAATGTATTGGGCGTATCCGATGAAGATCTGATCTTGACTTCAGTGATTGCGGGTTACGTTCTTCTGAGCATTGCTACCTTTTACCGATATTTGTTTATCTCTACCTTTCAGCCCGTTATTGCGCAAACAATGGGGATTTCTGTCAAAACCATTCACTACTTTTTGATGTTGTTATTGTCATTTGCAGTCGTGGCTTCTTTGCGTACGGTAGGGGTCATACTGGTGGTAGCGATGTTGATCACGCCGGCATCTACGGCATTGTTGCTTTCAAACAGGTTGCGGGTCGTGCTCATTCTTTCGGGGCTTTTGGGGGTGCTTTCTGCTATTTTAGGTTTGGTGTTGTCGGTGGTGTTTAATACGACTCCCGGACCCGCCATGGCAGTCGTTGCTGCTCTCCTATATCTATTGGCATTGCTGTTCTCACCAGGTAAAGGGCTGATCTCCAGGAACATTCAAAAGTATCGTCTGAATCGGAAAATCATGATCGAAGACACCCTCAAACAAGCGTTCCGATTGCAGCAATCCGGAAATCTGAAATTAATTTCATTGCGAGAAAATTTGAGCTATTCGGGGAGAAAATTGAATCATATGATCAAGCAATTGAGGGCAAAGGGTTGGATGTTGAAGGATCGGTTGACTTTGACGGAGGATGGATCGGATGAAGCCAGGAGATTGGTTCGTGCACACCGACTCTGGGAAACCTACCAGGTGGAAAAACTGGGGCTTTCGGCAGAGCATATTCACGATGAGGCGGAAAAATATGAGCATTTCCTTACGGAAGAGATACTAGATGAGGTAGATCAGGAGCTTGGATATCCGACGAAGGACCCACATGGTTCACCGATTCCCCGTCGAATTGGAATGCCGAGTTTTTCGCTGCTCAATTTGGAGTTTAAGCAGCCAGCTAAAATTGCCGATGACCAGATCAGCGAAAATGTAGCTTCTCATCTTTGGAAATTGGGGCTACTACCCGACTCGCCGCTTTCGGTCTTGTCGGTCGACAACCTGGAGGTAGTTATAGAGAGTAATGGAAAACAATATAAACTGCCCGTTCAACTGGCTAGGATGGTCAATGTAGAGCGGCAGAGGCTTTAAAAAGAAAAATTATGCAAAGAGTTTCCTCCAATGCGACCCTTTTTCTAAAGTTGTTTATCCCAACTTTTTGGATCGTATTCTTCGGTGCATTTACGGTAATGACTTTGCTGTCCCGAACAGCTTACTTCGGACAATTTCCAGCAGTGCCGTTTAAAATTGGGACCCTGTTGTTCTATCTCAGTGGGTTAGCGATGTTCTACTTCACTTTACTGAAGTTGAAACGCGTAGAAATGGATGACAAGTTTGTTTATGTGACGAACTATTTCAAACATTTTCGTTATCCCATGCACAATGTTGAGAAGATAGAAGACAGTGATATTGGCTTTTTCCAAACGGCCAGCATCCGATTAAAAACGCCGGGCCATTTCGGTAGCCGCATCGTTTTTGTAGTGAGCCGGCCCAACTACGAACATTTCTGGAAGACGCATCCTGAATTGATGGCCGCGCTGAAAAATTAACCTTTTGAACGCAGGGTGACCACTGGACAAATGATTTCTTCCAGTGAAATGCCTCCATGCTGAAAGGTATTCTTATAATAATTGTTGTAGTAGTTGTAATTGTTTGGATAGAGAAAAAACTTGTCTTCTTTGGCAAAGATGAAAGTACTACTGACATTGGGTCTTGGCAGCACGGCATCTTCGGGTTTTCGCACTTCCAGGACATCCCTTCTTTCGTATTGCAGATTCCTACCCACCTTGTACCGAAGGTTGGTTGTCGTTTCGCGATCTCCCACTACTTTCGATGGTTGATTGACGCGTATGGTGCCGTGATCAGTTGTAACGACAAGCCGCACCTCTCTTTCTGACACGCGTTTGAGTGCCTCCCACAAGGGAGAATTCATGAACCAGGACTTGGTGAGGGAACGATAGGCCTTTTCATCGCCAGCCAACTCTTTCAAGACTTCCATTTCGGTGCGTGCGTGCGAAAGCATATCGATGAAGTTGTAGACGATAGCCGTCAGGTCGTTATTCAGATAATTCAGTACGTTGTCCTGAAGTTGTTTGGCGTGGTTGACATTTGTAACCTTAATGTAATCCGATCGAACGGCTTTGCGAAAAGTGCGACTGATCTGAGCATCGAACAGGTCATGTTCATGCAAATTTTTTCCTCCTTCGTCATTGTCATTCTTCCACCATTCCCGGTGTCTTTTCTGTATCTCTAGTGGCATTAAGCCGGCGAAAATGGCATTCCTGCTGTATTGGGTAGAAGTAGGTAATATGCTGTAGAAGAAATCCTCTTCTTCTATTCGGAAGAAATCTGAAATCGTTGGCTCGATTACCTTCCATTGGTCGTAGCGCAAATTGTCGAGCAACAATAAAATGGTTGGTACTTCATCATTGACCTGCGGAAATACCTTGCTTCTCAGCAAATTGTTCGACATAACGGGGCCGTTGCCGGTTTGTACCCAATCCAGGTAATTGCGAACAATAAATTTTGAAAATTCCGAATTGGCTTCACTTTTCTGCATGGAGAGGATATCGGCCATCTCGACGGAATTGGATTCATCGATTTTTATCTCCCAAGCGATTATCTTTTTATAAATATCGGCCCATTCTTCATAATCTAGACCGCTATTGATTTCGGTGAAAATTTGTCTGAATTCCTGCTGATAATCCGACGAAGTTTTTTCGCGAACCAATCGTTTGTTATCTACTATTTTTTTGATTGTCAATAGGATTTGATGGGGGTTGACGGGCTTTATCAGATAGTCGCTTATCTGTGACCCGATGGCTTCTTCCATCACATTTTCTTCCTCATTCTTGGTGATCATTACGACGGGCAGGTGCGGATTGATGTCTTTGATCTTCGCCAGGGTTTCCAAGCCCGTTATGCCCGGCATGCTTTCATCCAGGAAAACGATGTCGATGTCGTTGTTTTCTTCGAACTCTTCCAGGGCGTCATAGCCATTTGAAACGGTGATGACATCGTATCCCTTTTTTTCAAGGAATATTAATTGGGGCTTGAGCAAATCGATTTCATCATCTGCCCAGAGTATTCTTATTTTATCCATTTAGGTGCTATTTTTAAATGAGGACGAAACAAAGGTAAAGAAAACCCATAGTAAAGTTTGTGATAATGGAAGAAGGTCATTTTAAAATCGAAATTTAATGGCGTATTATTGCTCCCGCTTGAAAAATAAAAACTGGTTATGGCTCAAAAGTCTGCCAAAGGCAAAATTTTTAATGACCCGGTCTACGGCTTTATTTTCGTTCCTTACGGGATCATTTTCGATTTGATCGAACATCACTTCTTTCAACGATTGCGTCGTATCAAACAGGTCAGTCTCACCCACTATGTTTATCCTGGCGCCCTTCACACCAGATTTCATCATGCGCTGGGCGCTTTTCACCTGATGACCCAAACCATCGAAATCCTTCGCAACAAGGGGGTGGACATCAATGAGGCGGAAGCGGAGGCCGTGTCAATTGCCATATTACTGCACGACATTGGTCATGGACCATTTTCCCACACCTTGGAAAACACTTTGATCAATATCCATCATGAAGATCTATCCACCTTGTTCATGAATCGATTGAATGAGGAGTTTGGGGGCGCGCTTGACCTTGCGATCGAGATCTTCAATGATGATTATCCACGTCATTTTTTGCATCAATTGGTTTCCGGTCAGCTGGACATGGACCGTTTGGACTACTTAAATCGCGACAGTTTTTTTACGGGCGTTTACGAAGGTGTGGTAGGATATGACCGTATCTTAAAGATGTTATCCGTTCATCAAGATGAATTGGTAGTAGAACAAAAAGGGATTTATTCGATTGAGAAGTTTCTCATTGCGCGTCGGTTGATGTATTGGCAGGTATACCTCCACAAAACCGTGCTTGCTGCAGAACAGATGCTTATCAAAGCAATTTTGCGGGCAAAAGAATTGATCCGAAATGGTGCTGCCCTTCCAATGCCTCATAATCTGGCTTATTTTTTTCACAAGGATCTGAACGAGGACAATGCAGAGACCTATCGGGACGAGCTACTGGATCATTTCGCGGTTTTGGATGATTTTGACATCATTTATGCTTTAAAACTCTGGACAAAATCGGAAGACGAAGTACTGAGTTATTTATCGAAAGGGCTGATTAATCGCCGGTTGTTTCGAATGGAACTGCAGAATGAACCATTTTCTGAAAAGGATCTCCAATCCGTAAGGCAGAGGATTCAAAATATGAAACTGTTTCCGGCAGACACCATTCACTATCTCCTGATAAAAGGTAAAGAAACCAATAGTGCATACAGTACCTCCAAAGATGAGATAAAAATCCTGTTTAAGAACGGTTCCATTCTTCCGATGTCGGAGAGTACTGACTTTGATGTTCCCTCCAAAATAACGACGAAATACTTTTTGTGCTATCCAAAGGAGGCCATTTGAGGCCCTGACAAAAAAGATGCATACAATAACCAGGTAATTTTGTTAAATTCGCCTTTACGATCAACTATCAAAGACCTTTGCCATTTAAGAAGAGTGGTTTGGTCATTTCAATTGTATAGGAACTGAGATCTCTGAACCGACTTTTGATTTTCAAAATATAATAGGTGCTAATCTAATGGAGAAAGAATTTCAGTATATGGTGGATTTTACCATCCAATCGCATGAGAAAAAAGAGTTGGATGAGTTAATGCTCTATCAAAAAACGATGGTGCAGAAATTCTTTTCTCAGGGCAAGTTGCTCAACTATGCTTTTTCATTCGAGAATTCGAAGGCCTGGGCCATTTTTCGGGCGACTTCCATCAAGGAAGTAATTGGAATGGTTCTGGAGTTTCCACTGGCCAAGTTCACTAAATATGAAATCAGTAAACTATCACAATACAACATCCATTCAATCAAACATGATTTTTCCTTAAATTAAACCCCTGTTCAGGTGTTATCATTACTCAGGACAAATCAGACATTAGCAAGTTTCATTATCCTTCCATACCTTATCCTTTTGCATTTGCCGGGCTTCATTTTTGCTCAGGATTGGACGCCGCCTTCTTACGGTATTTTGACACAGGGTTTATACGGCTTAGTAGGCACCCGTGGCTGGTTGATTCACATCCTAGTCATTCTGGTCCTGTTTATTGAAGGATTTCTGGCTAATTTACTGGTCTTAAAACACCGATTGGGCAGAGAATACAATCTTTATGCGGGATTGTTTTTGGTTTTGGTGGCCAGCTCCATACCGGAGTTCTTGGTGCCTTCTTCCATGCATTTTGCGAACTTATTCCTCCTTTTAGGTATTTCAGAATTTCTCAATACCTACCGAAAGGGGGATTGTGCAGACAACATTTTTAATGCCGGCCTGTGGATTTCGATCGCTAGTTGTTTTCACTTTTCATACATTATCTTGGTCCTCTTAGGACTTTTTGGCCTTAACCTGATGCGTGCGCTGAAACTCAATGAGATCTTGATCTATCTATCCGGTTTTTTGGTCCCATACATCCTCATTGCCACCTACATGTTTTGGATTGATAAACTAGATGTCTTTTACTTTCAACACATTCTTCAAAATGTACAAATTTTTCGAATTGATGTTATAACCGATGTCTTTTCCTATTTTAAAGTCGGTTGGTTCCTGGCTTTGACCCTAATCTCCTTTTTCAGCTATTCGCTTTACACCAATCGGATGAAAATGCAAGAGCAGAAAAAGGTGAGTATCTTATATTGGGTACTCATATTGACTTTGTTGGTCGTTATTGGCGGTACCGGGCCGCACCTTGAGCACTTCCTGGTGCTTGCTGTCCCGTTGGGGATTTTTATTTCCTTTAACTTTGCAACCTTAAATTCGGGAGTTGGAGAGACCATTCATGCCTTTATATTGCTGGCAGTGTTATTTCTCCAGTACAAAGACTTGATGTTTTAAAATTATAGTTGATTATGAAATTTGGTGTGGTCGTATTCCCTGGTTCTAACTGCGATGAAGACGTTTGTTACGCCCTGGATCAGGTTTTAGGACAAAAAGTGGAAAGGCTGTGGCATAAGGAGCATCTGCCCGCAGACTTCACATCAAATGACTGTATTATTCTGCCTGGTGGGTTTTCATACGGAGACTATTTGCGAGCCGGAGCGATTGCCCGGCTATCCCCGATCATGTCATCGGTAAGAACTTTTTCGGAAAATGGTGGAATGGTAATTGGCATTTGCAATGGCTTTCAAATCCTTTGTGAAGCGGGATTGCTTCCCGGCGGACTACTGCGCAATCTGCAACAGAAATTCGTCTGTAAGAATGTGTACTTGAAGCCGATGACCAGCAATGCCGCAATCACCGCCGGTGTCGGCTTGGATAAGGTGCTAAAAATTCCGATCGCACATGCTGAAGGACGATATTATGCAAATCCGGGCACATTAAAACAACTTGTAGAAAAAGACCAAATATTATTTAAGTATTGTTTGGAAGATGGGGTGATTGATGATCATGCCAACCCCAATGGCTCCGTAGATAACATTGCCGGGGTTTGTAACGAAAACCGGAATGTTTTTGGCATGATGCCACATCCCGAAAGGGCCATGGAAGAGATTTTTAGGAATACAGATGGTCGTTTACTCTTCGAATCCGTTTTAAACTACTCAAGCGCAACACTTTCCTGATCAGACTCTGCATTTACGCATTTGTTTTTGATTTCAAGAATAACTTTGAGGGCAAACGATCTCGACACAGCTCCTAACCTTCTTAAGATTAGGTTATGGTTTTGTTAATTGTGTTAATCTTTTATTATGATGTCCTCCAGTAGGCTTTCAATTAAAATTTTGCACTCTATATTAGCACAGAATATAAACTGAAACAGTGGACACAATTCTCCCAATCGATCACCTTCCGACCGGCGAGTTTTTGTTGTTGTTCGTTGTGTGAAAGTTTAGCAGGATCAAGTATTAATTTTTGAGCATACCGTCCTCGGATGTCTTGCGCTCCGTCTGTCGGGTTGGCTCGTTGGAGACAAAAAAAAGTACATGGAAAAATTTGGATTATTTTTATTTCTAGGGTGCTTAACCATTGCTTTGAACGGGCAGAACGACCCCGTAGAATGGTCTTTTACTGCCGAAAAGGGTAAAAAGGGGGAATTTCAATTTGTCGGTACTGCCAAATTGCAACCCGGCTGGTATATCTATTCCCAATTTATCGGTGATGACGGACCAGTGCCAACTTCCTTTGCTTTTGACGAGAACAGCAATTACACCCTTGCCGGTAAAGCAGCAGAAATTGGAGATCGAAAAGAGGGATACGACGAACTTTTCGATATGCAAATAGTAAAATTCGGGAACCAGGTTGCATTTTCTCAACCGTTAAAATTGTTAGCCAAAAGTGCAACAATCAAGGGCTCTGTTGAGTATATGACCTGTGATGACCAAAAGTGTTTACCTCCCAAAAGTATTGATTTCAATCTTTCGATACCCGAATAGATTTGACTGGGAACATACTCAAATTTTGTACCGGTTAATCAAAGCGACATTGATGGCCTAGTGTCACAAAACCAGGTTTGAATTAGAGTCTATTCAAAAAGCTTATAGTAAGAAAGATCCTTTTCTCTGAGATTTAATTTTTGAAAAATGCGTGGTATTGTCTTTTTATTCGGACTTCTATTCTCCACTTCAGTTCTAGCACAGTTTCACGATCCAGTTAAATGGTCGATGACGCAACAGAAGGTCGGAGGTAATGAATTTGAGATTTCTTTCACTGCCGATATAGAAGAGGGCTGGAATGTTTACTCACAGTATCTAGAAAGCGAAGATGGGCCCATCCCAACCAGCTTTAATTACGATGAGGGAGACCACTTTGAATTGGTTGGTAAAAATGTCGAAGAAGGCTTTAAAAAGGAGGGGCATGATGAGGTTTTTGATATGAACCTCGTGAAGTTTTACAAGAAAGTGACGTTCACTCAACGGTTGAAGATCCTCGATGCTTCTAAACCGGTAAAGGGTTATTTGGAGTTCATGACCTGCGATGATGAGCGTTGCCTACCACCAGCGGAAAAGGAATTCGAGTTCCTTTTTGATTTGGGAGCCAGCAATGAAGGAGGAGCTCCGGAGGGTGAGTTGGCCTCAGCGGACCTGGCTTCAGAACAACAGGAAGCTGAAACGGTCATTCCTTCGGAAGAGGCGACCGAAGTTGAGCCTGTCAATCAGATTCCCAGTGGCTTGATAGAACCCGTGAAGTGGAATCTGCGTATTGACCCAGCCGAGGACGGACAATATACTCTGATCTTTGAAGCTAAAATGGAAGAGGGTTGGAGCATTTACTCCCAACATACCGAAGACAATGGTCCGATTCCCACTGAATTTGATTTTGATGAGGGCGATCACTATGAAGTGGTCGGAGAAGTGGAGGAAAAAGGGAAGAAAAAAGAAGGCCCAGATCCAATTTTTGACGGTGTCAATGTGATCAAATACGTAAACAGCCCGGTTCTGTTTTCGCAAAAGGTAAAAGTAACCGATCCTGCAGAGTCAATCACCGGCTACTTCATGTTTATGGCTTGTGATGATAAAATGTGCTTACCTCCCGAAGAAGTTCCGTTTAGTTTCAATATCGCCAAGAACCAGGTCGTAATTCGCAATGAAATTCCTTTGGCAGAAGGAGATACGCCAGCTGCAAAAAGTGGATTCAAAGATGTATATAACACTTCGGTACCAAACGTGGAAGCCCCTCTGGGACAATGTGGCGAATCGCAGGAACGGTCCGCCAATCTTTGGAATATATTCATTTTAGGATTGGCCGCCGGATTTATCGCTCTATTAACGCCTTGCGTGTTCCCAATGATCCCATTGACGGTCAGCTTTTTCACCAAGGGTAGTGAGAATCGACGGAAGGGAATCACCAATGCGATTCTTTACGGGTTCTTCATCTTTCTCATTTACATTTTGTTAAGTGTCCCTTTTCACGTTATGGATTCGGTGAATTCCGATATCCTTAGCCAGATTTCTACCAATGTAGCGCTGAATCTATTTTTCTTTGCCATCTTTTTATTCTTTGCCTTTTCCTTTTTCGGCTATTATGAAATAGCCTTGCCAAGCAGTTGGTCCAACCGATCGAGTTCGGCAGAAAGTGCTGGTGGATTGATCGGAATATTCTTTATGGCTTTGACCCTGGCATTGGTTTCCTTTTCTTGTACGGGCCCAATTTTAGGTACCCTGCTAGTGGGGGCGGTAACTGCGGATGGCGGAGCGATGCAATTGACGGCTGGAATGGGCGGGTTCGGATTGGCATTGGCATTGCCATTTGGTTTGTTCGCGGCTTTTCCCGGTTGGATGAACTCACTCCCGAAATCTGGTGGCTGGCTAAACACGGTGAAAGTGGTACTGGGTTTCATAGAATTGGCTTTAGCGTTTAAATTTCTATCGAACGCAGACCTCGTTCAAAGATGGGGGTTGTTGAAGATAGAGCCGTTCCTGATCATTTGGATACTGATCGCGATCGCCATGGCTCTTTATCTTTTTGGATTCATCAAGTTTCCACACGACTCACCGGGTAGACAAACTTCTCCCGTGAAAACGGGGCTTGGTTTGGCCTCCCTCGGAATTGCCGTTTATCTGGCTTTCGGGTTTCAGTATAATAAGGGGATTGGAAGTTATCAACCGCTCACTGTGTTGAGTGGCTTGGCTCCTCCGGTTTGCTACAGTTGGATTTATCCGTGTGATTGTCCGCAAGGACTTACCTGCTTTAAAGACTATGCAGAAGGAATGGCTTATGCGAGGAAGGTCAACAAGCCGGTAATGATCGATTTTACCGGATATGCCTGCGTCAATTGCCGTAAAATGGAAGAGCACGTCTGGCCAAGGTCTCAAGTCTACAATTACCTCAAAGACGACTATGTCCTGATCTCTTTATATGTAGACGATAAGAAACTATTGCCAGAAAAAGAACAAGTAATGGTAGAAAGAGTTACGGGAGAAACCCGAAGATTGAGGAACTATGGCCATAAGTGGGCAAATTTTCAAGAATACTTTGGGGCAAACTCCCAGCCTTACTATGTCTTATTGACCCCGGAAGGGAAGCCACTGAATGCCCCCGTGGGATACACGCCAGACCCCGAAGAGTACGCTCAGTTTTTGGAATGCGGATTGACTACGTTCAAAAGGATTAGTGAGCGCTAAGCCTGTCCTTAGGAGCTATCCGGGAAATGCTTTTGGTGCTGAAAAGAAGAGATTTTGACGCTGATTGAGTGGTTTTTGTTCGCGGCTCAGCAGCATTATTCCCGATAAAAAGACTTAGTGTAGTTGAATGAGGACTTGATTCTTTTCGACAGCCTGGCCCACCTGCACGGGTATTTCTTTGATGCTGCCATCTGCGGGGGCTTTAATCACATTTTCCATTTTCATAGCCTCCAGTATGATAAGATGGTCGCCTGCCTTGATCTCCTGCCCTTGCTGGACCATGATTTCGAGGACGAGGCCGGGCATTGGGGCTTTGATCTGATCAATTCTTTGTTCGGCGAGTGTCGAAAAGCCAAGTTGTTTCACCAAGAGATCAAACTGATCTTCCAATTTAACATCGTAAAGGTTTTCGTTGACCTTAATAGTAGCCGACCGCTCCGCCAGGGAGGTCCGGATGACTTCCGCCTTAAAGCTTTTATTTCCGCTGATGATGTG
Organism: Saprospiraceae bacterium; assembly: GCA_028284395.1. Lineage (GTDB taxonomy): Bacteria > Bacteroidota > Bacteroidia > Chitinophagales > Saprospiraceae > JANQRV01. The sequence goes on from JANQRV010000339.1 coordinate 69,060, forward strand.
AAAAAGCCCCGGGCCGGTTTCTACTAAATCCAATTGTTCTTCGGCAGAAATATCCAATTCCAGTTGCTGGTTTACAATAGCGCGAAAGGTAGGTCTTTTTTCCATTTACTTATGCATTTTGCCCAACTGCATCATGAAGTAGGTTTCGTAAATCGTAAATATGACATAGATCACTAAGAAAGGCAAAATAAACAAATTTGACTCCGGCTGCACAATTTTGTTGTAGAAGAAAACAATTAGTACGACGCAAAACAACTTCGCAATGGTAAAACCCAGAGCGACGCTGGTGAAATCGTTCTTATTCTTACTGCCAGCCGCTTTTTTGCCGGCGAAGTACATCCCGATGCTAAGTACGGTAAAGAAAGCAAGAAAAAGCCAGGAGAAAGAGCTGTGGCTTTGTAGGTTTTCTAGTTGGTTGAGGAGGAAAAGCGCCCATGATGCACCTGCTGCTACGGTAGCTAGTTGAAAAAAAAATCGTTGTGTGGTCATATCAATCTTCCTTATCCGGCTTGTAAAAAAGATCCTTCAGGGATACATACAGTGCCAAAATGACTGCGATCAGGGCAAGAAAGACGGTGAAATACGGTTTTGAAGTTTGAAAATGAGCATCCAGCTTTTGACCTGCGAAAGAGCCAATAAAGATGATAATACCCATTTGAAAAGCCATACCTGAGTACTTCATGTAGTCTCGGGTATGGCTTTTCTTATGATCCTTGCTGTCCTTCGGATTACTTGGAGGACGATGTTCCTGGTCCGTCAACTTTTCCGGTATCTTTTAAAATAATCGGAGAGGATCCTGATTTTCCACCTGCTCCCATTACACAAGAAACATTGAATACCGCTCCTGATTGTATGATTAATTTGTTGGTACTGACCTCTCCGTTGATTTTTGCCGTTTCCCGTACATTCAGTAATTCGTCAACATTCAACGAACCTTCAAAAGATCCTTCGATGACGGCATTCTTACAATTGACTTCGCCATCTACAATTCCAGTGGGTCCGATGATGACTTTGGCATTGCATAAAAGTTTACCCTGGATCTTTCCATCTATTCTGATATCACTTTCCGACTTTATCGTTCCTTCTACTTCTGTTCCATTTACCAGGCTATTCAGGCCGTTCGTTGAAGATGTTGGTTTAGCTGAAGGTGTTTTGGTTTTTGAAGAAGTGTTGTCTTTTTTGCTACTGCGTAACATCTAGCGTGTTTTTAGTTGATAAATTTAACCATGAATCTATTTACGAAAACCGGGAAATAAAGTTAGCATTATTTTAAATACAAAGAATTTTCAATGTAAAATACTTGCGCTTTTAATTCCTGGACAAGGAATTTTCCGGTTGTGGCAGCAATGTCATGCTTAAAAGATTAGAAATTTGGGCAATAAACACCACGTTTCTCAGGTCCCAGAATACGATAAATCAAAGCAAACTCAAATCCTCCGTTAGAATTACTAGCAGTTGACAGCGAGGATATGTTGACATCGTAACTGAAGCCAAGACTGAAATTGTTGTAGTCGAAACGAGTTGAGAGGATTGCGGCATCACTATGAATGGTTGTAGATTCGCTGCCTTCCTGGAATTTATTGGCAATTCTGGCCCAGAGTCCAATGGAGAAAGCTTGATAACTGGTCTTGGTACGACCCAGTAAAAAGCGGAAGCTGTTACCCGCGTTGACCTGGAAAGAAGGCCCTTGGCTCATGATGATGATGCCCGGTGCCAGGCCAAGTTTGCTGTTCAATAGAAATTCTCCACCGGCATGTACTGTAAATCTACTGTACAAGGGATCTTCTACGCCCTCCCTAAAGGATTGATTGGCGCGAGCCAGGTGATGAAAAGCACCTCCCAAATAAAAGTTATTGTTTTCATTGAAGACCGTAAACCAAAGCAATCCGGCAGCTAGATCGGCGAAGGTAAAGTTGTCGATGAAACCTTCTTCCATTGAATCTACATTGGGGTCGAAAGCGCCCAAGTCGGTACTGAATTGGTTGCCCCATCTCAAATTAATGAAATCGATGCTCCTTTGGGCAACACCGGCTTCTGCACCCACTACCAGATAATTGGACTGTTTGCGGTTGCCCCCCATGTATTTACTGTATGAACCCGAAACCTTTCCGGTGACGGTAGCAAAATCAGCCTCTCCGGCGCGGTCACCCCAAAAGGTGCCCCCGATTCCGAAATAATCGTAGCGGCCAACCGGTATTCTTTGATCGTAAGAAACGGAGTAAGTCCGGAAGGAATTAGAACGCAAAACACTGGCCCACTGATTCCGATAGTTGGCAACCAATCTGATGTTCCCATTGATAACGCCGGTCATAGCTGGGTTCAGATTGGTGGGAGACATATAGAACTGAGAAAAGTGAATATCCTGCCCTTGCAGGGAAAAGACCCCTAAAGAAAAAGTGAAGATTATTAGTAATTGGAATTTTTTCATAAGCATAATTAGTTTGTAAAAAGCTGCTTAATTTTATTTGTGATTCATCGATTCAAGCAGAATTCTATGGTTAATAGACCAAATTTGTAACGCCGATCATGTGGGGTTTATTTTTAGCGATGTACAGGGCTATTCCAAGATGTATTGAGAGAGAAGTAGAAATTAAGTCTTGCACGAGATCTTGTGGAGTTAAAGATAGCAGTTTTGGCTCATTGTACCTAATAATATCACACTTAGGTCTCTGCCCTAACTTTTTGCAATAACTATGCCACTAATAGTGTGGCTATTGGAGCATCAATTGCTGTTGGCTTCTTCGTTTTTCCACTGTGCTCCATACTCTTCCACCAGTATATTATCGTAGTGATCCGCCTTGGCGAACAAGTGCTTGAACAACTCAAGGCCGGTGTCGGCATTCAAATAACGATCGTAAATCAACAAGGACATAATGATGTCTTGCCCCTTAATGCTGAATGTCAGTCCTTCCAACTCATAATTGAGGCGTAGTAAGTACTCGTACAGGGGTTTGATATTCTTTTTGGGCAATAGGCATAAGTAGGCATCACCCGTGATGAGCCCTGTCTTTTCGTAATAAGAAATATTGACCTTTGCGCTGCCTTCCAGTATTTGCCAGTTGTTAGGCCCTCTTCGGGAAAGTCTTACATCGTGTTCGGCTTTTTCCACAATTTCTTCGATCGTCTTGCAGATCCCGACCGGCTCATATTCTTCTACTTTCGATGGGAGTTCGACCTTGGCTCCGCAATGAGGACAATAGTCTTGCTCGATCATATGATCAAAGACAACATTCGAACAAGATTCACAACGTGCCCCTACTTCACCCTCGCCCTTAAGGAACTCGGCGATGGACGACTCCAGATAACGGACGGGCAGAGAAAAGCCAATGTTATTGCCATCTTTGATGATAAAAGTATTGACACCGATGACCGAACCCTTATTGTTGACCAACGGGCCACCACTATTTCCGGGGTTTAACGCCGCATCATGTTGGATGTATTTGATGTCATTTTGAACATGATTGATATTGGAAATAATGCCTTGAGTGGCCGTATATTTTAGGCCAAAAGGGTGGCCTACCGCAATGATTTGGTCGCCCTGTCCCATCTGGTCACCTTGCGCTAAATCGACCGAAGGAAGCTGGTCCGAATTGGAGATTTCTAGAAAGGCTAAATCGTACTTGGGGTCGGTATATAATACTTTGACCAACTGTTTGGAGAGAGAATTTCCTTCCACTACTACATTTCTGTTGCCCCGTACTACATGTTCATTTGTAATAATCAGGTTGGGATAATCCAGATAGAAGCCAGTACCAGTGTTGTAAGGTGTGGCAATCTGAATTACGATATCTCTATAGCGTTCTATTATATCTCTCATCCAAAATGAGGAATAGAGTTAATGGTCAGTGGAAAGCAAAATAAGAATAGATTGCTACAATTCAAAGTGTAAACAAGAAATAGCGCTGAAAGCAAAAGTAGCGCTTAACCCAATTTCGAAACGTGGCGCGACAACTTAGACTTTAGGTTAGAGGCCTTGTTCTTATGCCAGGTTTTCTTCTTGGCCAATTTGTCGATCATACTAATGACCTTCGGAAGAAATTCTTCTGCTTCCTTCTTGTCTTCCATCTCGCGAAGCTTCTTGATAGCAGTTCTGGCAGATTTCTTGTAATATCGGTTTCTCAACCTTTTTACTTGATCCTGCCGCATTCTTTTCTTAGCCGATTTATGATGTGCCATACGTGCTTTTTTCTTCTAAAATTTTAATGGACCGCAAATTTAGGTATTTTTCTCCTAGCGGCCCAATAATTTAAGGTATAATTGTCTCGTTTAATGGGGAATTATTCAATCGGTGAACCAAATGGACAATAAAGCATTCTTTTGAGAGAGGAAAAGTTTAAAATCGGTTTGATTCGTTTTTTGCTTTTCAAAAGCAGATTTTTCCAGAAAATATTTGCTTTTTCTAGAATTCAGATTGTTATTTGCAACCTAATTCGAATAATTTCGAAATAACTAAAAAACAAATGATCAGGCAACACAAACTCTTTTAAAGATCAGGATTGATTCTCGACTGATTTTGGCATTAAGGGGCCTAGCCAAAGCCTTTTATTGTTGCCAGATTGCTTTCCTAAACACGCAAGATTAAATTACGGGAAAATTGTAAAGAAATGGCCGATTTTTCATTCATAACCAATGCGCATCCAAGTTACATAGATTCCATGTACCAACGTTACATGGAGAACCCTGAAATGGTCGAGCAAAGCTGGCGCACTTTTTTCCAAGGATTCGAATTTGCCAAGGAGCATGCCAACGGTGAAACCGAAACCCGGGCGGAGGTGGAATTTACCAGCAAGGAATTCCAAGTGTTAGCACTGATTAAGGCCTTTCGCAATCGCGGTCACCTGCTTTCGACTACGAATCCCATCATGACGAGGCGGGATCGCAGGCCAAATCTCAATTTTGAAGATTTCGGTCTGGCGGAGGCCGACCTGGAAACGGTCTTTTTGGCCGGAACGGAAACCGGTTTGAAGCGGCCGGCTACTTTAAAAGAAATTATTGACCATCTTTCCAAAGTCTACTGCGGAAACATCGGATTCGAATATCATCACATTCAGGATCGTGAAAAGCGTCGTTGGATCAGAGCAAAAATAGAAGGACACGATCCGGATAACAGCTTTGGGCTAAATTTGAATAAAAAGCGACGGATCCTCAAAAAATTGAATGGGGCAGTCATGTTCGAACGCTTCTTGCACACCAAATACGTGGGGCAGAAGCGGTTTTCTTTGGAAGGAGGTGAAAATGCCATTGTAGCCCTTGACGGCCTCATCAATGCTGCAGCCGACGATCGGGTCGAAGAAGTGGTTATTGGTATGGCTCACCGGGGACGACTGAATGTATTGGCCAACATCATGGGGAAAACCTATGAGATGATTTTCAATGAATTTGAGGGGACAGCCATACCGGATTTGAGTTTTGGAGATGGAGATGTCAAATACCACCTCGGATTTTCCTCTCAGATTGAGACGCTAAGCGGCAAGACCATTCATTTGAAGCTAGCACCCAATCCCTCTCACCTAGAGTCGGTCGATCCGGTTGTCGAGGGGTTTGCGAGAGCAAAGGCAGATATACTTTACGGAAGTGATTACGATCGCATACTACCGATATTGATCCATGGAGATGCTGCGGTTGCAGGACAGGGCATTGCCTACGAAACCGTACAAATGAGCCAATTGGATGGCTACTATACCGGCGGAACCATTCATTTTGTGATTAATAATCAAATCGGCTTCACGACAGATTTTGACGATGCCCGTTCTTCCACTTATTCAACCGGAGTGGCTAGTGTGGTCCAGGCGCCGGTGTTCCATGTAAACGGAGACGACCCCGAGGCGGTGCTATTTGCAGCGGAATTTGCAATCGAATACCGGCAGAAATTCAATAACGATGTTTTCATCGATATGGTCTGTTACCGGAAACACGGACACAATGAAGGGGATGATCCGCAATTCACACAACCGGAGATGTACAAGATCATCAAAAAACATCCGGATCCCCGGGAAATTTACAGTAAGAAGTTGATTCAACGGGGAGATGTCGATCGGGCCCTAGCCGAAAAAATGGGCAAGTCCTTCTGGTCTGACCTCCAAGATCGCTTAGATGAGGTCAAGGAGCGACCTCTGCCTTATGCTTATCAAGAGCCTGAATTGGCATGGAGGAAGTTAAAGCGGACCATCGATCCAGAAGATTTTGCTGTTTCTCCCGACACCGGATTGGAGAAGAGTAGTCTTGAAAAGATCATCAATCACCTAATGGTCATCCCGGAAGGATTTGCTCCTTTGGGCAAGGTAAACCGCCTCTTTAAAGGGAAAAGAAAGTTGATCAATGCCAATCAATTAGATTGGGGACTAGCCGAACTCCTGGCTTATGGTAGCATTTTGTTGGATGGGCAAAATGTACGAATGAGTGGACAGGATGTGATGCGAGGAACGTTTTCGCACCGGCACGCGGTATTGAACGATGTGAATACGGAAGAAGAATACAATCGATTGGATGGAATAGCGGAAGGGCAAGGTAAATTTATGATTTATAATTCTTTGCTTTCCGAATTTGGCGTGCTTGGTTTTGAGTATGGTTATTCCCTGGCAACGCCCGATACACTAGTGGTATGGGAAGCCCAATTTGGCGACTTCTACAATGGTGCCCAGACAATTGTTGATCAATACATCACCGCTGCAGAAAGTAAATGGCAGCGGATGTCCGGACTGGTAATGTTGCTTCCCCACGGTTATGAGGGGCAAGGTCCTGAACATTCCAGTAGCCGTATGGAACGCTTTCTTCAGGCGTGTGCCGAATTCAATATTACCGTGGCGAATGTTACTACACCCGCCAATTTTTTCCACATCATTCGCCGGCAATTGATGCGGCCTTTCCGCAAACCATTGGTAATCATGACGCCTAAGTCTTTGCTAAGGCATCCCGAAGTTGTTTCCGACATGTCAGAATTTGAAACCGGAAGTGCCTTCCAGGAATTGTTAGATGATCCGACTGTCGGCCCACGGAGTGGAAAGAAGGTTAAGCGACTTCTTCTATGTACCGGGAAGATTTACTACGATTTGATGAGCTACAAAAAAGCGGAAAACAGAGATGACGTAGCCATTGTCAGAGTCGAGCAATTGTATCCATTGCCGGCAAAACAACTGAATAAAATCTTCAAGAAGTATAATGCAGCAGAGGTGTTTTGGGTACAAGAAGAGCCTTCCAATATGGGTGGGTGGCAGTACATGAATGCAATTTTTCTCAGTGAGTTCGTTGGTCTTGAAACACCATTGCACCTGGTTTCTCGCAAATCCAGTGCTTCGCCAGCAACTGGATTTAAGAAGGTGCATGATCAGCAACAGGTGGAAATCGTAGATCGCGCATTTAATTAAAAATCAGGAAAATTCAAAAAAAAATCATATATTTGTATCCATAGGATTGTATGTTTATCCTATGCCCCAACAATATTCACGAAATTCTCAGCCACTTCAAGTCTTGATCTAGAAAACTAAGATCGTCCCAGTTAAACTAAGCATTCACGACATTAACTATGAAATATAGACTCATTTACTTCAATGAAAATTGATGGGTTTATACAAAAGGCACTAAGAATTTCGCGCAGTATTCATTATCATTTCAATCTATCCTTAAACATAAACCCAATACAAATCTAAGGCTTTACAAAAGACGATCGCTCTCATTACTCAGGAGACTAAAATACTCTTAATTAGCAAATAAATTACCAGATTTAACCTAACGTAAATTGTGATTGCCATGAAGATTTCCATCAAAAAGAAGTTGAGCGATATTCAAAAAGAGTTCAATTCTAAATTCCCTTACTTGAGACTAGAGTTTTACCAAGAGCAACGCGATGCCGAAGAAGGAAAACCATCACAGCAACTATTGAATGCCGATCGTACAATTAAAGAGGTTAGTCCCGATGCACCATCGGAGGATCTAAACATTGATGGCGAGTTTACCGTAAGTACGCTGAAAGAGAAGTTTATGGAAAAATTCGGAGTCAATATTCAGATTTTTAGAAAATCTGGTGACTCGTGGATGCAAACAACCAATAAGTGACATTGAGCTTATCCAAAAAAGCAGATACTAAAACGAATACAGAATGATAATACAAGATACTTAGATGCAAAAGTAATTTTATACCAGAACCGCGTACTCAACCTTTTGGTTAGACGAGTTCTAGAGAAAGAAGTCTTCATTGTATATTGGAGACTTCTTTTCTATTTTAGGGTTTCGCATTCCGGTATCACTAATTTACAGTCAATGAAATTCCAACTTTTGTTTTTTCTAATGGCATTGACCGGCACAATCTACGGTCAGTTGCAGTCTCCAGATCAGTTCTTGCCTCACCCTTGGGGCAGTCACTTCACGCCCCATCATATACTCCCCAATTATTTCAATCATGTTGCCGACAATAGTTCCAGGGTACAACTGATTCAATATGGGCACACCAACGAAGGACGCCCGTTGATTATGGCTTTTGTGTCTTCGCCGGAAAATCTGGCTGTTTTAGACGAAATCCGTCAAAACAATCTTCGCCGAGCCGGCGTGTTGCCGGGAGAGACCGATGTCAACCTCGATCGGGCAATTGTATGGATAAGCTGTTCGGTTCACGGCAATGAAGCGGCTGGTACGGAGAGTGCTTATCAGCTCTTGTACGAACTCGCCAATCCGGCAAATGAACGTACGCAAGACTGGTTGAAAAATACAATTGTCGTACTCGACCCGTCTCTCAACCCCGACGGTTATGCCCGTTATACCAACTGGTATCGACGGGCAGCAGGCCATATTCCCGATTATGATCCGGAGGCTCGCGAGCACAACGAACCCTGGCCCCGTGGCCGGACGAATCACTATTATTTTGACCTGAACCGGGACTGGGCCTGGCAAACTCAAGTTGAATCGAGGCAACGTATGAGGGTTATCAATAGTTGGTTGCCCCACGTTCATGCCGACCTTCATGAACAAGGAGTGAACAGTCCATACTATTTTGCACCTGCAGCTCAACCCTATCATCCATATGTCACAAGCTGGCAAAGACACTTTCAGGTAGAGATCGGGAAAAATCACGCCAAGTATTTTGACGCCAACGGGTGGTTGTATTTTACGAAGGAGGTTTTTGATTTGCTCTATCCCAGCTATGGAGATACATATCCTACTTTTAATGGTGCGATTGGGATGACCTATGAGCAAGGGGGAAGTGGTCGGGCTGGACGAGGCATCACGATGAATAATGGAGACACGCTGACTTTGAGGGATCGGGTCGATCATCATTTGGCCGCTTCTTTGTCAACGATTGAAGTCAGCTCTAATAATGCCGACCGCTTGATTGAAAATTTTGGTGATTTTTGGGACAAGAGCCGCAATGATCCTCCGGGTAAGTACAGAAGCTTCATTGTGCCGGCGACCAATCCTCCGGCAAAGATTCGTGCATTTTGTGATGTTTTGGAAAAGAATGGAATTGAGTACGGAAGTCGCCCCCGGGGATTGACGGCAGAAGTATACGATTACGTGGATGGTCAGACTAAAGAAATACAGATTCAAGCCAGCGATTTGATCATTAGCACCAATCAACCGAAAGGTCTGTTGGTACAGGTTTTGCTGGAACCGAGCCCAGAACTTGTGGATTCGAATACCTACGATATTACGGCCTGGTCATTACCTTATGCCTATGGCCTACAAACTTACGCCTCCACGCTGAAGGTGGAAGTTACCGAGGAGTATTCCTTCATACCTAACCCCCCTTTTCCAGAGAACAAGCCCTATGCCTACCTCATTAAGTGGCGTTCATTTCAAAGCGCTCAGTTATTGGCAAAGTTGCTTCAAAATGACATCAAGGTCAGATTTGCAAAGAAAGAATTTAAGATCGACGGAAAGGTGTATCCGGCAGGGACCTTGGTTGTCAACCGGGCTGATAATCGAAAAAATCTCCATTTTCATCAGAAGGTCAAGGAAGTCGCATCTGGGTTCGAGGAAGAAGTATCATCGGTAGAGACCGGATTCGTGGAAACCGGGCCCGATTTTGGGTCGTCTGCCTATCAATTTATTGAAGTTCCGAAGGTGGCCATCATCGGAGGGGAGTCGACCTATTCAAATTCCTTTGGAGAGTTATGGTATTTCCTGGATCAGGACTTGAAATATCCGGCAACCATCTATGAAGAGGATAATCTGGCGGAACTGCCTTTTGAATCTTTCAACACTTTAATATTAACCGACGGGCGTTATCAGGTAGATTCAACGGCGATGTCCGTGCTGAGGGAATGGATCGAAGCCGGGGGGCATTTGATCCTGATCGGAGTGGCGAATCGGACTTTTGCCGGTCGCAGCAGGTTTGATTTGCGCAGGCGGCGACCAGAAAATGAAGGCGCAACTTCATCCAAAGAGGCAAAAATGAAGTTAGAGCCCTATGGCGATGCTCGTCGACGCCGGCTGATGGATAACATTCCCGGAGCCATTATACGCAACCAAATGGACAATACCCACCCCCTTGGTTTTGGCCTTCCGCGATACTACTACTCTCTGAAAACCTCTTCTCTACACTTTCCCTATTTGCGAAATGCCTGGAATGTTGGTGTAATTGGAGAAGAGGTGGTTCACGAAGGGTTCATCGGCAGCAAAATCAAGAAGAAACTGAGGAATACCACGACAGTTGCCGGACAAGATATGGGTGATGGTCATATTACCTATCTGGTCGATAATCCTTTGTTTCGGGCTTTTTGGTATAACGGCAAACTATTGGTGGGCAATGCATTGTTTCTGGCAGGGCAGTGATTCATAAAATGTCGGCAAAAAATGATAATTTACCCAGTGAAAAATAATACACCATAGTTATGAGCAACGAAAACCAACCTTATATCGGCCCCGAAAAAACCCTGCCCGAAACTACTATTAAGGCCTTTATTCTGGGGGCCATCCTTTCCGTGGTTTTATCGGCAGCCAATGCCTACCTGGGGTTATTTGCCGGAATGACGGTTTCGGCAAGTATCCCGGCAGCCGTACTTTCAATGGCTATATTGCGTTTATTCAAGAAGCATAACATTCTGGAAAACAACATCGTCCAAACAGCCGCTTCGGCGGGTGAATCACTGGCGGCAGGGGTTATTTTTACCTTTCCAGCGCTCGTCTTAATGGGATATTGGTCCGACTTTAACTACTTGGAAACCATGCTCATTGCTCTATGCGGTGGCGTCTTAGGAGTGTTGTTTACAATACCACTTCGTTCGGCATTAATTGTGAAGCAAAAGTTGACTTTTCCGGAAGGTGTTGCTACTTCGGAAGTGTTGAAAACTGGAGAATCCGGAGGGAAAGCCGTGAAGTTTCTGGTATGGGGTGGATTGATTGGAGCCTTAGTTAAGTTTTTTGAGGCAGGATTGAAAGCATGGGGGGGCGTAGCCGAGGGCGCTACTTTGCTGGGCAAAAAAGTCTATGCCTATATTGGAATGAATTTATCTCCGGCTCTTATTGCGGTCGGCTACATCGTCGGAATCCGAATTGCCAGTCTTGTTTTTGCAGGAGGTGTCATCAGCTGGTGGATCGCTATTCCGCTGTACATAGCATTCGTCGGAGCACCTGAAGGCGACCCCGTAAGTATTGGCGGGGCTTTATGGAGTGGTCAGATTCGGTATTTAGGTGTCGGAGCGATGGTAGTAGGAGGTTTGTGGGCGTTGATCAGCCTGCGCAGTTCAATCGGTTTTGCCGTGAAAAGTGGTATGGAAGCAATTAGGAATAAAACCAATAATGCCGATATCCCTCGAACAGAGCGCGACACACCGATGTCGAGGGTGATCATCGCAATCGGAGTAATGATCGTGCCGGTTTTCATTATCTATATCCGCGAAATCGAAAATATTCCAATTACTGCCTTAATGGCGATTCTGATGGTCATAGCCGGTTTTCTCTTTTCCGCAGTGGCGGGCTACATGGCAGGACTGGTAGGTAGTTCCAATAACCCGATTTCGGGAGTTACGATCGCTACCATTCTCACTTCTGCGTTGATCCTGCTCGCACTGTTGGGGTCGGGAGCGGAAAAAGGACCTGCGGCAGCCATCTTAATTGGTGCAGTAGTTTGTTGTGCGGCAGCCATTGCTGGCGACAATATGCAAGACCTCAAGGCGGGGCATATTTTGGGTGCTACACCTCAGAAACAGCAGGTCATGCAAATGGTGGGCGTTTTTTCTGCCGCCCTCGTATTACCGTTGGTGTTGCAGTTGTTGAACACTGCTTACGGTTTTGGTCCGGCAACAGTTGACAAACCTGATTCTTTAGCCGCTCCTCAGGCGACATTAATGGAAAGTGTAGCGCGGGGAGTATTTTCCGGCGACCTGCCCTGGACCATGGTATTTATTGGGATGGCACTGGGCGTAGTAATTATCTTACTGGATCAATATCAATTGCGTCGGGGAAGTGATTTTCGCATTCCGGTCTTAGCTGTTGCGGTGGGGCTTTACTTACCCTTTGAGTTGGATAGTGCCATTATGCTCGGTGGAGTCATTGCCTGGATGGTTTCAAGATATCAGACCAGAAATAAAGCTTCGAAAGGAGATCAATACACAGCAGCAGTCGGAAGCAGCGAACGGAGCGGTTTGCTGTTTGCATCCGGGTTGAT
>JANQRV010000346.1 GCA_028284395.1 Saprospiraceae bacterium
ATCTTTTTGGGCGCTTGAGCTGTCGTCCAAATTTATTGATGCATTCCCAGAGGGCTTTTTCCAGTCGCCTTTCGTGAGAAAACCGCTTGTATTTGCCCGGTTCCGTAATAAGTGTATTGAAGATCCCCATGCTTTCCTGATTTTCGTTGAAGAACTCCAATTGAACTTTGGCAAATCGCTTTTCCTCCTTGGCGCTCAGGTAATCCCAGAGGTAAATCTCTTTTATGTGTATAGAGATCTTTTGACTGCCTTCGCGGTCGGGACGCCAGCGGTCGGTTGCCACTTTGAAGTCCGACAGAAAATCCCGATTCAGGATCAGTGGTACGACTACCGGTTTGTCTAAACGACGATGGGCAATGCCGATGTTTTTATCGAATTCGCGGGCGTCGACGATCGATTCGACATAGAATTTGCCGTCCACCGGGCTTTTTATTTCATGGTAGAGCTGAATGATCTTGGTACCCAGGGATTGGGCGCCGATGTGACTACAAAAGAATAACGCGATAACAAGGAGTAAGTGTCCTCTCATGAAATAGATAGTTTTAGCAGTTAAGCACCAAGGGTGCGCTCCTATAAATATAGGAATAATCTCTCAATCAATGCGCAATAAAAAGGGCGACGAGCGAGATCAAGCTATCCTAATTTCTGTTGAATTGGGTTAAATTAAGACTTTGTCCTAACAAACCGGAGAGTAACTTGTTTATATTTAATTTTCCAGCACTTCTTTAACAAGGTCTGCGGCTTCTTGCAGTAAGATGGCAGAGCGCACCTCCAATCCACTATTGTCGATGATTTCTTTGGCGATATCCGCATTGGTGCCCTGCAGGCGGACAATGATCGGAACAGAAATCGCATCCCCCATATTTTTATAGGCATCTACTACACCATTCGCTACCCGATCACAACGGACAATACCACCAAAAATGTTGATTAGAATGGCCTTGACGTTGGGGTCTTTCAAAATGATCCGGAAGGCTTGTTCGACGCGACTGGCATCCGCTGTACCACCTACATCGAGGAAGTTGGCGGGGTCTCCTCCGGATAATTTGATGACATCCATGGTGGCCATGGCCAGGCCTGCACCGTTGACCATACAACCGACATTGCCATCCAGCTTTACGAAGTTAAGGCCATAGCTTTGAGCTTCGACTTCAATCGGATCTTCTTCGTCGGTATCTCTCCACTCCGCGAGATCCTTATGCCGGAACAAAGCGTTGTCATCCAAAGATACTTTACTGTCGACGGCGATGATACGATCGTCTCCGGTTTTAAGACAGGGGTTGATCTCAAAGAGAGAAGCGTCGGAACCTACAAAAGCAGTGTATAACTTGGCGATGAACTTGGTCATTTCCTTGAAGGCCTTCCCGCTTAATCCCAGGTTGAAGGCCACCTTTCTGGTTTGAAACGGCAGAAGACCAAGGGCGGGATCTACGTATTCCTTGTGAACCAGATGCGGTGTTTGTTCGGCCACGGCTTCGATGTCCATACCACCTTCCGTGGAATAAATGATGACGTTGCATTTGCGCTCGCGATCCATCAAAATGGAAACGTAAAACTCTTTGCAGGCATCGAAGTCGGGTGCATAGGCATCTTCTGCAATCAAGACTTTGCGCACCAATTTGCCAGGACCTTCTAATCCACCCGGCGTCTGGGGTGTTTTCAACATCATGCCCAATATGTTGCCGGCGTGCTCTTTGACCTCATCCAAGTTTTTGGCCAGTTTTACACCACCGCCTTTTCCGCGTCCACCCGCATGGATTTGTGCTTTTACAACGGCAAATTCGGTGCCGGTTTGCTCTTGCAACTGTTTGAAAGCGCTTTCGACATTGTCAACATTGTCGACGACGACTCCTTCCTGGATGGCAACGCCGTATTTCTTGAGTAGTTCTTTGCCCTGGTATTCGTGAAGATTCATAATATACTATGGTTTCTGTTGATGCTGTTGTTACTATTGTTGCTGTTGCTGCTATTGCTACTGTTGCTGCTATTGTTGCTGTTGTTTCTACGGCAACCAAAGAAGCCATAGCAACTACAGCAAGTAGCCTTCGTTATCACGGCCAAAAGTAAGAATCTGTTTTGACATCTCCTAACGCAACACCAGGAGCTTTTCCGTTAAATATCCGTGTTGGGAATACAAATGTAAAATGTACACTCCATTTGTTACGGAGGAAGAGAGGCGAAGCAATTTCTCAGCCCGTCCTGCCGGAAAATCCATTGACCCGAATTGCTGTACGATTTTGCCGGAAATGTCTACGATTTTGACATCGGCAACGAAAGACTGTTCGGTGTGGAAGGCAATGTTGAAAGCAGCGTGCCGGATGGGGTTAGGGCTCACCTGAAAACCGGAGAGTCCGCGTATGTTCGTTGTTGAAGAAACGACATCGGTCTTAAAATTGGCAAACTTGCTAAAGTCCTGACACGTATAATATTCATTGTAGGGTTTGACTCGCCAAAAGTAGAGTTTGCCGGGTTGAAGTCCGGTGACGGTCACCGAATTGCGATCGGTAAACATGATCTTGAGGTGATCGCCGGAAAAATTAGGGGCGTCGTCGATCTCGACCACATAGTTGGTTGCGCCGCTCACATCGGTCCAGAAGAGGTCGACACTGCTGGGGTGATCACTGATCTGGCCACCGGTTGGAAACATGAGCGTCGGCTTGTTGGGTATCGTGGCAGTGGAATTGGGAGTAGTGCCCCGGATGTTATTGCGGCGACTGCTAAAGAGATCGGCATACATCACTTCCTTCTGCTGAACGGAGAAAAAGTATTCGCCCCGCCGGCAGGAGAAATAGTTCATAAACAGTTTTTCTTCCGGGTCCACTTCCATTCCGCCCGGATCGAGCGCTCCGCCTTTATAGTTACAGTCTTTCCAGCCAAAAAAATTGAAGTCAGCAGGGGTGTCGCAGAGCATATCGCCGGCTGTTTCACAATTGGTGTGATCCATCTTTTCCGTCAAAAGTCCCATTGGAGAAAAGACCGGTGCGGGGATACCGTGTACTTCCTCGTCGTACGGTTCGCCATCCCATCCGTGGAATGGATGCAGCAAGGAGAAATAATGGCCGATCTCGTGGCTAAGCGCGTGATCCCGGCCGATGTCCGCATTCCTCAGTACGATCCAATCGGACGAAGTGTTGTAGTAGCCGGCAAGGTCGGGATAATTGATGTCGACGTATTCGAGCACAAACACATTGAGTGCCTTTGGGTCGGCATGGTAAGCCATGATGTTTCGCATCAATTGGTGGTTGCTATAGAGCAGGGTATTATCAATGAAGTTGAAGTTGTCCTTGATGTAGAATTGAATGTTTTGATCCGCAAAATGACTGTTGAGCTCGCAGACTTGGTCAAAAACACGAGACATGGCAATGCGGCGACTGCCATCGTCTTTGGCAATGAGGTGGAACTTAATGGGGACGTAAACGGTAGATCTTTGCTTTATAATGGAGCCATTGGCTATGGCAGCTTTGTTCTCAATCAGGCGAACCTTTACCTGCTCGGCAATCTTACCTACAGTACCACATCGGAACGATTGGGCATTCAGGAGATTGCATAGAAAAGCAGATAGCGCAGCAAATAGTATTAGCCTTCTCATAAACTCGTATTGTATTGTTCTGCCGTTAGTGCACGCTTATGTATATCCTAAATAATTATTGGTCGAGTGTATAATTCTTTTATTTAGGAAGTAAGAGTTTGTGGTTTGGACCTGGTCCAATTTGAGATAGATGAGAATTTGTAAAAGCAAGTTTACTATAAAAAAACGGTATTGCCACTAAAGAATCCAATATTTAACTTATGTCTATAATTTATATGGGTTGTTGCTGTTGCTGCTGTGGTTGCTATAGCTACTATGGCTACTATGGCTACTATAGCTACTATGGCTTCTATTGTTTCTATAGTTACTGTTGCTTCTATAGTTGCTAGGTGGGAGAAAAACCTATTTGATCACCTGTTTAACAATTTTGTAAGAATTGGTGAAATTTTTTTATACTTCATAAACTGTTGTAATTCAGTTTTTTGAATGGTTTGTTTAAAATAAATTACAAAAAAAATTAAAGTATTTCAGTTTTTGGTACGGTACTTGGTTTATAGGAAGTATAAACAAACAAAAACAAACGATCAAACCTACGGATGTCAATCCAATTTTCAACCTAAATATCTCGGATACGGACGCTTGAATTCTCCCAACCTTTGGGACGAAGTACGTATCCTAAAGTAAAAAATAAGACTGGAATTTTAAGGTACTCTAAAACATAAATTGGCCGAACAATTTGCTACAGTGTTTTCCAATTTGGTTTCGTAAGTAATGATTAATGTTATGTACGTAGGTGCAACCTTTACCAACTCAGTGTTACAAGTGTGAGGGTCTTGATACCATTGGTTGCACCTTATTTTGGATTTGCTTATTGGGATATATTTACTGGCTTATTTGGAGTGTCACCCGCGTATGTGGGTGGCACCTCTTTCCAGAAAATAGACCCGATCTAACAATATGTATGCTTTTCGTGGAGTGGGTGAGTGATGGTGGGAATGGTTTTGACATTAGGGAAATGATAATAGTTCCGGGTTCGAATTGTTTGAAGTGTTTGATTTGTTGTGCGAACTGCTTGGGGTCGAGGGAACCCGGAACAATTCAAACTGTTCAAACCGTTCAAACTGTTCGAATTGTTCGAAAAACGACTGGTAGTAGTCTTTGTAGAAAGACAAATTATGGATATTAGGTTGATTGAAAGACGGTGCTATTGCGAAAGGAGCAATTAAGCACCGTTTTTTTTTGTTGTGATGCTACATTCGTCTTGGCGACGAATTGGATGCTGGGATGCTGGTCACACCGCGTTTTCATTCGACAAAATCGCTTTTGGGACCATCATAGTATCGAGATGGCTATTAAGGCCATCGCAGT
This sequence comes from Saprospiraceae bacterium, assembly GCA_028284395.1. Lineage (GTDB taxonomy): Bacteria > Bacteroidota > Bacteroidia > Chitinophagales > Saprospiraceae > JANQRV01. Next base: position 4,898 of record JANQRV010000346.1, read on the forward strand.
ATCAAGGGAGCCATCAGGCGACCATAGAATCAAGGCAATCCAAAAGATTGCCGCAGCATCAAAGAATCACAGTAATTACCGACTAGAAGAAGTTACCGCCTCGATTTCCTGATCCGTAAAACCCAGTGCTTCCTTCATCTTGTGATAAATTTCAACATTTTCGTAAATACCGGCAAAGTATTGTGAGCAGGGGCCATAGGCAAATACCGGAACCAGGGCTGCCGTATGGCCATTGGTGGTGAAAGCGGTTTTGATGTCGCCCATGATGGAGCCTGGGTTGATGGCCAATCCACCCGTTTCATGGTCGGCCGTGATGATGACCAGGGTATTGCCGTCTCTTTGTGCGAATCGGAGTACCCGTTGAATGGCACGGTCGAAGTCGAGCACTTCCTGGATGACCATTTCACCGTCATTGGCGTGGCCTCCCCAGTCGATTTGAGACCCTTCAATCATGAGAAAGAAGCCTTCCTTATTGCGGCCGGACAAGTAGTCGACAGCAAGTCTGCTGGCGAATGGCAGGTATTTCCGACCGGCGGCTGCCGTCAAGGGTTGTTTGTTGGCCGTAAAGAAGGCAAAGTTTCGGTTGAGATCGGGTTTGACCGTAAAAAAGTCGGTCTTAAAATAATCGTCTACCATATAGCCTTTTGCTTCTAATTCGGCGTAGAGGTCGCGATCGTCTTTTTCGCGATTGTCAAAGTAGTATTTTCCACCGCCGATGATGAGGTCGATATCGGTCTTGAGAAAGTCAGATGCAATTTCCTCATACATTTCCCGGGAATGACGGTGTGCTATAAACGAAGCGGGCGTGGCGTGAACAATGGTGGAGGTTGCGACCAGTCCGGTGGCGAGTCCGTGGTCTTCGGCCTGTTCGAGGATCGTGCGCATTGGAACCGAATCCATGTCCATGCCAATGGCGCCAACAAAAGTTTTTTCTCCACAGGCAAAAGCAGTAGCTCCGGCGGCTGAATCCGTAACCAGGTTGTTGCCGGCATAAGATTTGTGAAAGCCGATGACGGGGAACCTTTCCAGACTAATTTTGTTCTTATTGTGGTACATGGCCGCGGAGATCTGAGCAAGCCCCATCCCGTCGCCAATCATTAAGATGACGTTCTTGGGTTTTTTGATCGCTCCGGGGGCACTGCCATAAACAACGGGTTCGGGACCCTTGCAAGATGCTGCCAACAGCGTACAAACGATCGTGATAGTCAAGCGTATGTTTTTCATTGTCCACATAGTTTTGAATTCGAAAGGATTGGGACAACCACGTTGCTTAAGCCTGTCATAGCCCTTTCTTTTATTCTGAAAATATGTTAAAAAACAAATAAATATATCAATTAGCCGCTTTTTGTGGTCTGTTTATGGAATTTTATTTTGTTTGTCTGTACCTTTGCATCAGAATTTAGATCAATCACATTTGACTACAGTGTACAAGTCGGGCAATGATATTTTCTTGTTTAAATTGCCTAAAACTAATAAAAAATTAATCCATGAGCATCACAAAGTGGCTGTTTCATTTATTTCTTACCGTCCTGGTGAGTGGTAAAAGCTTTGGGACAGTACCCACTCCTCCCAATTTTGATGACCCTTCGACCATCTTTCAATTCCTTAGTTCAGCGGACGATTTGCCGGAAATTACGATTGTTACGGATGTGGGGCAATTGCTGGAAAACAGGAAAACACAAAACCTTCAAGTAGCGAAGTTAGCTTTGGGAAATGGCAAATCGACTTTATCGTTTGAGGTATCACTACAAGTTAGCGGCACCTTTAGGCGCCGGGTTTGCGATTTTCCTCCGTTAAGCCTCCAATTTAAGGAGGAAGATTTGGCAATGAGAGGTTTCGGTGTTTACAATAAATTAATGTTAGTAACGCATTGCCTGGACGGAAAGTTGTCCGGCAACGGGAATGTTCTCAAAGAATTTCTCGCCTATCGGATTTATGAAGTGCTGAGTCCCAATGCCTACCGAGCTCGTTTGGTTCGTTTGAACTACATCGATCAAAAAGGAAGCCAAAAGAAGATGAAGCGCTATGGAATCCTGATTGAAAGCCGTGCTGAAATGGCCGCAAGGTTGGGTGGAACCCCGTGTGAATGTTACAATGTGCCGGATTCTAGCGTTTCTCCCGAAGAGGAAAACAAGATGGCTTTGTTTCAATATTTAATCGGCAACGAAGACTGGCACCTGCCGGCTGTTCGCAATGTCGATTTGTTGCGCAAAGCCGATGACAAGGTGATTCCCATTCCCTACAATTTTGATTTTTCCGGTTTGGTGAATGCTTCCTATGCCGTTCCATCTCCCGATCTTCAACTGCGTTCGGTCACCGATCGTCACTTCATGGGCTTTACTCCCGATCCCAAAATATTGGTACGAACCATCGCATTGTTTCAGGAGAAGAAGACGACGATCTACAACCTGGTTCGGGAATTAAAGCAATTGGAATCGGCAGAACGGGAACGGATCCTGGCTTATTTTGACGCCTTTTACCGCGAATTGCCGAGTGTTGATTTCTTGCCGCAGTCGATCGATATCTATCATCAAAGATTGAATTAGAAGGATGATGCTGTGGCGACCGCAGCATCACAGATTCAACCTTTATGTAAAAAATAGGTCAAAGCTTTAACCACCAGTGGTTTCTACACTAATAGATTGTTAATTTTGTAAAATGAGTTTACAAAATGATCTGCTAATTCGCACGGCGAGAGGAGAGGAGGTGCAACGCCCTCCCGTGTGGTTGATGAGACAAGCAGGCAGAATCCTTCCCCAGTATCGCGCCATTCGAGCCCGGTTGTCCGGCTTCAAAGAATTGGTTTCCACACCTTCATTGGCGGCTGAAGTGACCATTCAGCCAGTCGACGAACTGGATGTGGACGCTGCCATTATTTTCTCCGATATTCTGGTGATTCCCGAAGCAATGGGGCTGGATTACGAGCTGATAGAGAAGGTTGGCCCCCGGTTTCCCGAAACAATTCGAAGTGCTGCCCAAGTAGAAGAACTGATCGAAGGCAACGATGCTGCCGAACGGCTGACGTACGTTTACGATGCGGTCCGCCTGACTAAAAAGGAATTGGCCGGTCGCGTGCCACTCATCGGCTTTTCCGGTGCTCCCTGGACTTTGCTTTGTTATATGGTGGAAGGAGGAGGCAGTAAGACTTTTTCCAAAGCAAAGCGCTTTCTCTACCAAGAACCGGTCCTGGCCCACCAACTGTTAGAGAAAATAACGACTTCCGTAATTGCCTATTTGAAATTGAAGATTCAGGCAGGAGTTGATATTGTCCAAATCTTTGATTCGTGGGCGGGCGTACTGACGCCGGTTCAATACCAAACATTTGCACTGCCCTACATTCGGCGGATCTGCGAAGAAGTTCAAAGCGTTCCGAAGATCGTCTTTGCCAAAGGAGCATGGCATGCCTTGGAGGAGTTTGCCGACGTCCCCTGTGACGTCGTCGGACTGGATTGGACCCATGACCCAACCGAGGCGAGAGAACGTGTCGGTCCCGATAAGGTCTTACAGGGCAACCTGGATCCCTGCCAATTGTACGCTAATGTTGAAGACATCGAACGGGCAGTTCAAGAAATGCTGACATCTTTTGCCGGAAGACACATTGCCAATTTGGGGCACGGGGTGTATCCGGATACGCCATTGGAGGGGGTGAAGGCTTTTGTTCGGACGGTGAAAGAGATGGAGTTGATACTGTGATGGTCCCAAAAGGGATTTTGTCGAACGAAAGCGCGGTATGACCAGCATCATAGCATCCCAGAATCCCCCTTCCAAAACATTCTCCATTTTTCTTGCCAAATTCCTATTGTTTTAACCTAACTTTGCGGGGCTAACTAAAAATCAGAATCGCTGCTTACCAAATCGATGATGCGTTAAGCAGTCCACGAAACTAGTTTTATGGGGTGGTTTAAAAGATTAAAGGACGGCATCCAAACGGCGACCAGACACAAAAGAGAAGCACCGGAAGGACTTTGGTACAAATGTAAATCCTGCAAGCAGACCAGTACGATGAAGGAGATGAAGGAAAATGCCTACATCTGCCCAAAATGTGGCTACCACGTGCGCATTGGTTCTCACGACTATTTCGATCTCATCTTCGACGGGAGTAATTTTGAAGAGCTCTTTGGCGATCTCACTTCGCAGGACTATCTGGAATTTGTCGATCTGAAATCTTACGATCAGCGATTAGAAGAAGCCTATCAGAAAACGGGATTGTTGGAGGCCATTACCGTCGCAACCGGCAAGGTCAATAAACGCCCCTTAACCATTGCAGCGATGGACTTTCGTTTTATCGGCGGATCCATGGGGTCCGTAGTTGGCGAAAAGATTTCCAAAGCCATCGATCATTGCATTGCCCATCGCACTCCCTTCATGATCATTTCCAAGTCGGGAGGAGCAAGAATGATGGAATCGGCTTTTTCCCTCATGCAAATGGCCAAGACTTCCGCTAAACTGTCGCAACTGGCCAAGGCCCAGATTCCATACTTTTCCTTTCTGACCGATCCAACCACGGGAGGGGTCACCGCTTCCTTTGCCATGTTGGGCGACATCAACTTCGCGGAACCAGCAGCTTTGATCGGCTTTGCCGGCCCTCGTGTGATCAAAGACACCATCAAGAAAGATTTGCCCGAAGGGTTTCAAACTTCGGAGTTTCTGCTGGACCATGGATTCCTCGATTTTATCGTTGATCGCAAAGACTTGAAAGCACGGATTTCCGACCTTTTGCAATTGTTTCACTGACCAATATAAAACCGCCATGAAATTATCTTACCTTTATTTTGTCTTATTCGCCTTCCTGATGAGCTGCACTCAAGTAGTTGAAGAAAAGGAAGTTGTTAAAGAAGCCAGCGACGAAACTATGACTGAAAAAGAGATTACCACGACAATTGTTGAAGACAAGATCAAATCTTTGGGAATCGAATTGCCCGAAGCAGCACCACCCGTTGCGAATTATGTGAATTCAGTGCGTACCGGCAATCTTGTTTTTATGGCGGGCAAAGGGCCTAACAAACCCGAAGGTGGCTATGTGACGGGCAAAGTTGGTGTTGATTTGACGGTTGAAGAGGGGTATGAAGCCGCTCGTCTCGCCGGCATCGTCCAGTTGGCTGCTCTAAAGGCGGAAGTGGGCAATCTCGATCGCGTCAAGCGAATCGTGAAAGTGTTGGGTATGGTCAATTGTGCTTCGGATTTTGGCAACCAGCCAGAAGTGGTCAACGGCTTTTCCGATTTGATGGTGGAAGTCTTTGGCGACAAAGGCAAACACGCTCGGGCTGCCGTCGGTATGGGGTCTTTGCCCCGGAACATTGCCGTTGAAGTCGAGATGATCGTAGAAGTTTATTAAGCTTTTGTAGCTGCCCTATACAAAACGAAACCAATGTTGAAAAAAACACTCCAATCCCTGGCCCGGGTGGGTCTGGCTTTTGTGCTAATAGCCGGTCCTGCCGTCTCCATGGCACAGCCTGATGTCGAAAGAATTCAATTTACACTTCAAGGGTTAGAAAAAGAGGTGGAAATCCTCGTCGATGAATGGGGTATTCCACACATCTATGCGGAAACGGAGGCTGACCTGTTTTTTGCCCAAGGCTTTTATGCCGCTAAAGACCGCTTGTTTCAGTTTGAGATCTGGCGCCGCCAGGCGACGGGCACGGTAGCAGAAATGCTGGGAGAAAGGGAATTGCAGCGGGATATCGGTACCCGCCTTTTCAAATTTCGCGGGGATATCCGCCGGGAAATGGACCATTACCATCCGAGGGGTTCACTCATCATTACTTCCTTTGTCAAAGGAGTGAATGCCTACATTGCCATGACGGAAGAGAACCCGGAGCTGTTGCCGGCCGAATTCGGACTCTTAGGCATCAAAGCTCATCCCTGGACACCGGAAGTAGTGATTTCGCGACATCAGGGGCTGTTGGGCAACATCGGAACGGAACTGGCTATCGGTCGTCTGGTAGCACTCCTTGGCCCCGAAAAAACAAAAGAACTGGCCTATTTTCATCCCGGAGATCCCGTACTGGAGATCGATCCCAAGATCGAACGGGATTTGTTGTTCAAGGATGTCCTGGGGATTTACAATGCCTTCAGACGGCCGATCCGGTTTCAGCCCGACGACCTGGTTTCTGATGCCGGTAATCACGATGCCGATGCCTTCCAGCGTTTGGTGCTGGAAGATGAAGTCAGGTGGCAGACCCTGCAGCAAGAGGAGCTTTGGAACATCGGCAGTAACAATTGGTTGGTGAGTGGAGCCCATACTCAAAGCGGTTACCCCATTATGGCCAATGATCCGCACCGAACCCAATCGACCCCATCCCTGCGATACATGGCCCACTTGGTCGGGCCGGGCTGGGATGTAATCGGTGGTGGCGAACCCGAAATTCCCGGTATTTCCATTGGTCACAATCAACACGGTGCTTGGGGACTGACTGTTTTTCGTACCGATGCCGAAGACCTATACGTATACGAGACCAACCCCGATAATCCTAATCAGTACCGGTACCAGGGGGCCTGGGAAGATATGCGCATCATCAAAGAGACCATTCCCGTAAAGGAGAAAGATCCCGTGACCGTCGAGCTGAAATATACCCGCCATGGCCCGGTTGTTTTTGAGGACAACGGGAAGCATGCCGCCTTTGCCGTTCGCTGCGGCTGGATGGAAATTGGAGGTTCGCCCTATTTGGCCAGTTTGCGGATGAATCAGGCCGCTAATTGGGAAGAATTTAAGGAGGCTTGCAACTACAGTCACATTCCCGGAGAAAATATGATCTGGGCCGATCGGGACGGCAATATTGGCTGGCAATCGGTGGGCATTGCACCGGTGCGTCGGCACTGGAGCGGGCTGGTCCCAGTGCCCGGAGACGGGAGCTACGAATGGGAAGGGTACCTGCCCATTATTGCAAAACCCAACGTGCTGAATCCCGATGACGGCTACTTTGTGACGGCCAATGAAAATGTCGTTCCCCGTGGTTATCCCTACATGGATGCCATCGGTTATTCGTGGTCCGATCCCTACCGCGGCGATCGGGTTAGTGAATTTCTCGCCTCCGGACGTAAACACACATTGATGGATATGGTCGAACTACAAACCGACTACTTGTCCATACCGGCCCGAAACCTGGTTCCTCTGCTGAAGGATTTGGAATCCGAACATGCAAATACGAAGAAGGCCTTGCAATACCTCCTAAACTGGGATTACCGCATGGAACCCCAATCGATTGCAGCCGGCATCTACAACAAATGGGAAGCTCATCTGATGGGGGCCATGAAAGATCTGATGGTGCCGAAGGAAGCCCAACCCTATGCCCGACTACAAATCTACAAGACGATCAACTGGTTGTTGTTGCCGGATGGCAAGTTTGGTAAAGACCCGCTGGCCGGCCGCGATGCCTTTCTATTGGAGGCCTTGCAAAAGGCGGTGGAGGAGCTTTCCGTCAAATTGGGAGGAGATATGACGCAGTGGCAGTATGGGCAACTGCGCTATAAACACGTCTACCTAAAACACCCGCTTAGCAATGCCGTCAATGAGGAGTGGCGAAAAAAATTGGATGTAGGTCCGGCGATCCGCGGTGGTAATAGCTATACCGTCAACATGACTTCCGGAAATGACAATCAAACCAGCGGCGCCTCCTTTAAGATCATTGTAGATACCAAGGATTGGGATCATTGCCTGGGGACAAATACACCGGGACAGGGAGGGGATCCGGAAGACAAACACTACCGAAACCTATTCGACACCTGGGTGAAAAACCGGTACTTTCCGGTATTTTATTCCCGGGACAAAGTCGTGTCCGTACAGGATGAAATATGGACACTGACACCGAGGAGATAAATTAATAAATAGCGCACTAAGTTACATCCGAATGGAGCGGGTTTGTCGATGGGCATGCCGAATCAATCGGATACCAAAACTCAAAAAGGTTCGATACCTAAAAACTATGAAACAAATTCTTTTGCCGGCTTGCTCTGCATGCCTCGGACTCCTCGTTTATGGCCATCACACTTATGCCTCGGCTGTCCATCCATTTCTAAATTCTCTAATTACCGCCATTGAAATCTGTTTGCTTCTGCTCATTGCGCTGCAAATTTATCGACTGCCAGACCTTCAACAGAAAATCGTGCAGACCGTGATCCTGTTTGTTTTGTTACTGATTACCTTCAGTTTGATTCGATGAAGTAGCCGATCGAATCAGGGTGAAAGGAATGGGGAATGACAACGGAAAAGGCCCGGTATCTTCCCATTGGGATTGATACCAGGCTTCTTCAAAACGTGGAATTGTAACTCTCCGGACTGGCCGGGGAGTACTGTCTGCCGCAATCTTGCGCTATCTGGCAAAAGTCGACGGTCTGTTTCTTGTTGTCCTGCAATAAGCCGGATGACGTGCTGGCGTTTTGAAGATACGGGCTAACCATATCTCCAGTCGGAATAAGATTTTAGTTTTCATGTCTATTTGGATTATTGGTTAGAAATATTTTGTGTAAAGGTCGTTGGTTCTGAGGTTGGATGCTTGGATTTATTGGTCGTTTTCTTGGATTTATTTTGCTACTATGGCTGCTATGGCTGCTATGGTTACTATGGCTACTATTGCTACTATGGCTACTATGGCTGTTATTGCTGCTGTGGCTGCTGTGGTCGCTATTCGGTGGGAACGGTCTGACGGCTCAAAGCCGTCTGACCGATGAACCGCTCCGATGAACCTATCCAGGGAGCCCCCTCAATCGGCTGAGTAACAAGAACCAAAGGGACCATCCGCCGTAAAGCAGGAGGATGATCAAACCAATGTATCGATGGGCGATGGGGGTCCAGGGACGAACCATCAATGGGATCAGAGGGAGGGTCATCAAGAGGAGGCTGACCAGGGAGCCCCAGCGAATGACGACCAGTTCCGGCCGCCGCCACAATAACACCGCAAGTAGGGGGCCTAATAGCCCGGGAATGGCCAGCTGAGAAACCGGCATGGAAAGGGGATGGGGAGCTGGGAATAGGGGAGGACCCAGCAGGGCCAGAACGATGAAGGCAAGGGGTAAAACGGGCAGGATGCCGATGCTTTTTTGTCGGCAGAAACCGATGAGGCCGATCAGAAATGCCAGGCTTAAAAAACCGGTGATCAATTCCGAAAAAGCCATAAAGTTACCGGAGGCGGTATAAAATTGGTCGAGACGGAAGAGGCCCTGAGAAACGTGGTCATGATCGCCGTGGAGCCGACCTGCTATCCA
>JANQRV010000348.1 GCA_028284395.1 Saprospiraceae bacterium
ATTGTATCCGGACCCTACCGCCTGGCCGGTAACATTCTGAACCATGAAAGCACTTCTTCCAAGTTCGACTACTTTTGTAGCAGCCGATTCGTTGGGCACGACCGGCTTGTATTCCTGCAGTTCCTCTTCATCAGGTACGACAAAAGAGGTGTGATCATCAATGGTCAACTGGTAGTGATTGAAGAGAGCTCCCCAGGCAGCATATCTACTTCCAGAAACTATCTTGGAAGGAAGCGTAAGCAGTCCTGTAGCCACGTAATCGTCAAATTCTTTGATGATGATACCATTTCCGTACGGGTGATTGGTGGTCAAGTTTTCAACCCGAAGCAATACATTTTGCTCAGCGTGGATCAGCAACCTGGTCGGCCGGCTTCCACCCACTAACACCTCTTTAACTCTTTCGCCGCGGAACACTCGCTCTCCGGTGTAGAAGATCTTGTCTGCCATGTCTAAAGTGGATTTCAAGTACAGCTGAGGAAAGTATCGGTAATGCTCAAAACCGGCCGAAATACAAGAGGTATAAGTCCTGGTTTGCAGATCATACTGCCGGCCGGTCCCATTTCTTACAATGCTGAAATTTCCGAAAAAGAAACCCGGAAACGGATTGTTGTGTCGAGAGAATTCAATGCCATTGGGTCGATCAATGTAAAACTTGCTTTGAACCTTGAAATGTTGATAAGGGGGAAGGGCTTGATAAGACTGCCCTCTATTCTTACCCTCCTCAGTAGTAACGGTAAGGGCGATCTGAAGTCCGGACTGGGAAAGGGATCCATGGTTTTCCAAACATTTCATGAGTACTTCTCTGCCGTGCAAATTCTGTGCAAATAGATCCCGGCTGATTTCATGTTCGCTCGTCTGTGCAAAAGCCTGGAATGTCCAATATAATAGGGATAGAAATAGCATTCCTCGTCTGGGTAAATTCATTTTCTCTAGATTTTGATGGTTAATCTTTACCCCCACAAAAATGCGTCTTCCAATCTTATCGGATTTTCGAAATATTGCTCTTTTTATATTCGGTCGGGGAGCAGCCCACTATTTTTTTGAAACAATAGGAAAAGTTAGATAGACTGTTGAACCCGACCTGGTAGGCACAAGATACCACCGGATATCCCCTTTTTAATAGTTGACGTGCCCGGGTAATCCGGATCTGGAGTAAATATTGGTAGGGGGAAATGCCGGTCTTCTCCTTGAATACCCTGGAAAAGTGAAAAGGGCTGGTAAAACTTGCCTTGGCTATATCTTCCAGGTTAATCGGTTCGGAAAAACGGTCGTGTAGGTATTCCTTGGCCCATTCAATCTTCATTCCTTGTTCATGATTGAGCCGTTTTAGATCAAAGAACGGAGAAGCCGGGACGAGAAGCTCTTCTAACAGCTCGCCAAAGGCAAAGTCCCGTTGATCGGTTTTGAGGTGCAAGGAACGGAGGAATGATTGGAGAAAACAGTTGATGTCGGGCGTTCGCCGGATCGAACCTACCTTCTTTTGCTGTTTTTGCATTTCCTCAATCAAATGGAAACCACTCATTTTTAGCTGAATGGAGACCGTGATATCCTGTCGGTAGATCGGAAATTTTCGAATTTTGAATTCCGTGTCGGGAGCTTCCAACAGAATGGTGTTGGTATCTAAAATGCCGTCAAACCCCCCGGCCTTGTAATTGAATGCCGACCTAATCGGAAAGGAAATACAGGCAAATTCATTGTAATTCGCCATTTCCACGCTTTCTCCTTCATAGGAAGCCGTATACAGGAGAACCCGCCCCACACTCGATTCGTATAAAATATCTGTTTTCAGCATATTTTAAAATCTTTATAGTGCCGTTAAAAAAAGATGAGGAGAGTGTTTTCTGAATTACCTGAATGAGATCTACTCAATAAACGATTAAAAACCGAATAATGATGAAAAAATCGATCGTTTTTCGTTGACTGTTGTGAATCACCTTCCAACTCATAGCCCGCGAACCTAATAAAGCTCACTTTTTCTTCAACGGGAAAGATCTTGATTTGAAATTTTAACTTACTTTCGGGGGCGCAACAGTAGCTACCATAGAATCCACAGCAACCAAAGAAACAATAGAAAACACAGCAACCAAAGAAACAATAGAATCCACAGCAACCAAAGTTTCAACAGCAACCACGGCAAAAAATGCATCAATTTCCAAACAATTTCATCTGGGGTACCGCCACTTCCTCCTATCAAATAGAAGGGGCCGCTACAAAAGATGGAAAGGGCCCGTCCATTTGGGACGCTTTTTCAAGTATCCCGGGTAAGGTACACAAGGGAGAAACGGGTGCCCTGGCCTGCGATCATTATCACCGATACAAAGAAGACATCCAGTTGATGAAGGCAATGGGGGTGAAGGCCTATCGTTTCTCGATCGCATGGCCTCGGGTTCTGCCAACGGGAAAAGGTGCGATCAACAAGCGAGGCCTTCAGTTTTACTCGGATTTGATTGATGAGTTGTTAAAGGCCGACATTGTTCCCTGGGTTACCTTGTACCATTGGGATTTACCTTTGGCGTTGCAAATGGAAGATGATGGCTGGTTGGGAGATTCCATTGCCGATTACTTTGCCACCTATGCGGATTTGTGTTTTGAGCATTTTGGGGATCGCGTGAAGCACTGGATCACACTCAACGAGCCTTGGGTGGTGGCGATCTTGGGGCACGGGCAAGGAGTGTTCGCCCCGGGCCGAAATTCCAATTCCGAACCTTATTTGGCGGCGCACAATCTATTGTTGGCACATGCGAAGGCCGTACAGATCTATCGGAAAAAGTATGGCCACCAAAACGGTCAAATCGGTATTACCAATAATTGCGATTGGAGAGAGCCGCTGACCAAACGTTCGGAGGATCAGGAGGCAGCTGAAAGAGCGCTGCAATTTTTCCTGGCGTGGTTTGCCGATCCCATTTATAAGGGAGATTATCCGGCCGTGATGAAGAAGCGATTGGGAAGTCGGCTTCCGCAATTTTCGACTGCCGAAAAAGAGCTGATTCTGGGCACTTCAGATTTTTTTGGCTTAAACCATTATACGACGATGTATGCTGCTCACGGCGATGGACGGTCGAAAAAGCAGAGTGTATACGGAAACGGGGGGATATCGGAAGATCAGGACGTCCACTTGTCGCAGGACAAAAGCTGGGATCTGACAAGCATGAACTGGGCGGTAGTACCATGGGGTTGTAAAAAAATGTTGAAATGGATCGATGCGCGATACGACCGGCCACCAATTTACATCACGGAGAATGGATGTGCCTATCCCGATCAAGTAGTCGATGGAAAAGTGGACGACCAAAAACGGGTGGATTTTTATCGGGGATACCTCACAGCGTGTCTGGATGCCATATCGGAAGGGGTACAACTCAAAGGTTATTTTGCCTGGTCATTTATGGATAACTTCGAATGGGCTTCCGGCTACGACAAGCGATTTGGTTTGCACTACGTAGATTTTGAGACTTTGGAACGACTGCCCAAAGAATCAGCCCGATGGATTGGACAGGTGATGAGAAGGAACCGATTAAATGAGCAGGGCTAACGAAGCCCATTAACATGAAGGATTGTTATCTGATTAAGAGTACGTCGCCCGTGGTGATCTGCTCCTTTTGTTCATCCCCGCGTTGAGTTACCAAGGAAACGGACCACAGATAAACCCCTGCATCGGCACTTTTTTGACGGAAATTGCCGTCCCATCCAGGATCATCGGGAGTAGTGGCCAGGTAAACGCGATTGCCCCATCGATCGAAGATGGCAAATTCAAAAGCAACCAATTCGTTTTTATTATTCAGTTGGGGTCGAACGTAATCATTCAAACCATCTCCATTGGGACTAAAGACATTAGGCATGAATATTTCATCCAAACAGTCATCCAAATTAACGGCGATGGTATTCGTACGTTTGGTACCACAATCCAGGTGTATGGTGAGGTAGTATTGACCCGATTCGGTAAAGGTCCGCTGAGCACCGGTCACCCCATCATTCCAGATGTAATCTGTCTGTTGGGAAGCCGGAATGGCGTAATAGGCAAAAGAAGGTGCAAAATCGACCGCCTCTTCGTTACAAACGGAAATGTCGCAACACAATTCCGGCTCGAATTTCTCCAATTTAAAATTATCCAAAATTTCGGAAAACTGAAGGTGCTGCCCATCAAACTGATTCACCAGGCAAAAGACATCGTCGGCCGGCCCGAAAAATTGGCCATACACAAAGTATTTTTCTGTTCCGGTGGCTCTGTAACATTGCCCTAAACGAACGGCGCCACTTTCCAATTGACTCCGTCCGAATTCCTGGACCCTAGCGTAGGGCTTTAATGGATTGATCGTGTCAAGGGTTGGAGGATCGACCGTCAAAACAAAGCCGCGATCTGGTGAAATACACCAATTGTCCCGGGGAAGATCCGGCAACTCGCTGTCGTCAACCAGCCAACTGTTGGAAGAGGAAGTATACTCGAAGTAATACAGGGAATCTCGCTGTAGTGGCGCAGTCAGCTGCGCATAGATGAATCCGGGCAGCTCTATGTTGCTGATGGTCTGGAGTCCGGGCCGAACGCGTATGACTCCGTCGATGAGGATTTGGCGCAAGGCGTCGGGAGGAGAGCCGAAAGCAGAAGGGTTGCAATTGTGGTGATACCAACCAATTGAACCACCGTCGATGCCCAGTTGAGCAGTTGAAAGCCAGTCGCTGATATAACCATCGAATTGATTGGAATCGGGACACAAAATGAATTCTTCAAATCCTGGGTTTGGCAGGTGATTGACCACTTGTCCGAAAAGTAGTTGAGCACCCAATAAGAGCAAAACGGAAGCTTGAAATTTCATTAGTCGGGCAATCATATAGTCGAAATTAGCACAAATATTTCGATCGGTTGTCGTTTCACTCGAACAATAGTGGATTCCACCGGTTAAATTTTATGGAATTAAAAGAAGAAGGAAAAGTCCGGACCTTACAAATTGGTTCTATATCTTCGCGGTGGATTCCTGAATGCCCATCCTTCTAGTTTTTCAAAACACATTAGCTTATAAATGCGAAAAATCATTCTATCCATTCTTGCTCTCCTGATTATTGTAGGAGCGGTCTATATTGCAAGACAACTTGCCGGTATGAAAGAAGAAGTAAAACCGGTAGAACAAAAGGTCGTTAGTTCAGTTTATGCACAAACGGTCGAAAATACCAGTGCTTCCATAACTTTGAGTACCAGCGGCAGCTTGATGGCACGGGATCGCATCGACATATTTGCCGAAGTGCAGGGAATATTTGAATCCAGCGCCAGGCTATTTAAACCGGGAAGCAATTTCAAGAAAGGGGAAACACTGCTCCTGATCAACAGTGATGAATTCCGGGCTAACATCCGGGCACAGAAGAGCAACCTTCAGAATCAAATTGTCAATTTCCTGCCCGACCTCCGGATCGACTATCCGGACGCTTTCCCAGACTGGCAGCAGTACATCCGGCAATTTGATGAGAGCATGCCATTGAAGCCCCTGCCGGAAGCTAAATCCGAGCAAGAAAAACTGTTCGTGGGTAGCAAGGGAGTTTACACCAGCTTCTACAACATCAGTAATTTAGAAGAACGACTGGTGAAGTATACGATCAAAGCACCCTTTAACGGAGTGCTCACCGAAGCTTTGGTTAATCCGGGTGCCCTGGTAAGCCCGGGACAACGCCTGGGCGAATTCATCAGGAACGGGTTGTATGAATTAGAAGTAAATGTCAATGTGACCTATATGGATTTGTTGAAAGTGGGGCGATCCGTAGAAGTGCACAATATGGAGCGAACCAAATTCTGGACGGGAAAGGTAAGCAGGGTAAATGGAAAACTGGATCAGGCTTCGCAGACCATCAAAGTATTCATTCAACTCGCCGGCGCAGACTTGAAGGAAGGAATGTATCTTGAAGCCGACCTCGAGGCAAAGGAGGTGCCAAATACCTTCGAAATGGATCGGCAGCTATTGCAAAACGATGACAAAATTTTTGTGATTAACAATAATCTCCTGGAAATGGTAACGGTTGTTCCGGCCTTCTTCAAGGAAAACACAGTGGTCGTTCAGGGGTTGGCGGATGGAACACAGATTTTGGCCAAACCGGTACCAGGCGCTTACCAAGGTATGCGCGTCAAGATTATTGAATAATCCTTCAAAGTTTTCCGATGAAAGATGTAATAGCTTTTTTCATTAAATATCCCGTTGCTGTCAATGTTCTGATGATTGCCGTATTTTTCTTTGGCTTGATGGGATTGTCCAATACGAGGTCTTCTTTCTTCCCTTTGGATGAGTCCAATATCGTTAGCATTGATATTCAATATCCCGGAGCTTCTCCCGGTGAGATTGAAGAAGGGATTGTTCTGAAGATCGAGGACAACCTTCGGGGACTCGTCGGCGTAGACCGGGTGACCTCCACCTCTCGTGAAAACTCTGCCAGTATCAGTGTGGAGGGGTTCCGGGATTTTGACATTGATGCATTGCTTTCCGACGTGAAAAACGCAGTGGATCGGGTGCCGTCCTTTCCGGTAGATATGGAACCTCCAGTCGTGTCAAAATTGGAGATCTTGAATGATGCGATCACCTTTACCGTGAGCGGAGATGGCGTTGATCTAAAGACCCTGAAAGACATTGCCCGTAGGGTGGAAAGTGATCTGCGAGCTTTGGGAGGCATCTCTCAGATCCAGCTGAGTGGATTTCCATTGGAAGAGATCGAAATTGCCGTCCGTGAAAATGATTTGCGGGCCTACAACCTTACGTTCGAAGAAGTAGCAGCAGCGGTGGCCAATGCTAATCTGCTTGCAACGGGTGGCAATATCAAGACATCCAGCGAAGAATACCTGATCCGGGCCAACAATCGCTCCTACTATGGGAAAGAGTTGGACTTTCTGGTGGTGAGAGCTGATGCTTCCGGCAATATCATCCGTCTGCGAGATGTTGCCCAAGTTCGCGATGCCTGGGCGGAAAACCCGGATCGCCTTTACATGAATGGAGACTTGGCCGTACAAATTAAAGTTAGTACGACCAACAGTGAAGACATTGTTGCCGCAACTAACAAAGTTCGCGCTTACATCGAGAAATTCAACCAACAATACGATAATGTTCAGTTGAAGATTGCCCTCGATCAAACCATCGCTTTAGAAGATCGCATCGATTTACTATTGGAAAATGGAGGATTGGGAATCCTACTGATACTTATTGTACTGGGGCTCTTCTTGAAGCCGAGTATTGCTCTGTGGGTGGCCATCGGATTGCCTTTTTCGATTTTTGGCTTGTTTATTCTGGCTCCCCAGTTCATGACGATCAACGTTATCTCGCTTTTTGGAATGATTCTGGTTATCGGGATCTTGGTGGACGACGGCATCGTGATTTCAGAAAACATTTATCACCATTACGAAAAGGGAAAGAATCCGATCCGGGCAGCGATCGACGGTACTCTGGAAGTAGCTCCACCAATTACCGCCGCAATATTGACCACGATGGTAGCTTTTTCGACCTTCTTTTTCCTGCCTGGATTATTGGGAGACTTTTTTGGAGAAATTTCTGCAGTATTGACGCTTATTTTGGCCATTTCCCTGATTGAAGCCTTTCTCATTCTGCCCGCACACGTCTCTCATTCCAGGGCCCTAAAGAGAGGTTCCCAAAACTTCGCGCTCAATCGCTGGGCTGAAAAGGGCATGCTTTGGCTTCGGGATCGATTATATGCACCCATCCTCCGATTTGTGCTCGAGTACAAGATGATCGGCTTAGCCATACCGATTGCTCTCTTAATCATTACGGTTGGCGCGATGGCCGGAGGATTGATTAAAAGTACATTCTTTCCACCAGTTGCCAGTGAGCAAGTATTTGTTAGCCTGAAAATGCCACAGGGAACGAGTGAGCCGATTACCGATTCCGTCATTACGATGATTGAAGAGAAAGCCTGGATCGTCAATAAAAAGATTGCCGAAGACCGAAATGGCGGACAAGATGTCTTCAACAACACCGTACGCCAAATCGGAACTTCCCAGGGGCTGACCGGCGGCCCTCCTGGTCTCGTATCGGCAGAAGGCGGGGGCAGTGCTTCCCGTGCTGCCCTAACCTTGAATTTAAAGGGAGAGGAAGAACGAGGCCGGGTCACCGCGATCGAAATTGCAAATGCCTTGGCGGAGGAGGTTGGCCCCATTTATGGTGTAGAAAGCTTGGAATACAATTCCGGGAGTACTTTTGGTGGAAAACCCGTGTCCATCTCTCTCGTGAGCAATAGCATCAGCGAAATTAAAGCCGCAAAAGAGGAGCTAAAGGCCCAATTAAGAGCCATGCCCCGGTTGAAAGATGTTTCGGACAACGATCCGCAAGGGATTAAAGAGATCCGACTGGAATTGAAAGACAATGCCTATTTGTTGGGCTTCAATCTCAATAGCGTCATGCGTCAGGTTCGGGCTGGATTTTTTGGTCAGGCCGTCCAGCGTTTCCAAAGGGGAAGGGATGAAATCCGGGTATGGGTTAGATACGACCGTGAAGAACGTTCTTCCATTAAATTCCTGGATGAAATGCGGGTTGTGAACCCCGCCGGTGCAAGAGTACCTTTGTCTGAAATCGCCGACTATGAGATCATCCGCGGTGAGGTCGCCATCAACCACTTAAATGGTCAAAGAGAAATCCGGGTTGAAGCCGACCAAAAGGATATTAAGGATAGCGCCACGGATTTATTGGCGGGCATACAAACCAATATTATGCCGGAGATCTTAGCAAAATATCCCGGAGTGACGGCCCTCTACGAAGGCCAGAATCGAGAAGCTGGCCAGGTGCAGGGAGCGATTGGCAAAGTCATGCCGGTCATCCTCTTTTTGATGTATGCCATCATCGTGTTTACTTTTCGTTCCTATACCCAGCCTTTACTGCTTTTCATTCTTATTCCCTTCAGTTTTGTCGGTGTGGCCTGGGGGCATTGGATTCACGATATGCCCATCAATATGTTGTCCTTTCTGGGTATCGTTGCACTGATCGGTATCCTGGTGAACGACGGTTTGGTTCTCATCAAGAGATTCAACAACCTGTTGCGAGAAGGGCTCCCATTCGACGACGCGCTTTTCGAAGCTGGCAAACAACGCTTCCGGGCGATTTTTCTAACTTCCATCACGACAATTGCGGGGTTGGCGCCACTGATCTTCGAACGCGGATTCTCGGCTCAATTCTTGATTCCAATGGCCATCTCAGTCGCCTACGGCATCGGCTTTGCCACCGTCCTTACTTTGCTACTTTTACCGGTCTTGGTAGCTCTAAACAACAAAGTAAAACGGACCAGCCATTGGCTGCGTAAAGGGGAGTGGGTACCTCCGAGACAAGTTGAACGCGCCGTTCAAGAAATGGAAGTGGAAAAAATGGAGATATAACTCGCCGTAAAGGCGACTGCAGAATCAAAGCATCCATAGCGGTTATCGCATCCACAGCAAAAAACTTTGCATCAAAAGTTTGGAAAATTCTTGATACCAACCTAGCATGTGAAAGGAGATTCGAAGCAGTTCATCCGTTAGTTCACATGTAGTTAACTTCAAATTGACCATCAGTTAAGATTAGAATCGTTCTTTTGATAAAGGACTTTTGATTCTGATTTGTGTATGAAAAGAGTGTTTTCATTTTCGGCAGTACTTCTTTTTTTGTCCAATTGTGACCTTCGGTACCGGGACGTTGAACATCTTTCGGTGCGGGGGTCGGATACGGAAGTCAATTTGGTGCTTGCTCTGGCGGAGGAATTTATGGAGCAGGATGCCGCCATTTCTATCGCAGTGACCGGCGGCGGCTCCGGAGCGGGCATTGCGGCATTGATCAATGGGAAGACGGACCTGGCCAATTCTTCCCGACCGCTGAAGCAAGAGGAAATCGAACTGGCGAATGAACGGGGTGTTTATCCAGTAGCTACGGTCCTGGCAATTGATGCACTGGCGATCGTTGTTCATCAAGAACAGGCCATTGATCGACTAACTTTGGAGCAGGTCTCAGCGGTATATCAAGGGAGTATTCGAAATTGGCAGGAGTTGGGCGGACACGATCAGGCGATCTCGCTGTATGGCAGGCAAAGTAATTCGGGTACTTTCGTCTACTTTCGAGACAGCATTGTGCAGGCAGAATATTCGGAATCCGTTAAGCAGATGAATGGGACAGCTCAAATCGTGGAAGCGATCCGAAACGACCGGGCGGGTATTGGTTACGTAGGGCTGGGGTATGTCTTGAATAAAGAAGGACAAACCGCAGATGGCGTGAAGGTGTTGGCAATTGAGACCGATGGAGAAGGATCCATTTCGCCATTGATACCAGAAAACATCCTCACCGGAACCTATCCCTTGTTGCGACCACTGTACCAATATACGGATGGCTTTCCAACGGATAAATTATCCGAATTTTTGCGGTTTGAATGGAGTGCATCGGGACAGGAAATTGTGCAGAAAAACGGTTACTATCCGCTATCCGATCGACTACTGCGCGAAAATTTTCAATACTTAACAACAAAGAATGTTAAATCGCCACTTCACTGACCAAGCCGTTAAATGGATTTTCCGTTTATCGGCACTATTATCGGTAGTCATTTTACTCGGCATCTTTCTGATGCTGCTTTGGAATGGCGCTAAGGCATTTGACGACATTTCCATTACCAATTTTCTGGGTAGTAGCGATTGGAATCCAGCAGCTTACGGGAAGCCTTCTTATGGTATTGGCAATATGTTGATCAGTACGGGGTTGGTTACTCTGGGTGCGATGTTGTTTGCGGTGCCCCTGGGGGTTGGTACGGCGGCCTATCTTTCGGAGTTGGCGTCACCGCGCTTGCGGAATATACTTAAGCCAATCATTGAGTTGCTCGCAGCCATTCCTTCCGTGGCGATTGGCTTTTTGGGCATTGTATTTGTCGGGCCGGTGCTCGCTAGCGTATTCAACTTGTCAAATGGCCTGAATGCACTGAACGGCTCGATCCTGCTGGCCGTTATGTCTTTGCCGACCATCGTCACCATTGCGGAAGATGCCATCCGAACGGTGCCGAACAGCTTTAAAGAAGCTTCTTACGCTTTGGGGGCAGGCAAGTGGACGACCCTGATGCGCGTTACCCTACCCGCCTCGTTTTCGGGCGTCATAGCTGCCGTCATTTTGGGAATGGGACGGGCCTTGGGAGAAACCATGACGGTACTGATGGCAACCGGTAATGCCACGGGCACGCCGCAGGGGTTTTTCGACCCCGTACGCACCATTACCGCGACGATCGCCATCGAACTTGGGGAGGTGCCTTTCGGGACAGCACACTATTTTGCACTATTCGCTTTGGGTGCCGTCCTGTTTTTAATAAGTTTGATCGTCAACTTGCTTGCGGAATATATAGCAGCCAGATATCGATACAAAATTTGAAACTGAAAATGCTTATAAAATGCCGGGAATGCGAGCGATAAAGGCTACTGTTGGGATGAGAATGATCGGACTCTTTACGATGACCGTCGTTGCTTTTCTCGGCATAATTCTTTGGGACCTCTGTTCCAAAGGAATGGGCGTTTTGAGTTGGGAGTTTTTGACTCATTTTCCTCGGAAAGGCATGACGGAAGGAGGTATTTTCCCCGCGATTGCCGGTACCGTTTCCGTTACCTTGGTCACCACCTTGTTCGCAATTCCGATTGGTGTTGGGGCGGCCATTTATCTGAGTGAGTATGCTACTGAAAACACCACAAGCCGTTTTATTCGGGCGGCGATTCGGAACCTGGCGGGAGTTCCTTCCATCATTTATGGATTATTCGGGGTAGCGATTTTTGTCCAGGGAATGGGAATGGGAACCTCCATACTGGCATCTGGACTAACCCTTGGTTTACTGACACTTCCCTACGTGATTACCACCTCGGAAGAAGCGATTAAAACAGTGCCGCAGACTTATCGCGAAGGAGCTCTGGCGCTTGGAGCTACTAAATGGGAAGCCATCCGGACCAATGTCTTGCCAAGCGCTCTACCCGGCATTTTAACCGGCGCGATCTTGGGGCTTTCACGGGCAGCGGGAGAAACGGCACCGATTTTGTTTACGGGGGTAGCATTTTACCTCCGTTATTTACCATCGTCTCCATTCAATGAATTTATGGCGTTGCCTTACCACCTGTACATTCTTTCCACGCAGCACCATGCCATTGAGGAAGTGAGGCCGTTGGCCTACGGCACGGCCCTGGTGTTGGTAGCCTTGGTGTTTTTATTGAATTTGTTTGCCTTCATCATCCGATATCGTTATCGGCAATATACCCGGCACTAATGGATAAAGCTAAGTTGGAAATTCGGAACCTGAAATTGTCCTTTGGGAAAAAAGAAGTGCTCAAAGGCATTGATTTGGATATACCCGATCGTGAAATCGTTGCCTTGGTAGGGCCGTCCGGCTGCGGAAAATCAACCTTGCTGCGCAGCATGAACCGCATGCACGATCTGTCTCCGGAGGCCATTGTGACCGGCGATGTGCTATTGGACCAGGAGAGCATTTACAATCCTAAAATCGATGTAGTAGATGTCCGGCGAAAAATCGGAATGGTTTTTCAAAAGCCCAATCCCTTTCCCAAATCCATCTTTGACAACGTAGCTTACGGCTTGAGAATCAACGGTGAAAAGCGAAAGACGGCCATTGAGGCAGCAGTAGAAACAGCACTAAAGGAGAGTTTTCTCTGGGAAGAGGTCAGCGATCAGTTGGAGGAATCGGCCCTCTCTTTGTCCGGCGGACAGCAACAAAGGCTCTGCATTGCCCGGGCTATTGCCATTCAACCGGAGGTCCTGCTTTTAGACGAACCGTGTTCGGCACTCGATCCCATCAGTACGGCAAAGGTCGAAGAACTCATGCTAAAGTTGAAAAAGGAATACGCCATTGTCATTGTTACCCACAATATGCAGCAGGCCCAAAGAGTAGCCGATCGAACGGCATTTATGTATCTGGGAAACTTAATTGAGTACGGAGCTACCGAACAGATTTTTCACTCACCCCAGCAAGAATTGACCCAAAAGTACGTGAACGGCGGCTTTGGCTAGGCATCACCTAGGCCTTTTGAACTGCCAACTCAACGATGTTTTCGCAGGCCTTGCCGGCTGCAAAACAATCGAGGTTGTATACGGTTGTTTCTGCGATGTTTTTCAGCGCCGTATCCGTCAAGAAGGCTTGATGACTGGTGATCAGCACATTCTTGAAAGTCATTAATCGGGCAATCACATCGTCCTGGAGAATGTCGTCGGAGTGGTCTTCGAAAAACAATCCCTCTTCTTCTTCGTAGACATCGATGCCAAATGCACCGATGTGCCCTTTTTTCAAGGCATTGATCACGGCCTTGGTATTGACCAAGCCGCCCCTGCTGGTGTTGATCAACATTACCCCGCGTTTCATCATTTGTAGTTTTGGTGCATCAATGAGGTACCGGGTATTTTTGTTTAGCGGTACTTGAAGGGTAATGATATCAGACTGTTTGCAAAGTGTTTCCAGGTCGGTATATTGCAGTCCGTATTGGTCGGTGAGTTCCTGGTCTTCTGTGGGGTCGACCGCCAGCAGCTTACAGCCGAAACCATGCAGAATCCGTGCCAGGACCCTACCGATTTTTCCGGTGCCGATGATTCCTACCGTCTTGCCGTTCATGTCGAAGCCTACAAGCCCATCCAATGAAAAATTCAAATCCATGACCCGATGGTGCGCGCGAATCAACTTGCGGTTGAGGGCCAATATCATTGCCACCGTATGCTCGGCGATGGCATAAGGAGAGTAGGCTGGAACCCTAGCAACGTTCATGCCCAATTCCTGTGCCTTTTTGAGATCGACGTGATTGTAGCCAGCCGACCGTAGCGCCAGATGACGCACTCCCATCTCCTGCAATGTTTCTAAAACAGAAGCGTTGGCCTGATCACCGGTAAATATCGAGATGGCGTCACAATCGCGAGCAAAGGTTGCCGACCTTTCTGTGAGCCTATTCTCAAAAAGCAAGAGATCGTGTTTCACTTGGTTGGCTTCAAGGAGATAGTCTTTCTCGAAATTGTGCAAGCTAAAAACTGCTACCTTCATAGTGCGTACTTTTGATGGTAGCAAAATTGGTCAACCTAGATGGGGCTGTTGCTGATAATTCTCATCAGCTGATTTGATATTGGTCACCATTGGTTAAGGAATCAATATGGATAGTAATTGGCCGGCGGTCGGACCGGGTATTCGCCCTGTAAAAAAGTTACGAGATCGACCAATTCTTGTACGGTCATCACATCGTTGTAACTCTTCATTCGGGATCGATCCCCTTCGGCTACCTGCTCACCCAGGTATTTCTTGGCAATTTTGTGAGAGGGATTGATCACCGAAGTCAGCAACTCACCGTAGCTTTTGATTTGTGTTACTTCGCCGCCCAGTTCCAATCGGACGTCTCCCGGCAGTCCTGCCCAGGGGATATTGCCGATGCTGTGGCACTGATTACAGTGTAATTCAGTGAAAGTAATTCTTCCTTCGTCGGCATCCCCTTCCGGTAAAGCGAATCCACGTGCCTCCGGGTTACAACTGACGAAGCCCGATACCAGCAAAAGTAATAGGCAAAAGCGTGCGTATCTCGATGGGAAATGGTTCATTTCTATCATGGCCTTCATTTTTTTGATTTGCCCAATAAACATCCGATTTATATCGGCGAAGTGTACTGACTATTGTCAAGTTTGCCACTGAGATTCATTCTGCATCGGTCTATGTTTACTGGTGTGAAAGTCCTGTTACGGATAGGTGAAGCCATTCGAAGTCGCCTTCGGGCAATTGCCAGGTGACCTTACATTGAGAAGGTACCTTGTAGCCCTCGAATACTTGATAGCCTAGAGCTGTGACTACCCACTTTTCCTGCCGCGCTTCTGCTCCAGACCCAAAATATCTCTGAGCGGTGAAAGACCGAATGTCTCCCCGTTCCGAAAAGTGGAAAACTCCTGAGACTTCAGTTTCCGCATACTTCATGGCTACTTTGGCGGATTGTTCGTCTATCTCTTCCCATCGGAGATAAGGACTCATGGCAGCAGGAGGAAACCAGCATATTTCGGCTAGAAAACGAAGCATAGCTGCTGTATTCATGGCATCATTCGGGCCCTCATCGGCGACCGTGAATAAGGAAAGTAGTTTGATGGACATGTTCCCCTCGCCGTCTTGAAAGCGATCTCGGCCAAGCAGGTAAAGGCAGGGCTGCATCTGTACCTCCGTGCTCCAGACAAAACCCGGTTGTTGGAAATTAAAGAATTGCTCCGCTTGAAACGGCATCCATGTTCCCTCCGGAGAGGTTTTTATTTGACCGGTTTGCTGTAAACTCCCTTGAATGATGGGACTCCGACCTAATAAACCAGCATTCTCAAGCCAGATTTGCACGATGGGAGGTAGGTGTTTTAGTTCATCCATGCCGTATACCATTGGGGGAGGAGTACTCAGCTTTCCTTTTAGTTCGACCGTTTCCTTTTGAACCATTTTGTAGAACTGGTACTTGCCTACTGCCGGAATGGTGATCAGCAAGATGATGACATTGGCTATGGTCCCGAATTTTGCATCTTGCCAAAAACGGAAGATCAAAAATTGGGAGAGCGAAATGGCGGCCATACTGAACATCCACCAGACTGCCCAACTGTCCAAAAGCGCTATGGATGTTACCAAGAATAAAAGGCATGCCAATAGCCAGAGCATGCCCTGAGGCCGAGTAATGTGACTGCTCAAAGCGTCCATTGCCGCAAATTGAAAGGCCTTGACAAAACCCATCAAATGGATCAAACCGTGAAGCAGCAGCAGCATTAAGAAAATGACTTTTAGCATAGATTGTATTTCTTAGTCGAGTAAACGAGTCTCTTTTAGGGAGCGGTAAGCGTCTGCACATAGCGTTGCATCAATGCCGTGTAGGTTTCGATCAGGCGAATGTTCCTCTGGCGAAACTGTGGTTCTACTTGCATGGCTTTCAGAGCATTGACTTTTACCCTTACGTTGGCCCGGTACAGTTTATAGAAAGTAAATAGTTGCCAGTCTTGTGAATCTTTGATACAGGAGTGTTTCCACAAGTACTGTTTTAGGAAATGGGTGGCGAGGTCTGGCCTTTTGTAGAAGTCCAGATCCAAACAGAAAAATGCCAATTCGTTGATCACATCTACCTGGCGAAAGTGGTCGTTGAATTCGATACAATCGAAAACAACGGGTTCCTCCAATAAAAGGATGTTTTTAGAGTGGAGATCGCCGTGCCCGTCTATGGTATATCCGCAAGTGTGTCGTTCTAGAATCCGGTTTTGACTGGAATCCAGGAAACGGGTGGCAAAGGACACGGAGTTTTGGATATTTTCTGCTATTTCCCTCGATAGATTCTGTTTTAGGAATGGGATGACCTTTAAAATATCTGCATAATCCTCCCATAGGGAATGAGCGGTGAGCGGTGTTTCGATGACCTGGGCAAAGGCGTGAAAGGCCGATAATTGCTCCGCCAACTGTTCCATGTGTTTGAAGGTCACTTTTCCTTCCCGTAATAGCAGGTCCATTTGCCGTGTATTATCCATTCGTTTCATCTTGACGGCGCAGTCAATGAGCATGCCTTCCGGTAAATCCAATTGGATGGATCCGTCGACATCGCTGATCGGAACGACTCCTAAATACATATCAGGCGCCAGCCGACGATTGAGCTCCACTTCCTTCTGACAATAGAATTTTCGTTTGGAAAAGGTGGAGAAATCCAGAAAAGAATACTTTATTGGTTTTTTGATTTTATAAACGAATTCTGGCCCCAGGAGTATCCAGGAGATATGGGTTTCAATTAGATCAATGGCTCCTTCGTGTCTTAGGTTCTCGATGAGTTGGTTTAATTGTTGCTTCTTCATTGGAAGTAGTTGGCTGGTTTAGGGTTTGGTGTTCAAGATTCCAAGTTTGGTGAATCTCTCTGGCAGTGCTGTAGCGCTCTGGTGATCATTTCCTCCATGGATTGGCGGTCGGACCACAATGGCAGCGGAGTTCTGACAAGCGGTTCAAAGCTGTTTTTGATCTTCAGATAAACAGAGAAATCGGCTTCACTATAGGTCCTTTTTTTACTAACCCGTTGTCGGATGGTCTCTTCCGCTGCTTTTATTTCGATCCAATGGAGATCGATCTCAAGGTCTTTGGCTAGTTTTATGAAGGGAGCCCGCAATTCTTTTCTGTAAAAGGTGGCATCGATTATGACCGTTTTACCGGCATCGAGCGCATCCCGGGTCTGGGAAATAAGCGCTTCGTAGATCTCTTGTTTCGATTGGGGATCATACTGGCCCCTTTTTCCTAAGTGGCTTCTGATCTTATCGGTATTTAAGTGTACGGCTTGGAGCTTGGTGGCCAATATGCCGGCAAAAGTTGTTTTTCCGGTCCCGGGCAAACCCAATACGGCGATCAATTGGTTGTTTCTTTTCATTACGACAAAGATCTCAATCGGAATGCCAGTTTGGCCTGACGATCATCAGTGCTGTCGAGGATATTCATCATCGAACGGTTTGTATGCTTAAATCCATATAAGAAAATTAATTTTTTTTGGTACATTTGTCTTTCCGTTGATCATAAATCTATGGTCAATGAAGCGACTACCCACCAATGCTCCACATGATCAAACACTATCTAAGTTTGCAAATCGTCGTTTCCGCATAGCGTACCAGGCGATACAGGCTTCAAGTTTCAGTCCGTACGATTTTGTTCGACGCATGATGAATTTTGGAATGCGGTATCACTATTGGAAGCCGGTCTGCTTTTTTGTAATGCTTTGATCAACCAAAATGAAAATTATCCTTGGTAATCTGCTGATTGCACTAATCTTAATAGAGTTCTTTTCTGCACTGTATCTCATCCATTGGCATGAGGGCGTGCTGAATTCTGAAAAAGATCCTACCTACCTGAATTGCACCTTAGGAGATCAGTACGAATTCAGAGCGGATCCGGGAGCACCTCACCTGATTGATTCTTTGTACCCCTGGACTACCTGGCATCCCAGGAATGTCACTTTTCGTCACACTGCCTCTTGTTTTGATGTGGAGATGCGGTTCAATAAAATGGGGACGAGGGGTACGCTACCCGATCCTGCCGATAGTACGACGATTTTATTCCTCGGAGATAGTTTTGTAGAGGGCTACGGCCTGGAAGAGGATAGTACTGTTGCCGAACGTTTTCATCGAAGTCAACATCTACCGGTGCTCAATCTTGGCTGTAGCTCCTTGGGTACCACCCAGATGAGTTTGCTTTACGAACAATTCGGCAATCAGTTTCGGCACCAGACAGTGGTGACTTTTCTCTTCTTACAAAACGATTTTGAGGACAACGATGTACGTCGCTTTGAAGCGAACCGCTATAAGCCATACCGCAGAATGATGGAATACGGGGAAAGTGAGATCCGCTACTCCGGTCATCCCGAACACACCAAATGGAGCTGGGCAGTTTACAAGGAGCATCAAAGCAATCAATTCAAGACTCTAAAGAGATATGGACTGCGATCCATTCTTTCCAGATCCCCCGGGGGGTTGATCCGAGGGTTGATAAACCTGTTTTACGCACGCAGATTAGTGGGTTACATTTCTTCTTGTTTGAAGGGGCACACGGCGATTCCTCCGGATATCGACTACAGTAATGAAGATTTACGAATTCTTTTAGCCGACATCGAATCGATTCAAAGAACGGCAATGAAGCAGGGGGCGGCCACTTATTTTTGTAATTTACCATCACGAATTCTCTTGGATTTCGTCTCCGCTTCAGAGGAAAACCTGAGTGCATATAGGGACTTCGAGTGCTTTCTTGCCAATGCCATCGCGGATAAGGGAGGTCAATACGTCAGCTTCTTGGAGTTCCTGCTTGAACATCACATAACTTTTAATCGCCTCTTTTTCGCATGTGATAATCACTATTCGAATGATGGCAATGCCTTGCTCGCCCAATTTATTGAAGAGGTTTTCTCAACGACCGAGGGGGCCCTTTGCAATTTAGGGCGCTGAGCATTATTTTTTTTTGTTGTTCCTACCTTTATTAGTTTTGCAGGATTAAGTCACTTCACAGAATCGAAAGCCCATTTCCCTTATGAGACGACTGTTGTGCTATTGCTTCTTTTTTCTGATTGCAAGAACAATTTCTGGCCAAGATTATGCAGGGTCTAAGGTGATCCAGGCACGGAGAATTACAACAGGAGATATCATCTTGGATGGTCAACCAACCGAGCCTTTCTGGAACAAAATGCAAGGTGTCGATGACTTTTTAATGCAAGAACCAGTGGAGGGAGGGCCACCAACGGAGCGAACCACGGTGAAAATCGCCTACGATCAAAACAACCTTTACATTGCAGTATTTTGTTATGATAACGACCCGGAAGGCATCAAGTCGTTCCAAATGCGACGGGATGCATCTTTAGATACCGATGATCGCTTCCGTTGGATCCTGGACACCTATTTAGATGGGCGGAATGCCTATTTTTTCGAAATCAATCCCCGAGGGCTGATGAGCGATGGGCTTTTGACGATTGGACAGGGTAGTACCCTGAACGAAAATTGGGACGGAATCTGGCGGCCCTGGACCCACATAGGCCCTGAGGGATGGACTGCGGAGATCAGGCTCCCTTTCCGAACCCTCAATTTCGATCCTGCCGGCACGACCTGGGGCATCAACTTCCAAAGAACTATTCGACGAAAAAATGAAGAATTGCTGTGGAGTGGCCATCTTCGCAATCAAGGCCTATTGCGGCCACAAAATGCGGGTCGGCTGGTGGGCCTGGAAGGCATCTCGCAAGGTCTTGGCTTAGAAGTAGTACCCTACGTCAAGGTGGAACACAAGCGCGTTGCACAAGAAGTCCCGGGCAACTACGATAATCGGGTCAATTTGGACGGGGGGTTCGACGTTAATTACAACCTCACTGCCGGATTAAGAGCTTCTGTGACCGTCAATACTGATTTTGCTGAAACGGAAATCGATAACCGACAAGTCAACCTTACCCGGTTTCCCCTGTTCTTCCCGGAACGCCGCGACTTTTTCCTGGAAGGAGCGAACATTTATCAATTTGCTCCGCGCAGCGGTATCTATCCCTATTTCAGCCGGAAAATTGGCTTGGATGCTGGAAATCCAGTGCCCATCAATTACGGTGCCCGCGTCATTGGTAGAGTAGGGCGTTACGAATTGGCCGCTCAGCAAGTTCGTACCAGGCAATCGGGAAGCCTTCCTGCTGAAGACTTTTCCGTCTTGCGTCTGAAACGAAACTTTCTCAAGGAAAGTAGTTTTGGAATCGTTTATGCACGACGCCATACAAAAGACGGAGAGACCTTGCCGGAGCCCTTGCAGGACCGACATACCTTCGGTGCCGACCTGGCCTTGAATACCTCCTCTTTTCTGGGCGATAAAAACTTCCAGTTTCAAGCATTTGCCGTTGTCCATAATCCTTATTCTCCGGGCGATGACAGTACTTCCGTATGGGACCGTTCTACCCGCGGCATTCGGCTCAACTTCCCCAACCAGCCCTGGTCGGCCGCCGTTTCTTATCGCGAATTTGGCAATTTTTATGACCCGCCGGTCGGGTTTAATCGACGTCGGTCCTTTCGGCGGGTGGAACCACAATTTCGGTTTTCCCCACTGCTGGAGAAGAGTCGCCTCATTCGGGAGCTTTCCTGGGGGGCAAGGTTTGAGCATTTAATGAGTTTGGAATGGGAAAAGTTAACCCAGAATATTGGCATTACGCCTTTTGGTATTCGCTTTGAGACCGGTGATGCCTTTGAAATGGAAGTTACCCGTAACTTCGAACGACTGGTCCGTGACTTTGATATCCTCGGAGATGGCTCCATTGTCATCCCGGTCAAAGACTACGCCAACTGGATCTATGAATTTCAATTGGGGACTGCTTCCTACCGCAAGTGGGTCTACGATTTGGAATTGAGTGCTGGCGGATTTTGGTCGGGTAGTCGAACGACGCTGGAACATCAATTAACAGCCAGGGTCACGCCAGGTATCAACCTCTCCGCGGTTTATGTTCACACCAGGGTCGATTTGGAGGAAGGTGCTTTCCAAACAAATCTGGTACGTTTTGTCGGCAATATCGATCTCACACCTTTTCTCTCCCTTTCCAGCAATATCCAATACGATGATCTCAGTCAAAGACTGGGTATGAACAACCGTTTCCGATATACCATTACGCCCGGTTCTGATATCTTCATCGTTTACAACCACAACTGGGTGGAGCTGGGAGACCGCTTTCAGACGACTTCGAATGCAGAGGTGATGAAGGCCCGGTATACGCATCGGTTTTGATGCCACCCTAGCACCTTCGAATGAATGATAACAACTGTCGAATCGAAAAAACGTGCAGAAACAAAGCCACCGGGAGCAAAACGGCGGGTAGTAGAAGATAGGGGAATCGCACAAATTCATTGGTTCCGCCGTTTTGAAAAAAATCCGAAAAGTAATAGGCGGAAATAAAGGAGTAGGCCGTAACGGAAAGGATCATTAAGGAAGCGAAGTTCCAAACCAAGATGCCCTTGTACCCGATCTTGTCCTTCAGGATCAATGAACCCATAATCAACGCTGAAATTCCGACCAGGATGTCGTAATTCAATCCTTCAAAAGTGACTCGACGCGGGAAAGTACCCTGTAAAAATGCGCCGTAAATCAGCAATTCTACTACAATTCGAAAAGACTGGAGGAAAACCGGTACTTGTAAGGGTGTTTGCTGTAAAAGGTGCCGGAAGGATGTGCCACCGGTAATGAATAGGATGGTCATGAGAGCAGGAGCGACGACTAGGAGCGGAACCCTCGGTGGAAAACTGAAATCATCCAGAATCCCCCCAATTGAAAATGTCGTCAAATACATCAGCCAAACCGCACAAATTAAGCCAAAGTACAAGACAGCTTTACGTGGATTCAAAGCATTCTTGAGAATCAAAATAAGCATCATTAGGGCGACTATTGCCCAAGCATAAAAGCCAAATGGAACGATCATGTTTTTTTTAGCAAGTTATGGGAAAGGACCAAAGTTCTACTTAACCCAAATTGCTAATTTTGAATTCGAAAACACCTGGGGCTAATCCCACATTGCTTCTTAAAAAATCTGGTGAAGGCTGGCAATTCTGAAAATCCGAGTGTGACGGCAATTTCCTGGATCGACCAATTGGTGGTGGCCAATAGTTGCCTGGCTTTTGCTAACCGGAGACTAGAAACGTATTGCTGCGGTGTCAATCCGTATACTGCTTTGAAAACGCGAAGTAGGTGAAATTTGGATAAGCCGCAGGTCCTGCTTACGGCATCCAATTGGAGGTTGGTAAAAGCATTTTCATGCAGGTAGTCAGTCGCTTTAGAAATCCTCCTCAGCAACTCTTTTCGGGTTGCGGGTTTGACCGATTTGATGTGTTCAATTCGATTTAAGTGCCGGGCATTTTCTTGTAGTAAGTAGACCAGCAGTTCCGATAACAAATCATATTCACGGGCACAATCATCCGGTGATCCGGCCGAAGTGCTGCTGCAGTGCATGATTTGCCGGATCCTTCGGCTGAATTCCGGCGATTTCCAATGCAACTTCGGAGAAAGTTCGAAATTGATCGGAGTCAGTTCGGGCCCTTGATCCAGCAAGGTGCGGTTTGTCCTTGTCAGTACCGAGGTTACGTCGGCATACAGTGTTTGTCCGAAGTGGATGTTGAAGGTTTCGGTAGTGACCGGAATACGAAGGTCATATATTTGCCCCTTGTTGGAAAGGCAATAAAAGTCGGTCGTAACCCGGCAGGTACGCTCGTCAGTGCGGACGACAGACTGCCCGGATAAATTGAGAAATATGCTAAATGGACCGACGATTTGATCCCTTTCAGTAGGGCCGGAGGTAGCATTTAAAATGACACTTGGCCAACCTACTTCCGTCAGGTGTAGACCGTTAACAGCTCTTTTGTTGCGGAAGTTATTGCGGGCCTGTGCCCTTAACCAATCGATATTCGGAAACTCTTGGAGATACATACTGCCGGTATTAATCAAACAACGGTCTCTTAGTTAGAGTTTTAAGCAATTTTCAAAAAATTGCCTAATTTCCACCATGAATAACGTTCGACCAGCAGCAACCATTATGCTAACGAGGGACTACGAGGGGAAGCTCGAGGTCTTATTGCTAAAAAGAAACAAGGCCCTGGCTTTTGCTGCAGGTGCATGGGTTTTTCCAGGGGGAAAGATCGACCCCGCAGATCAATTGCCCAATGAGGATGAAGCACAAGCGGCTAAACGGGCTGCCGTTCGCGAAGCCAGAGAAGAGGCTGACCTGCACGTAGAAATTGACGATTTGGTTTTCTATCGCCACTGGACCACACCTGCAAATGAGCCCAGAAGGTACGCCACCTGGTTCTTTTTAGGTACAGTCAATAACTCCTTCGACAAAGTGCAGGTTGACAAAAGTGAGATCATCGATTACCGGTGGCTTTCTCCACAACATGCCCTGGATCAATACCAAAATGGTCAATTATTGCTTTTGCCTCCCACTTTGATTAGTCTACAATTGATTCGACATTGTAATTCAGTAGCGGAGGCCAGGCGTCAATTGATCGGGGTAGCTCCCCTTTTTGTTGTTCCGGTGGTACACTTCAAAGACGGTCAAGTCATCATTATGTATGAAGGGGACGCAGGATATCGCATCGGGGATGCCGGCATGCCGGGTGCACGACATCGTTTAATTCTTGATCCTTCGCGGCGGACCACGACCTTCTTGTACGAGGATTGCTTCGACCATCTGCCGGTAAACAATGGTGACGACTTTTTTGGATAAGTTTTATTACCAAATATTACATTTAGCAGCATGCATGCACAAAAGATCAGATGGGGCATTATTAGTACTGCCAAGATCGGACGGACTAAAGTCATTCCGGGGATTCAGAAAAGCAACCTTTGTGAAGTCACCGCCATTAGTTCTCGTAACGCGGAAAACGCGAAGGCAGTTGCTCAACAGCTAGGTATTTCCAAAGCCTACGATTCTTACGAAGCGTTGCTGGCCGATACCGAAATCGATGCGGTTTACAACCCGCTTCCGAACCATTTACACGTCGATTGGACCATAAAGGCCCTGGAGGCTGGCAAACACGTCCTCTGCGAAAAGCCAATTGGTCTGGATGCCGCTGATGCCCAACGACTGGTGGACGCAGCCAAAGCCTACCCAGAACTCAAAGTGATGGAGGCCTTCATGTATCGCTTTCACCCCCAATGGAAAGCGGCTAAAGAATGGGTGGACGCGGGCGCCATTGGTGAAGTGAAAGTCGTTCAATCCTTATTTTCCTATCATAATGTTGACCCGAACAATGTTCGAAATCAAGCGGATATTGGCGGTGGTGGTTTGATGGATATTGGCTGTTACTGTATCTCTTTTCCGCGATTCCTTTTTGGAAAGGAGCCGCAACGAGTCGTCGGAACATTGGATTTTGATCCTGATTTTAAGACCGACCGAATTGCTTCAGGAATGTTAGAATTTACCGGTGGCAGGTCGTCTTTGTTTACCTGCTCTACCCAACTGATGCCATTTCAGAGGTGTCTTGTACTAGGCACTCTGGGATCGATTGAGGTTGAAATTCCGGTTAATGCTCCGGTGGACAAACCGACTCGAATCCATCTCAGAACTCGTTCTGAATCCAAGGAAGTAAACTTTGATGCAGCAGATCAGTATACTTTACAAGGTCAGGCATTCGCCGAGGC
>JANQRV010000378.1 GCA_028284395.1 Saprospiraceae bacterium
ATACTACTCTGCCAATTCTGGGTATTGGGCCATTACATCCTGAAACATGGGTTGGTAGCTAAACCATCCCGCGACAGGAAACCCCACCTCCTTATCTCTGGTCCGCAGGGCCACTTCAGGGTTAATCGGCTGCGTTGGAATTCCGGTAGACTCTGCTAAGATCTGGGACTGGCAACAACGTTCCATTGTGACAAACCAGAAGGCAGCTTCTTCAACCGTACCACCAACGGTCAATAAACCATGGTTCTTGAGAATAACGGCTTTGTTGTCGCTCAGCGCAGCGGCAATGCGGTCACCTTCACTCGTATCTAACACCACCCCGGTATAGTCATCAAAGAGACTGTGATCTTGGTAAAAAATGCAGGAATCTTGTGTCAGAGGGTCGAGTAATCTTCCAAGAGAAGACCAGGTCTTTCCATACAGTGAGTGGGCATGCGCCGCGGCAACAACATCTGGTCGAGCGGCATGAACACGAGAATGTATCGCAAAAGCTGCTTGATTTAGGTTGTCGTGCTTACCGTCAATAATCTTTCCATCTTCATTGACAAGAATAAGATCACTGACCTTTATTTGATTGAAAGAGACTCCAAATGGATTGACCCAAAAACAATCCAGGTGTTCGGGATCTCTTACTGTAATATGCCCTGCCACCCCTTCTGAAAAGCCAAACTTTCCGAAAATGCGAAAAGCGCTGGCCAACATCAGTTTTCGGTACGCTCGTTCTTCTTCAATGCTAGCTCTAGTGGGGATCAAATTTTCGAAACCTGGAGGATTCTTGACGGGCATAATAATTGCTTTTTGTGAGAAATTGGCATGTAAGATAATGCTATCTTTCCTAAAAACCGTATAAATTAGCCGTCCTTAAAGAAGCAAACAAAACGGTAATGAAGAAAAAAATATTGGTTGGCTATCCGCTTCAGCCGGCGAGGCGTGAAGCACTTAGCCGGGAGTTTCATGTCGACTGCCCCCAGACGGTTGAAAACCGCCATGAAGAAATCAAAGAAATGGTCGGCGATTATCACGCACTAATGATATTGGGCACCAGTGGCCAAAAGGAGGTGTTGGAAAGAGGTAAAAAATTGGAAATTGTAGGAAATTATGGGGTCGGTTATGACAACATCGATATTGCATACGCCAAGGCCAAAGGAATAGCAGTGACCAACACTCCTAATTCAACTCATACCGGGACTGCTACGTTGGCGATGGGCTTGATCTTGGCATTATTGCGCAAGATCGTTTCGGCCGACCGAAAGCTGCGCAACAACACTCATCCACGTTGGGGATCGCCAGAAGCACTCGGAACTGCACCGGAGGGCCTGACGCTCGGCATCATCGGAATGGGAAGAATCGGCAAGGCTTTGGCCAAAAGGGCCGGTAGTTTTGACATGAAGATTCAATATCATAATCGCAATCGATTACCGATCGAAGAAGAGCAGAAATACGAAGCGCAATTTGTCACTCTGAAAGAGTTGGTCCAACAGTCGGATGTGATCAGCGTCAATTGTCCACTAAATGATTCCACTCGCGGGCTCATCGGCAGCAACGAATTCCAAATCATGAAACCATCTACCTTTATAATCAATACCAGTAGAGGTGGTGTAATTGATCAAAGTAGTTTAATTGCAGCACTGCAACAGAATCAAATTGCTGGTGCCGGCCTGGATGTCTTCTGGAATGAGCCTGAGATTCCCGACGTCTTAAAAACATTGGATAATGTCGTTCTTACCCCTCATAACGGAACAGGCACCGTAGAAGATCGTAAAGCCATGTTTGAAGAGTGTTTTGGCAATATCACGGCATTTTTAAAGGGGGAGGCAATGACTTCCCGTGTTGTTTGAGCCATTTTAGGGCACTCCTGCATAATTTCAGCACTGAAGTGATGTTCTTTCGGAAAAGCCGGTAATTCAACCCATGTGATCTTATTCACTTCCCGATGAAGAACTAATCAATAAATTTTATTGCACCTTTTTTGTAATCACTAATGGCCAACCTATGGAAGCAAGACCTTATGTCCTCGCAGAAATGAACTGGAAAACCGTCCTCGAAACCGACTATGAGTTGGCTATTTTGCCTTGGGGAGCGACGGAAGCTCACAACTACCATTTACCCTACGCGACGGATAATTATCAGGTAGAGGCGATCGGAATGGAAGCGTGTAGGCAAGCCTGGGGCAAAGGAGCAAAGGTCTTATTGTTGCCCAATATCCCTTTTGGCATTAATACCGGACAATTGGATGTAAAGTTGTGTATGAACATGAACCCAAGTACGCAGTATGCTATTCTAAAGGATATTGTAGATGTCCTCCGCCGTCATAAAGTACCCAAATTGGCCATCCTAAACGGCCATGGCGGCAACGATTTCAAAATCATGATCCGGGAGCTGGCTTTCGATTTCCCGGAAGTATTCGTATGTAGTCTCAATTGGTACCGGGTTGGAAACTCAAAGGCCTATTTCGATGACCCTGGCGACCATGCCGGAGAAATGGAAACCAGTCTCATCATGCATTTGCATCCCGAACTGGTAAGGCCCCTTAATGAAGCAGGTCCCGGCAAAGGAAAACACTTTAAACTTAAAGGCTTCAAAGAAGGCTGGGCCACCTCCCAAAGACAATGGACCCTAGCCACCGAAGATACCGGTGTAGGTAACCCTTATTCGGCTACCGCAGAAAAGGGTAGAAGATACATGGCCATGATCACCGGAGAAATTGGCGATTTTTTCACAGAATTAGCCAATACGGAAGTAAAAGATCTATACGCCTAACGGTTCAAAAGCAAGCACCATTCATTAACTTTCAACACCTAATACTCATAAACGAAAACTTATGTTTGATAGCAATCAGTCCGCTACCGCTAAAAACAATGAAATCTTTGATGTCGAATTCTGGGAAAACGTAACACTTCTTGGCATTGAGGCCTTGATGACCTTGTTTATCCTTGGAGTCATCGGTCTGATGATTCGCAATTGGATCGAATCCAAAAATAAGAAGCGGGAAGATGAAGAAGTACAAAAACGCATCAATGCCGATTTCAAACGGGACATCATCGATGAATACATCAAGATCTTTTCCCAGTTTTATTCCGTGAGAAAAGTTTACCACTCCTGTCTATTAGCCAGTAACCAGGTCTTTGAAGAGGAGGATCGAAAACAGATCAAAATTGAATCATTGAAGACGGCCGCTAACCTTGAAGGCAAATACGGTTCGTTGAAGGTGCGCATCATCAATCACTACGATCTACCAAAGGATAACTGGGACATCAGCGAGTTGGCCGAAATCGAGTCACAACTGGAAGAGGTAAAAAACCTCCAGTTACAATTTCGTTTAAAGTTGGACCTCCTCGCCAGGTATTACGATAAGTGGCGCAATTCAATCATTGCAGGGACGCGGATTGATGCGGAAAGCAACCCCAAATTTTACAAACTGTACAATGACATCCTTGCCAAGTTGGAAAGTCGAAAAGTTGAAAAAAACAAAGTAGTTTAGGATAATTATGGTTTATTTAATTTCATTATTCGATCTACGCTGTCTGGGATTTCATGTGCATAATGAGTAATGAAGATCAAAGCATTTCTTTCGATCAAAACCAGATCCAGCAATTGGCGACATTTATCGATGGTTGTCCGGTCCAAACCCTGGAATGGTTCATCCAGTAACAACAGATAAGGTGCCTTGATCAGAGCACGCATGAAGAACAAAAGGCGCTGCTCACCAGTTGAAAGAGCGTGAAACCTAGATTCTATTTTATCCTCCAGATCAAAGTAAGCAAATAGATGCTCGGCCACCTTCCGTATTTCACCTCCCGGTGCCTTGGGTATCAGAAAAGCATCGGTAAGGCCAGAAAGGACCAAATCGCGGGCTTTAAAGTTAATATCAAAATAAGCATGCAATTCCGGCGAAGTAAAACCAATTCGTTTTTTGATGTCCCAAATACTCTCGCCCGAACCACGCTTTCGGTCAAATAAAAAGATCTGTTTTGAATAAGCCTGCGGATTATCCCCATAGATGAGACTTAATAGACTGGATTTTCCCGATCCATTTGGTCCCAACAGTGCCCATTTTTGCCCGGGTTTCACCGTCCAGTTGACGTTTTCTAAAATTCTTTTCCCCTTGTAATCAAGATGAACACGCTCCATCCGAATAATGGATTCAAAGGAAGGAGGATCCGTATGTTGCGCATAGTAGCTACGGATGGCCATTAATGACGGTGTTTCGACCGTAACCGGGAGTTCTTCCCCTTGTTGGTTCACCTCCGAAAGCGTCCCCATGAATCGAATGCTCCCCTTTTCAAGATGCAAGCGATGGGTAATACAATCCGGCAATATTTCGTAATGCCCCGAAAGGATGAAGGTAATTGGTAAAGTCTCCGCCAGCGTGTCAATCAATCGGTTAAAGGTTACCCTACTCTCCGCATCCAATCCCATGTACGGGTTATCGAGGATCAAGACTTTAGGCCTGGCCAGAATTGCTTTGGTAAGCAACATCTTCCGAGTTTGTCCGCTGGACAATTTGATTCGCTCCAAAGTAAGCAAATCCACTATCCCAGTATTTCTTACCAATTCCCTGTGTTCGGCCCGATCCTTATCAAACCCAGCGGTTTCCAAATACTCTTGGACCGTCAAATGCCCATCGGAATCAAAAGAGTTGAACCGTTGCTGGTAGTAATGTACGGCATTTACGCTCCGAAAAAGTTTTGAGGTATCCATAAATGAAACCATGTGCACGACTTCCTTTCGTTCTTCAAAACTATTCGGATTGGCCAACAGCTCATAGTGCAATTTCCCGGCTATGATGCGATTTTTTCCCACCATGCAACTAACCAATGTCGTTTTTCCGGCTCCCATTGCCCCAGTTACAACCCAGTGCTCACCTTTACGGATCGTCCAATTGATGTGGCGGACAACCGGTGTGATACTCCACCCTACAACTACATTCTCAAAAATGAGCTGAGGCTTCAACATATTATTACTTTTTTGCATTTACAATAAATTGTCTCTAAACCAGTAATATAGAAGAGCTGTTCACCTTTTTTTTGTATCTCCTCGCTAATCGATGCACAGACGCGTTGTTTTTATGGTCTAATTTCCATAAATTTGTTGACAACCTCCCGATCCCTCTAACTTCAGGCAGTAATATTCAATCATTTTACCCCTCAGCAACTGCTACCAATCACGATAGCAAATAATAACCCGTTTATACTGACTGGCCATCTGCCAACGGTCAATCCAAATGTAGCCTTATGAAGAGGAAGCTGATACTCTTGCTGTTTCTTTTACCCGCCATATCTCTCAATTCCGGATGGGTTCCTTTTATTAAAGGCATCTATGACGTATCAATCCAGACCTTAGAGATCCGATTGGATACAACCACCCAATCCGTGCGACTGTTTCCGGTTAATAATGCAACGGTGAAGGTGGATGACTCCCAACACTTTCCCAGAACCAGCTCTAACGGCCGGTCGGTCTTCAAAATCGTTGAATATAAAGATCGCTCCAACTATACCTTCCTGGTCGAAAAAACAGGTTATGAAGCAGTTTCTCCCATTACTAGTGAAGGGCAAACCGGCACTTTCGATCTTGCGTTCGTGCTGTTTGACGTAGACAATTTAAGAGCCATTGAAGAAAACATCAAAACAGATATGCGCAAAAAACGCTTTGCAGAAGCGTTATCAACCGTAAATTTCATTAAACGTTCCGACCCGGAATTTTATTCGCGCATCTATTTTGCCAACCTCCATAATTTTGAACGGGAAATTCAAGAAAACCTGAAGACGGCGAAACGGAAACCTATTGCTAAAATCAAGGAAAATAATGGGACCATTGAATCTACCCAAATTCCAGTAGAAAGTGACTTCCTTGCGCGATTGACCAAGGTCGATAAAATAGCCGTCAAAGAAATACAGAAATATCTTGCCCTTGAAGAATTAAATGCTGCACAAGACATGCTAAACGTGCTTCGAAAAACCAGCGAAACAGTCGACTATTTCACCATCGAAATCTTGCAGGCTAGAATTGATCGCATTCGCGAACGCCAGAAAATGGAAGCCTGGTATGAGTTATAACGCTTTTGACAAATCGTCGCCGAACCTTTCACTGCATTTTTCTAGTC
>JANQRV010000395.1 GCA_028284395.1 Saprospiraceae bacterium
TGGATGGTTCAGAAAAGTCGGTCGGCAGTAAAATCTTGTTCATTGATGTATGGTTGTGGTAGAAGCAATTAGACCCCGGCTCTATTCTGCTCAGCAAGACTCCATTCGTCAGTAGAGATCGTTTGCAGCCATATACTGCCGGATTTGCGAAAAACCTGGACATTCAATCCGTACTTGCGGGAAAAATTCTCTTCCAGTGTACTGACCTTTACATGGCCATTGATGCTCAGGTCTCCTTCATCGTGAATGGAACGCACTTCACGTACGGTCTGTTGCAAATCCAGTTGAGCACTGGCTGGTGATCCTTCCAACGAACCGTGTTCGCTGGCGTAGAATTCAAGCTTTAAATAAGGAAATTTTGTTGAAAATTCCTTTTGAATATCGATCAATCTTTTGTCATCAGAAATTAGCATATTCGTAGATTTATCATGCACCGGCACCAAAGGGTGCCCATCCATTTTCGATTTACTAATCAACATTTCCCCGGCAAGTTAAGGGCTGACAACCTAGAGCCTCTTGATCAATCTCATGCGGATGGGATGACTTTTGTCACCCCTCCCCTTTTATGAATGATCCATCTTGCAGGGGAATAAATTCTTTTGACTCACTATGAAAAAAATCATTGTTCCGGTTGATTATTCGCCGACGGCCAAAAAAGCACTTACCGTTGCCTTGGATATGGCCGGTCAGGTGAAGGCCAAATTAGAGGTACTGCACGTATATCACCCCCACTTAGATCCTGCCTTCCCCTATACCCGGATCCCAAGCAAGGCCTTCTTTGAGGAGAAGGAAGCACGATTAAATGCTTTTATCGAAGAGGTGGTTAGTGGGCATGAATCCGCTGGCACTATCGATCTGGAACCGAAGGTTTTAGCTGGAGTCCCCATCGACACTATAACCGAGCGTTCCAAGGCGGACTTCGACTTGATGGTCATGGGTACAACCGGAGAACGCGGTATCCTAGAAAAGGTATTCGGTTCGGTTTCGGTAGCCGTTGCCCGGGACGCACGCTGCCCGGTCTTGCTCATCCCTGAGGCTTGTGATTTTACCGGGTTTCAAAAGATCTTATACGCCAGCAATCACGACTTTGGAGACCAGGTCATATTACAGAGGATATTTGGGCTGCTCGCTGACTATCAGCGGGAAGAAGTTCATTTTGTACATGTCGTCACCAATGAGAGAGGGGATTATGAAGTCCAGGAAACAATAACCGCCCCGATCTTGGTAGAACAGGAATCCACGGCCAATTTCATCGTATCCGATATTCGGGGCCCGAAGGTATTGCCCGCCTTAACGAAGTATGTCGAACAACAAAGCATTGATCTATTGATCATGGCAACCCGCCATCAGAGTTTCCTGACCGGGCTGTTCCACCATAGCAAAACCAGGGAAATGGCATTCGCCACGAAGATCCCGTTACTAATTATGCATTTTCAGCAATAAAATATACATCATGAATCCATCTTTCGAAACATTCACAC
Source organism: Saprospiraceae bacterium (assembly GCA_028284395.1). GTDB lineage: Bacteria > Bacteroidota > Bacteroidia > Chitinophagales > Saprospiraceae > JANQRV01. Next base: position 1,482 of record JANQRV010000395.1, read on the forward strand.
CGGTATCTCAGATCATGAGTCAATCGGTCGTATCCGTATCCGGAAAAGATCTGATGTCGAGAGTTCGGCATTTATTCTCCAAACACGGCATTCACCACATGCCGGTCACGGACGACGATGGCAAACTGATAGGTATTCTCAGCAGTAATGATCTCAACAAGGTTTTACACGGATTTACCCTGTTCAAGACCAAAAAGAGCGTAGATTACAATGAAGCCGTCTTGAATTCTCTTTTGGTTGAAGAAGTGATGCATAAAAAAGTAGTGACGCTGTCCGAAAACGATCCAATCTCCAGGGCGGCAGATATCTTTAAGGAAAATCTCTTTCATTGTTTGCCTGTCATCGACCAAGATGGTAACTTACAGGGCATAATTACTACCTACGATTTGATCGTATTTGCTTACGGGTAGCATAACCACACAGCAAAATTCATATGAAAAAGATCTTATTCCCGACCGACTACTCGCAGGCCGCCAGTCAGGCCTATCTCTACGCTCTCGGAGTAGCTCAACATTTATCCGCCGAAGTGGAAATCTTCCATGCCTTCCAGGTCCCAGATATTCGGGGAGGAGGGAATCTGCCACGCACCATGGAGGAAGCCTATAAAAGCATTCGGGCCGAGCAGCACAAGAAATTTGAGGCACACGTTTCGGATCTCAAGGAAACAGCCGCTGGTGCGGGTATGGCGGGCATCACCATCCGACAAAACATTGAGGAAGGAAGTGCCATGGCCGCGATCGTTCGGGAGGCCAATCGGACCGAAGCCGACCTGATCATCATGGGCACAACCGGTGCTTCGGGTTTAAAGGAAATCATCCTCGGCAGTATTGCCGGTGAAGTAATGGAGCATGCTCCTTGTCCAGTACTTGCTGTACCGATAGCCGGTCAGTTTGATGGCATTATCGACAATATTGCGGTTACCACCTCTTTCAAAGAGGAGGAAAAGTTTGCTTTGCGCCAGACGATCGACTTTGCGAATCAGTTCGATGCGCAGGTCACTTGTGTGCACATTGACCTTGCTCACACCGAACAATTCAATCATCGTCTTGATGCCCTCAAAAAGGAGTTCGAAAATGAGGCGAATCTAAATTTCGAAGTCATCGACAGCATCAACATGGAGAAAACCCTGATCGGGTTCATCGAAGATAGAAACATCGACATCCTCGCCATGCTGACCCACAAGCGATCCTTCTGGGAGGAATTGGCCAACTACAGTCGAACCAAAAAGATGGCCTATCACTCTAAAACACCCATACTGGCCATTCAGGCCCCGGCATCGTCATAAGTGCTGCCGTTATTGATGAAATACCACTAACGGGATCTCCGTATTGAAGACCATACGCCGAGAGACCGAACGGTGAAACAATTGTTCCCACAACCGACGTTCGGGAATAAAAAGGGCCAATAGGTCAATCTTTTGGTCCTTTATGTATTGGTCTAACCCTTGTAGTATGGATTCGTTTTCTACCCAGGTAAAATCGACAAAAGGAGGCTCCAGTTCCTGACTAAGGATCAACCGATTTTCGCCCGCATCGCCTCTTTTTTGTTTCTTTTGCTTGCTCACGTGCACGTAGTGCAGTCGGGCTTTCAACAGGTTGGCCATCCGAACCAATCCGGCAATCACCACATCGTCTTCCGGTGCAAAACCAGTTGCATAAGCAATGTGTTCGATTTTTTGAAAGGAAGCGTTTTGCGGAACTGCAATAACCGGGCAAGGGGCCTGTAACATGGTGTGTGTGGTGACGGTCCCCATGAGTTTGTCCTCCAGGCTATGTTCGCCGCGCACTCCCATGACGATCAAATCATAGGCTTTTTCTTTGGCAAATTCTACGATTTCAAAACTGGTAAACAGGCCATAAACCGGGATCAATTGACCGTCGGAAACCTCCATATCACAGGCCGCTGCGGTAGCCATTAGATGCTTCCGAATCTTTTGTTCCTCTTCTTGCAACAGATTCTCGGTGGAGCCCGGCATAACAAAATGACTGGTTTGAGCGGGCTGCAAGTGATAGACATGGATGAGATCGAGTTGGGCAGAAATGGTCTCTGCCAATGCATTTGCATAGCGCAATGCATTTTCCGATGCTGCAGAAAAGTCGGTAGCACACAAAATTCTTTTCATAGTGATGTTGGTTTTAAATTGGAGTCCGACGAAGGACCCGTTCGAAGAAATTGCATTCCTCGAAAATAAGTTTGGTCTTTAGCAATTTTTTGAATTCTATTTTGGTCGGGTTGATGAGTACCTGTTCCCGCCCGCGGTAGGAAATGTCTTCGGTCGAGGTAATGGCTTGAAGCTGTCGAAGATCGTCCGGATATTTCGTCTGCTCCAGGGTCAGGTCGCCGGCAGCATCAACGCTCAACAACTTAACGTCCCAGTTTTCGTTGGTCAATCGGGTATTCAAGACATACCTGCCTTTGTACATTTTTAAGACGTGGTCTTTGTCGACAGAAAACAGCGTGTCCCGCAAGTAAGTCGTGCAAAAAAGCATCGAATCATTTACGTAGTTGATCTCCGCATACTGATTCAATTCCTTTAAAAATACTTGGTCTCCGTACGACTGTTCTGCCGCCTCACTTTCAAATTCCGCTCGATCCAGAAAAAAGGAATAGGCCTTTTCCTTGTAAAGGGTATTGGGGGTCAGAAGAACCCAAGCACTATCGCTGGCACAATAAAAGATACCTTGGTGGGCTTCCTCGAAGGTATATCTTTGATCGACACCTTTTGGTTGCGCACCGGAGAATTGAACCGGAGGTTCACATTGCCAAAAAAGCGAACTGCTGACCATCAATGTATAAAACATCCAACTTCTCATAGGCTAATTGTTTCTCGACGAAAAGATTGTAACTGATCATCAAGTTAGCTTTCAGGCAATCGGGGTAAGGTGATGGATATCAGGCCGATCAATGACTTTTATCAACAGATCTCTGTAAGCCTACCTCTAATTTTATGGTAAACAAAACGCCTTTATGAAAAAGAGAACGGGAATTTGGATCGATAAGAAGAAAGCTTACCTCATCCATCTGGATCAACAGGGTGCAGCGACCACTAAGGTCATAGAATCCGGCATCGAAGACTTTCATCCGGTGGGTGGAGATCGCAGCAAGACCGTCTACGGACCGGTTATCACCGTTAAGGAAAAATCTTTTCTGGAAAGAGAAAAACACCAGACCAAAGATTTCTTCAAGAGCATTTTGGCAGCGCTTGAACCCAATACGGAATTATATCTCTTTGGGCCGGCGCAAATGAAGAATAAGTTAGACAAGTTCTTCCGCGCATTGACCACACCTGCTCCAAAGGTATTGGCCGTTGAAACGGAAGACAGCATCACCACCAATCAAATGGCGGCACAAGTAAAAGAATTCTTTCAAAATCACCCTTCTGCATCTAAAAACTAGTCCTATGATTATCCAAAAGTTCCTTTTAACGGCCATCTCTTGCCTATTATTGACGGCACTAGTCTCTGCACAAGGCCTAATTGAGGGTTCGATCAGGGGTCTTGCCGAACAGTACGTTAACGAAAAAGGGCATCGTGGCCTGGTAGTTGGCGTCATTCAGGAAGACCAGGCCGATATCCAGGGTTTTGGCCAATTGAGTGCCAACAATAAGATGGCTCCGGACGAAAATACCATTTTCGAAATCGGATCGGTCAGCAGTGTTTTCACCACTACCCTGATGATGACGCAGTCTATCGACGGTCATTTCGACATCGGTGATCGCATACAAGACTATTTGCCCAGCTCCATTGATGTTCCCAGCTATCAGTTTCTTGTTTGTAATAGCATGGACAACTCTACTCCCGGTAGCCTTTACGATTCGGATCGTATCTTATCGTGTGTTCCCGATCCGTTTACACCGGATGCCTGCATTGCCTTCTGCGATCTGGCTTCACATACCTCCGGCCTGCGAAACGCACCCCGGGGCTTACAGCCGTGGAACCCGATGAAAAATAAGCGGCGGAAGAAGGCCGACTTTTCCGACCTGTCCAAAAATCAATTGTTTGAAGGGATCGCCAAATACAATTTATTTGCAGCGCCCGGAGCGACTTATCACTATTCAAATCTAGGTATTGGCCTGCTGGGTAACGTCCTGGCGGAAATCCGTCAAATACCATTTGAAACTTTACTGACCGATGAAGTTTTGAAACCACTTGACCTGAATGATACCAAATTGTCTTTATCTCCCAGTCAACTCGGAAGGTTGGCTCCCGGGCACAATGAAAAGGGCAAGGAAGTAGCACCTTGGCAATTCGACGCCATGGGACCGGCCTTAGGACTTAAATCTACCGCTGCCGACCTGCTGCGTTTTGCATCCGCCAATTTGCAGGAAGAACAAACCAATCTCTCCGCTGCCTTTGAGCAAGCACAGCAAGCCCGGCTGGACGTGATCGAACCCAAAGTCGAACGCAAAGCACTCATGGGCTACAGCTGGTTTAGCACGACTCTAACGAAAAGTAGTAACCGACCGGTCATTTGGCAAAATGGCGGAACAGCGGGATATCGCTGCTTCATCGGCTTCGTCAAGAGCAGTCAAACCGCCGTCGTTCTGCTTTCCAATTCCGCTCACCCGGTAGATGAGATCGGCTTTGAGATCCTGACGCACTTGAACAGTATGGGAGTGGTTAAACCCGAAAATAGATCCTTAAAAACAACCATAGGCCATGTACAAAGTAAGAAGAATACTTATTAGGGCACTGGCAGTGATATTGGTGCTCTGGACACTGGCCACTTTCTTTGTCCAGGCTACCGGCGAAGCCATTCATTTTGTAGTGGGGGATCCCGTATCATCCAACAAAGCCCTGGTCGTCTTTGACCCGGATCCGATTTACGATCTGGACGTTAGAGTCTGCCGCGCCTATGCGGAGGGGCTCACTTCCAGAGATTGGTCGGTAACGGTTGCTTCGGTTGCTGCTCTTGATGAGGTAGAGGATGAATTCGACTTGTATACTTTTTGTACCAACACCTACAATTGGGCTCCGGACTGGGCGGTTTCAAGATACATCCGACAACAGCCTTCGTTGGGGGGCAAAAATGTTGTTGCCATCACCCTTGGGAGTGGTTCGACGAAGAGGGCGGAACGCCAGTTGAAACAGCTGCTGGAAGAAAAAGAAGGCAACGTGCTGCGATCGGTTTCACTATACCTGATGCGACCAAATGACGAATCCCGCCTCGACGAGTCCAATGTGGAGGTCGCGGTTCAATTGGCCCAACAACTGGGTGAAGAGGTTGCCGGTCAGCGGCCAAGATTGTGAAATTTGTAAATTTTTTAAACTGATAAAAAATGAAACAGTTATTGATAATATTTGCCGCAATCGGCTTGCTTGGTCTGGCCGCCTACCCCCCTCCGTCCAGTATCATAGATGAAGTAACGAATGCTTTTGCGGAAGGCAACGCCTTTGCTCTGTCCGCATTTCTGGCCGACCCCATCAATCTCACTTCCTACAATGGAGAGGAAGCTTCCTCCAAAAGAGCAAGCGAGCAAATACTGGGCGATTTTTTTGCTGATGTCGCACCGGAACAGTTTGTCGAGAAACACCGGGGCAAATCCAAGAAAGATCAAAGTACCTACCTGATCGGTGAATTGCGTACTCTTAAAGGCATCTTCCGGGTCAAGCTGTTAATCGTACAAGATCAGATTGTCAGTCTGGACATACAAACCGCCCGGGTACCGATTTGATGCCGGCCATTTCCGAATAAAAGTTTATTGAATACCATTCCGATGAATAAAGAACAAAAGATCCTTTTCCCGACCGACTTTTCCAATGCGGCTTTCAACGCCCTCAGGAATGCCATCCTCTTTACCAACCAACAAGAGGGGCCTTCCCGCATTCAATTATTGCACGTCGTTGTTCCGGAATCGGATGTGACCGACTTTCCTACCCTGGGTTCGGGTGCTATGATGAATCGAATGGAAGTCGCTAAAACGGCACTAGAGGCTTTCACAGAAACCGTCTTGGCCCAGGTTCAGGTAGATCACGTGATCGACCAGCTCCCCGTCATTGAGTCCAATATCGAAATTGGTCTCCCAACCAATACCATACTAAATGTGGCAGAAAGAGACGAAGTGGACCTCATTATTATGGGGACTCAGGGAGAACACTCCTCTTTGGAAAAAATCCTGGGCAGTACTACTTCGACGACGATTCGTCGGGCTCCCTGTCCGGTTTTGGTGATCCCGGAACACTTCCGACTGAAGGATATTGCCCAGGTCGCTTTTGCGACCGACTTCGCCAATACAGACCCTTATTACATCTGGAAGATGAGTCGCTTCTTAGAAGCATTCCATCCGGTCATCAAAGTCGTTCACATCGATGTGGGATCTAAGAAAGCGTCTGGTCTGCCCATGGAAGAACTGGTTGATTTTTTCAGCGAGAATGTCCCCGGGTTAGCCATCAGTTTTCACAATAACCCGGCAAAAAATGTCACCGAAGGATTGAATGACTTTGTGGAGAATAACGGCATAGACCTCTTGGTCATGCATCACCAGCACCGAAGTCTGTTGGACCGCATCTTTAATCCAAGCATTACCAAACAATTAACCTTTCAGACCTCCTCCCCGATTCTCTTTTTCTCCGAATAGTTTCGGGTTGACAATTATCAGGGATCGATGTGCGGAAGATCATTTCACGGAGGATCCATTGTCGGTATCTTTATAGTGTTGATCATTTCCTAACAAAAACATGCGAATATGTCATTAATCAAATGGAATCGAAACCGGGATCAATTCCCTTCCATGCCGTCTTTTTTTGACAACATCGGATGGGACGAAGATTTCCTGAATGCTTTTTGGAACGGTAGAAAAATGCCGGCCGTCAACATTTCAGAAACAGATGAAAGCTTCCTTTTGGAATTGGCTGCTCCGGGCATGCAAAAAACGGATTTCAAGATTCATGTCAAGGACGGGCTGCTCAATGTAACGGCTGAAAAAAGCGAAAGCACCGAGGAAGAAAATAAGAATTATCGTCGGCAGGAATACAGCTTCCGTTCCTTTTCCAGATCATTTCAACTTCCAGAGAATGTAAATACCAACGAAGTGAAGGCAAATTATGAAGAAGGTGTCTTAAAGATTCATTTGGGCAAGAAGGAAGTGGAAGCTCCGCAGCAACTAGAAGTAAAAGTTTCTTAACATTTTGGATAGCATAGCCAATTATGGTAAGGGTCTGCCCACAATGCAATGTGGGCAGACTCCACTTTTCGATCGACCGATTATACCGACTATCCAGTAACTCAACAATATGTTTGCCGGGATCATCCTGATTGCTTTCCTGCTCATTTTGACGTGGTTTTTAACGGCACCGCTGCAATTGAGATGCGACTCAGATCGCGGCGAGTTAGCACTCCGGTGGCGTGGACTGGGTTCCTCCCGTTTGCTACTTGCTGAGGCGGACCTGCTCATAGAAATTCAAATTCTATTTTTGCGTAAAAGCTGGTCTCTTCTGGCAAGGAGCACCACAAAGAAGCAAAAAAAGACCAAAAAGAAACGGAAATTCAAGCCTACCCTAGCACCCAAGAAGATCAAACGTTTGCTTGGCGCTTTACAGATAAAGGAATTGCAATTGGACCTGGATACCGATGATTACTTGATCAACAGCTACCTCTTTCCCGTTTTTCACTATTTCCAAAGCAAAGGCAAACATCTGAGGATCAATTATCAGGGCCGGTGCTACTTTCGCCTGATCATCGAAACCCGAGGTTACAGGATCCTAAGAGCTCTTATAGCATAAAATCATCACAACCAAAATACTAAGATCATGCAAATGAATTTTGATAGCATCCTGGAGAAAGTCACCTCGTTTCTCCATTCTGAAGTGAATACCGAAACCGTTATCGGTGAATCTTTTCAATTGGGTGAATTCAGCTGTATACCCGTCATTCGAGCCGGGATGGGCTTCGGCGGTGGTACCGGTGAAGGGGACCATGCCAAACAAGGTCACGGTGAAGGAGGAGGAGCCGGAGCCGGCGTCGGCATTGAGCCCATCGGATTCCTTGTCTCCCGTGGCGATCAGATCTCCTTTATTGGCACTAAAACCAACAAGGGCCTATCGGCAGCATTCGAAAAAGTACCGGATCTGTTGGAAAAATTCCTTGACAACCGGTCTCGGGAATCACGAGCAAACGCCTAACCGAATAAAAGGCTCCACTCAATTTCAACTTGAGGGTTATTCGGGTGGAGCCTACTTGCCCTTCCTCTTTTAGCTGTACCTTACCATAATCCATCAAATTACTACCGTTTTAGACATATTCTGAGTATATTTCTGGTCAACAAACCTACCAGATATGGCTACCTTTTCAATCGAAGTCAATCAAGAAAAACGCAGCGTAGATGTTCCGGAAGGCACTCCCTTACTCTGGGTGCTGCGGGAACACCTTGGCCTGACCGGCACCAAATACGGCTGTGGGATCGGGCAATGCGGCTCTTGTACCATTCACGTTAACGGCACTGCCGTACGGTCCTGTACTATGACCGTGGATGCCGTGGCCGACGGACAAAAAGTCACCACCATCGAAGGTCTTTCTCCAAACAACGACCATCCGTTGCAAAAGGCCTGGATCGAAGTGCAAGTGCCCCAATGTGGCTATTGCCAGTCGGGTCAAATCATGCAGGCCGCTACCCTACTGGAGGACAATCCCAATCCGACCAGAGAAGAGATCATTACCCATATGAACGGCAATCTTTGTCGTTGCGGCACTTACCTGCGAATCCTGGAAGCCATCCAAACTGCTTCGGGAACATTGCTATCCAGTCGTCAATAATATGCTAAACCAGAATTATGAAAACTATTTCTCAAAATCATAAAGTAGACCGGCGGTCCTTTCTAAAGCAATCCGGCGGACTGGCATTTTTTATAGGAGCCTCCGGTATCCTTCCTCAATTGGTTTCCTGCTCGAGCCCCGAACAGATCGTCGAACAATTGGAAAAGCACGATGTGACGGTCTGGGTAAGAATCTCCGAGGACGGCATCGTAACGATTTACAATCCGGCTGCTGAAATGGGCCAGGGCTCGATGACGGCCTTGCCGGTCATTTTCGCCGAAGAAATGGATGTAGACTGGGCTAAAGTCCGGGTAGAATTTTCGCCCCAGGAAGCAGAAATCTACGGATCTGACGGATGGGGTTCCAGGGGAAAACGGATGCTCTCGGCCGGTAGTCGGGTTACCAAGGGCTACTACCCCACCCTGCGCCAGGCAGGCGCCCAAGCCAGATACGTATTATTGCACAGTGTTGCACAGGAGTGGCAGGTGCCCATCGGGGAATTGAGTACAGAACCCAGTCTGGTAATCCACCAAAAAAGCAATCGGAAGATCGATTACGGAGCCATTGTCCCCTTTTTGAAAATGCCGGACTCCTTACCAGAGTTCCGGGAAGACCAGTTGAAAGACCCCAAACAATTTCGCCTGATCGGTCAAGACATCCCCCGGACGGACATCCCCGAAAAAGTGAATGGTTCCGCTCAATTTGCCATCGACATACGCTTGCCCGATATGTTGTACGGGGTTTACGAACGAGGCCGCTTGCACGGAGCACGGCCCACTTTAAAAAATGAGGCCGCCATTTTGGCCATGCCGGGGATCGAAAAAATAGTAACCATCGACTATGCGGTCGGAGTGATCGCTCAGACATTAGAACAAGCACTGAAGGCCAAACAACACCTGGAGATTGACTGGAGTGATGCCAAAGCCAGTGGTTTTGACTCCGAAGCGGTTTATAGTTTATACGAAAAAACAGCAGCAGCGCGCACCGACGGTAAGGTGGTTACCGACGAAGGAGATTACGCGAAAGCAGAAAGATCAGCCCATAAAACCTACCGGGCAGATTACAAGAACGATTACGTCTACCACGCCCAAATGGAGCCACTAAACTCCATTGTACAAGTCGCTGCCGATGGACAAAGCGCAGAAGTTTGGGTGGGTAGTCAGCAGGGATTCGATCCCAAATTAGGCATCCCGAAATTACTGGACATTGCCCCCGAAAACGTAAAGATCAATTTGCAATACCTCGGAGGTGGATTGGGCCGCAGATCTCTAACGGATTTTGTAACGGAGTGTGGACACCTCGCCAAGCATGTGGCTCCCCGTCCGGTAAAACTGGTCTGGACCCGAGAAGATGATCTGCAATACGGCACCTACCGCCCGATGTCGCTTCAACGCCTTTCCGCAACGACCGATGCTGCCGGAAAATTGACTGGTCTCTCCCATTTTATCATCGGAGACGGAGATCGCTTGCTGGCCAGCGGAATCAAGAATAAGTTTTACGGCATCCCCAATCAATACGCCGAGTTGCGCATTGTTCCCCATGGCATTCGCTTGAAACATTGGCGTGCCGTTGGCCACGGTCCCAATAAATTTGCCATCGAATGTTTCATCGATGA